>JBEBVI010000417.1:0-3961 GCA_040392805.1 Taibaiella helva
CTGCAGAAAGACCCGCGGCTGTCGCTGAACCAAGTGCCGCTGTCAAATAGTCTGTGTATAAACCAGAGAAATCTGATTTTCTTAGCTTTATCCGGCAAGTTTAATGGGGGTAATTTTGCGTAACGTCAGTTAAATAAGATATTCTTACCCTAAATTTGCCAGTCAAAAATACCAGTATCAATTTGTATCTCAAATATAATTTACTGTTCTTATGCGTGTGTTTGCTTATCCGGGTAAATAATGCGGAAGCCCAGGTCATCAATAATAGCCTTGACCCGGCTACCCAACAATCCAACCTGTTTAACCAGCAGCAGGACTCCTCGATGATCAAATCGGACGAAGAGTGGAAAGATGAGCAGGCAAAAATATATTTCAATACCTTAAACTCTGCAGTAGCCCGTTATCCGGATTCTTCTCTTTCCCGTTTTCACCGCTTTCATCCACGGCAACCCTGGTGGGGAAACGATTTAGGTAATTATGGTACTGCCGCCCGGAATTTATTTTTCAGTCCCTTAATGCAGACCGGCCCCAGCCTTGGCTATCATATCTACGATGTATATCTCCTTACTTTAGACAGCCTGGCCTTTTATAATACCACCCGTCCCTATTCCGATTTTTCATTTATGCTGGGCAGTAAAAATGAGCAGCATGTTTCCTTACTGCATACACAAAATATTACACCGCGCTGGAATTTTGCCACAGGCATCCGCTACATCACTTCAGAAGGATTCTTCAGGCAGCAGAAGTCCAACTGCCTTTCGGGGAGTTTCAATACCAATTACCAGAGCAAAAACCAGCGCTATTATGTAGCTGCCGCATTTGTGTATAACCGGCTCAAACAAAATGAAAACGGCGGTATTGTTGCAGATTCCTTATTAAAAAACAGTTTTTACAGTGACCGTCAGCTCATAGATGTCAACCTGCCGCCCAATAACGGTTCGGTAAATTCCGCGGTCCAAAATATATTCCGTAGCTACGACCTGTATATACAAAATAATTACTCCTTAGGAAATTCCGATACACTATACAACAGCGATTCCACCAGCAGGCAGATACAATTTACCCCCCGTTTCAGGTTAAAGCATGAGCTGCGCATACACTCGGAAAAGCATTTTTACAATGACCTGTTACCCGAAACAGAGCGATATAGCCCTATTGCAGGCAATATCGGCTTCGCCGACCAGGATTCGGTGTTTGGCATACAAGACTGGCTGTATGTGGACAATAAATTCAGCCTGAATGGATTCCTGGGCAAAAGAAGTGAGCTGGTATTAATTGAGGCCGGTATAGGCAACCGCGTTGACCGCTTTTCCGCAAATTACCGTGCCCCGGAAAAAGACGCAGAGTCGACCGTAGGCAATTATATTTTCGGGGAAATAAAAAAAGAAGCTTTCCGAAGCGGTCAATGGAGCTACAGCGCTATGGGGCAATTTTATTTTACCGGTCAGGCATTAGGTAATTTTAAAATTGATGCCCATGTCGGCAAAGACCTCGGTAAATGGGGTATACTATCAGCCGGTATCAACCAGGTGCTCAGCAATGCACCTTATGCCTGGACGAACTTTAAAACAAACTATTTCCAAAGAACATCCGAGCTCGATAAAACCAGTATAACCAAAATTTGGGGGCAGGTGGTTTTAGAAAAACTAAGACTTAAATTAGCTTCAAATAATTATCTATTAGCCAACTACTTATATTATGGCAACAATTTAACGCCACAGCAGTATAGCACCGCCTTTTCCATACTGCAAATCTATGGCTCCAAAGAATTCAGGCTGGGTATCTTCTCCCTGGATAATGAGATAGTCTGGCAACAGGCGGGAACCAATGCGCCTATCCATATACCCATGCTTATGCTGCGCCATAAATTGGGTATTGAAACGTTTATGTTCAAAAAGGCATTGCATATAGCCACAGGGATAGAAGTAAGGTATACAACTAATTATTATGCTGATGGTTATACGCCTTATTTCAACCAATTCTACTACCAGGATGCCTACCGTATTAATAATAAGCCGGAAGGTTTGGTTTACTTCAATTTTAAGGTGAAGAGCTTCCGGGCATTCGTAATGGCAGATTACCTTCAGCAATTTTTTACCGATAATATATATGCTCCGGGCTATCCTGCCCCTAACCCTGTTTTTAGATTTGGATTTAACTGGATATTAATCAATTAGAGAGCATATTTAAACTTTTCAATTAAACAAAAAGACCGGAGAATCAATATGAAAAATACCCGGAGCGAAGATGGACAGGAAGAGGAATGGGACGAAGATGAAGTCCCGGCGGCACAGCCTGTCGAGAAAATGCGCATCAAACTTTCCGGCAAACAGGAGCCGATACGGATAGACAAATACCTGATGAACCGTATTGAAGGCGCCACCCGGAACAAGATCCAACAGGCGATTGAAGAAGGCTGGATATTGGTCAACGGAGAAAAGGTCAAACCCAACCATAAAATAAGGCCATACGAAGAAATTGTAGTCTACGACAGCCGGGAAGTCATTCCCACCGATATCATTCCGGAAGAAATGCCATTGAACATTGTCTATGAAGACCATGAGCTCCTGGTTATTGATAAACCGGCAGGCCTTGTGGTTCATCCCGGCAGCGGCAACTACCAGGGTACGCTTGTGAACGGTATTGCCTGGTATTTAAATCCTGCTGAAGACAAATCAAAAATAATTGAGCTGCCAAGAGTTGGATTAGTACATCGTATAGATAAGGATACCAGTGGCTTAATACTTATAGCTAAAACTGAATTATCGATGAAATATTTGGCTGCTCAGTTTAAAGACCATACGGTGCACCGCAGGTATATTGCATTAGCCTGGGGAGATTTTGAGCAGGATGAAGGCACTATAGATGCACACATCGGCCGGAATTTAAGGTTCCGGAAAAAGATGGACGCCTTCCCCGACGGCGATCATGGTAAACCGGCCATAACGCATTATAAAGTATTGGAACGTTTTCACTATGTCACCCTCTTACAATTTCGCCTTGAAACCGGCCGTACCCACCAAATCAGGGTGCATAGCCGCCTCATAGGCCATCCTTTGTTTAACGACAGTACTTACGGGGGTGATAAAATAGTAAAAGGTACCATACATACAAAATATAAACAATTTGTCGATAATTGTTTTAAAATATTACCGCGCCAGGCATTGCATGCGGCAGAACTCGGATTCCAACATCCCGTTACGAAAGAAAGAATGCATTTTACTTCTCCGTTGCCTGCCGAAATGCAGCAGGTCATTGATAAATGGAAGGCTTATATTGGTCATTTAAAAATGTAGTTATTACGAATAAGTCAACAAATACTATTCTTATAAAACAGCTCAGCAGGCAATTGGGATTTGACTACTGCGGGATTGCCCGTGCCGAAAAGCTGGATGAAGATGCGAAACGATTGGAAGAATGGCTGTATAAAGGTTTCCAGGGCAAAATGTCTTATATGGAGCGTAATTTCGATCTGAGAATTAACCCAAAAGCATTAGTTCCTGGTGCTAAAAGTGTTATCACCTTTATGTTGAACTATTTTCCTGATGAAAGGCAAAGCGATAATGCACCTAAAATTTCCAAGTATGCCTATGGTGAAGACTATCATGATATTATCCGGGGTAAGCTGAACGAGCTCCTGGCTGAATTAAGGCAACAGATCGGTTCCATTACCGGGCGTGGTTTTGTAGACAGCGCACCCGTGCTGGAACGAAGCTGGGCGGTAAAAAGCGGCCTGGGATGGGTGGGTAAAAATGGAAACCTGATAAACAATCGCTCCGGCTCTTTCTTTTTTATTGCTACCTTAATTACGGATTTAGAGCTGGAATATGACGACCCCTTTGCAAAAGATTTTTGTGGTACCTGTACCCGCTGCATAGATGCCTGCCCTACAAATGCTATTCTGCAACCGGCTCTCATAGACGGTAGCAAATGCATTTCCTACCTCACCAGCGAATTACAA
>JBEBVI010000418.1:0-3959 GCA_040392805.1 Taibaiella helva
CTCTGGGTGAAAAACATTGGAGGATCCAAACAGGATGGTGTTTTTGGGCTAGCTGTGGATAACCAGGGTAATATGTTTGTGACTGGAGAGTTTAGAGATACAGTTAATTTTGACCCTAACAGTAGCAGAGGTGCGATAATTAGTAATAGTAGCTACACAGATGCATACTTAGTTAAATATGATATGGACGGTAATTATCTCTGGGTGAAAAGCATTGGAGGTATGCAGAACGAAAGATCAAAAGCAGTAGCTGTGGGCAAAAATGGCAATGTGTATATAACAGGTAATTTTTTCTCAAACCCAGCAGATTTCAATCCGGGTGTCTGTTGTGATACGCTTCCTATGATGGGATTGGGTGATGTATTTTTAGTAAAGTATGATGAACATGGTAATTACTTGTGGGCTAAAGGTATAGGAGGAATTGGTCGAGATGAGGTTTGGGACATCTGCCTAGATGCCAGTGATAATGTGTACGTGTCGGGACTTTTTTCTGACACAGCCGATTTTAATTTGGGTGGTAATGGAGGTATGTTGAATATTGCAAATGGTTATGATGCATTTTTAGCTAAGTATGATATGGACGGTAATTATCTCTGGGCAAAGAGTTCGGGAGGAATTAATAATCAGAGTTCAGGTGTATCCGTAGATGGCAGCGGCAATGTATATATGACGGGCATTTTAGCATCCCCGGCGGATTTTAATCCCGGTGGTAGTGGAGGCACGCTGAGTAGTGTAGGTTCTTGGGATGTATTTTTAGTAAAGTTTGGTTGTGGCGATACATCTTTCTCTTACCTCACGGAATCAATACCCTGTGGCGCAAGCTATACCTGGAATGATAGTGTATATACGGAAGAAGGTACTTATACACAAGTGTTCCCTAATCGGCTTGGTTGTGATAGTACGGTTACCTTAAATCTGACAGTTACCCTAATAGACAAACCGGTAATTAACGTGAATAACTTTATATTAGGTGTAGCCGGTTCTTATGTCTCGTATCAATGGCTGCTCAATGGTACGCCTATTAACGGTGCAAATGATTCGGTATATACGGTAACAGAAAATGGCGATTACCAGGTAATTGTTACTAATGAATACGGTTGTTCTGATACTGCAGATGTATATCCGGTAACCAATTATAGAACAGGGGTAGAAAATATTCATGCACTGGCCAATCTGATCAGGGTTTATCCCAACCCAACTGCGGATGTAATACATATTCAATCACCAGTAAAAGTGCATACGGAACTTACCGATATAGCGGGTCGAATAATTCGCAAAAATAAGACCGCTGTACATAGCCTGTCTTTAAAAGGTCTGGCGGAAGGTATCTACCTGTTGCGTATCACAGATAGCGATGGTTTGCTTATTAAAACTGAGAAAATAGTAAAGAAGTGAATGTGAAAAATCCTCGTAGGTTTCAAAAACCTACGAGGATTTTTTTTCTTTATAACAAATAAAAAGATTTTCTCAACCAGCAGCAATGGACGGAAAGGCTTCCTTCCGTTTGAACAGTTTATCTTATAGGTTTTTCCCGTTTTCTCTTTCCCGATGCTAAACTAATACTTATGCATAGCTTCAATTATTAAAACCGATTACTTTCAGGTTGTCTATCCGACAGGGAATTTCACCCTTATTTTCGTTACGGAATAATATTTCGATAGTATCAAAATCCAGGTGGCGAACTCTGGCATCAACAGTGATGTTTTGAACAGAACCCCGATCCTTCAGCCTTTGCAGGCGTATTCCGTTTTCCTGTACAACCACATCACCCTTTTTCAACCGGATAATGAACTGCGTCATCAACCAGACGTTCCATTCTTTTTCTGCAAAAAATACATCGGCCGAAGCACGTATCCATTTCGCGGAACCTTGCGGTGTAAACGAAAACGATTTTGGCCCATCCTTTATGATCTCAATATACCCGTTTTCATTTACCGTATCAAAATGATTAGTATAGAGTAATATGGGATTTTTAGCAGTACCGGTAAACATATCCTCATTATCCCTCAGTTTCTGCACCTCTCTTGGTAAATTGTATCTGAAGATAGTGGCATAATAATACTTTGAAGTTGCCGGCGTACTTCCTATTAAAGTGCCTTTATGCGCCTGATACGTCCACCAGAGATTGAAGTAAGTAAACAGAAGCAGTACAGGAGCAGCAACAAACATGCGCACTTTTTTTCCCTGGATGAACCGGACGAATGATGCTAAAGGAAAAAGCAACAGCGGATAATTTTGTATCATAGCCCTGCCGCCATAGCCGCCATAATCCCAGATATCCCAGGCCGAAACAATGTAGTAGTTAACAAGAATCATTGTCATAATGGCGACCTTATTTTTACCCCATCTGATAAAAGCTAGGATACCGATAATAGCCACGAGCATCATAGGAGTATAGGTGAGCCAACCGGATTGATAGTTGAAAGCATATAGTTTAACGTGGGGGTGAAGCCAGGAAAATCCCTGGTCTTGATAGGTATACACAAACCAATCGCCTGTTGTATACTTCCAGTAAATGAATTGAATGCTCAGGATCAGTCCGCATATCAATACCGCTGGTAAAATGTGCCTTACCTGTTTTTTGAGAAACAACACCTTTTCTTTTATTGCAGATACCGATAACCTTTCCATACCCCAGAGCAGCGGGACGAGCGCCGAGATGACTTCGGGAGGCCTTATTAAACCAGCCATGCCTATTAATACCCCCAATCGTAGCAGGTATTTTTGCCGTAGTGTTTTATAGTAATAATGCGTGTTCAGTAAAATAAAAACATACAAAGTGAACAACCAGCTATGCGTCATGCCCACATCTATGCCGCTATAATTCAGATAATTCGTTCCGAAAACCAATAACAGTAAGACTATAGCCACCGTGCGGTCATTGTAATAGTAGAGCAACAACTTGCGCAAATACCATAATCCCAGCAAGGCAAATAAAACCCCACCTAAGTAAATCATAAACTGGTACGGCTTGGAAAAACCGTCAGCCGGGAAACCCAATGGTTTTGCAATAGCATGAGCAATGAAAAAGAACGGAGCTTCCAATATAGCCGTACCTATTGTATAGCGTATTACGTAATTCCCGGATTCGTGCTTATAAGCATATTGAAAGACATCAGGAGTGGGGCTATATTGTTGCATAATACTGTCCTTAAATGCCTGTTGCTTAAGATCGTGATATATAAAGATGGAAGGTAGATACCAATAATATCCCCCGGCATCCCAGGAAATCTGGGCCTCACTTCTCTCCTGTTCCCAACGGGGAAAGAACAATGAACCGCTATAAATTAACAGGAAAGCACTGAGGAAAAAGGAGATGATAGAGCAACGCATATTTTTTGGACGGATTTAAAAGAGTAAGACGGAAAAAACAAGGAATTATTGCTCTGATAATAAAGCTTTCATTTCCTTATCCCGCATCCGGGCCATCTGTTTTAAACTTTCGACACTGCCGATATTGCCCACATGATCATAAGCGGAACGGTTTTGTGGCGATTGAACAGTTTCCTTTATTGTCTGATGATTTGCCATGACCTGTGATACATGTATAAGTTTGCACAATAGTAATAAAAAGATATATATTCTTTGAATCGAGAACGGAATAAATTTCTTTTGGCATAATACTTCCGCTCTGGCGTTTCCTTGCTAACTTAATCGCCTTGCAGAACGAGAGGAATATAAAAAGCAAAATTTTACTGATACTCGTACATTTGCTGTATGAATTTAACAGCACCCGAGCAAATACTGAACTTTATCGACGGTCAGTTTGTGCAGCCACAGACCGGCCGCTTTATGGATAATATCAACCCGGCAACCGGCGCGGTGTACAGCCAAACGCCTGATAGCGGAGCTGAAGATGTAGAACTGGCGGTGACGGCTGCCCGTAACGCTTTCGAATCATGGCGCCTGACATCGCCGGAAACGCGCTTTAAGCTCCTGAACCGCATTGCCGATCTTAT
>JBEBVI010000419.1:0-3955 GCA_040392805.1 Taibaiella helva
AAAGAAAAAACTTATAGTAGTAATAATAGTGTCTACTTTTTTTAGGACGTGACAATTATCCTGCCGTCCTGCGCGGAAGCCTCCCCGAGCCCCTCTGGAGAACGGGAGGCTTCCGCGCTTCGGGAGAAAAATAATCATACCAATCAAGTAAATTACCTAAATCATAGTTCAGACAACTGCTCCCGGCTGAAAAATGCGGACAACAGGTAGTTGTAGAAGTTTGTCGTACGCCCGGGTGGAACCCGCAGGGCTTCCTTAAAAAGGTTTAATTAGGGCTTGCTAAATAACTGTATTTTCTTACATAGACAGTAGCCTTCCTCTTCCTGCTGTCACGTCCCTTCGGACCAGGCTCAGAACAGGTGGAAGCGTCTATGGTCGCTAAGGAATGCCCTGGTTAGGTTGTTGTAGCGACATTTAGATCCCTCCGGGATGACTATGGGGAGTGTGCAAGAGATGTAGCCATTTGACAGGAAGGTATATCTTCCAGGTTTTCCCTGAAATCTATCTGCAAGGTTTTAAGGCTGAATGGGCTAAAACCCTCGCAGAGAAGTATAAAGAGATACTGCTCAATTCGTTAGTATTCAATAAAATGTTAGTTATTTAGCAGACCCTAAGTATGAGATTACTTGGCTCATTCGAAACCTCACTTTGGAATGTTTACTTTTGAATTTTGAATTTAATTTTCGACCTGTTCCCCGGTACCTGTCGCCGGTAGTGCCGTACTTCTTCAGTCCTGTCCCGTATAGAAACGGGTCGACGCCCGGCGGAAACGCGACAAACCTGCCTGGCCCCGGCGTGCTTCCACCCGGCCAGGTAATGACGCCGCCCGGAACGAACCCATAACCGGGCAGCTTTGCCGCATAACTGCCTGGAAATGCTGTCGTTCCCAACGGTACAGGAACAAAACCGGTGGGTTTAAGAGTATTTCCACATGGTCCGATCGTGTAACCGGACGGAAGTGTTGTTAAACCCGGCAGAAATACAACAAAGCCGCCCGGTTTAACCTCATTTCCATCCTGCAATGCAATAAAGAAGTATGGCAATGTGACATAGAACTACTGCAATGCAACAAAGAAGTATGGTAACGTGATAAAGCAATACGGCCATGCAATAAGGAAGTACGGCAGCGTGACAAAGAACTACAGCAATGGAACAAAGAAGTACGGCAAAATACGCGATAAAGAACTACGGTAATGTGTAATGCGATAAAGAACTGCGAATCATTCATAACTTTGCGCCTTTCCACTTAATAAAGTTGTTCTTGCGCAACACAAAGTTTTTTCTGGCCGCTGTTACCGCATACGGGATCTGGGGATTCTTCAGCCTGGTATTAAGGCCGTTGCGGGCTTATCCGTCTTTTGATATATTGTTTTACAGGATAATTTTATGCGCCGTTCTCTTACTGTTGGTCACCGTACTGTTCGGTAACAAAAAGCTCCGTGCCCAGATATCGCTCTTTCGCAACCAGCCACCGGCATTGAAAAAGAAAATAATCCTGCTGAATATATCAGGCAGTATCTTCCTGACCATAAACTGGTTTTCCTTCATTTATGTAATGAATAATGTCAGCGTGAAGGCTACCTCACTCGCGTACTTAGTTTGCCCGATCCTAACCGCATGCCTGGCCTGCCTTATCCTGAAAGAAAAGCTATGGAGCAGACAATGGGCAGGTATAGCTATAAGCCTGGCGGGCTGTCTCGTTTTATCGTTTGCACAGCTTACAGATATGCTGTACGGCCTGCTGGTGGCCTCACCTTATGCGCTTTACCTCGTTAGCCAGCGTCAGAATTCCGGTTTTGACAAATTTTTTGTACTCACATTCCAGGTCACCTGCTCGGCTTTACTCCTGTTACCCTTTTATCCTTACCTCAATTCATCCGTTTCGCTTTCGTCCGGTTTCTGGAGCTACATCGTTATTATCGCTGCCGGCTTTACCATACTTCCGTTATGGCTCAATTTATATGCGCTGAAAGGACTCCCCTCATCTACTGTGGGCATGCTGGTCAATATCAATCCACTGATCGCATTCAGCCTAGCCTTATTCTATTTCCAGGAAGCTACCGATGCCTGGCAGCTCCTGGGATACGGCATCATTGCTTTCGCCGTAATCCTGTTCAATACAGTATACCTGAAGAAAAAGCATAACAACTAAAGTACGCGGTCTATCTTAGCGATCATCTGTCCTATCGTTTCCTGCTGTACCGGGTTAAGCCCGCTGTCTTCCGTCACATGCCCGGTAGCGTACATCAGCAGGCACATGGCTATAAAATCCTGGTCATCTTTTCCGGCAAAGGTGGTTTTCAGTTCGGCAATTCTTTCTTCCGCCACCTTTACTGCAAGCCTGATTGCGGATTCGTCCTGTTTTTTTATCCGTATTCTGTAGCTTCTTCCAGCCAACCATAAGGTTACGGGGATCAATTCGTCCATTATTACATTTTTATAATCAAAAGTAGGAAATAAGGGAACGCATTCTTATAATACAATGTAAAAAGGTACTTTTGCAAGCGAAAAGGCTTAGTAACTGTGTCAAAATACCTTCCCGGTTCCAAGCCCCACGAGATAGTACACCCCGTGAGATAACAAGCATCTCACATGGTAAACATCTCATGGGGTAAACCTGGGAGATGTCTCTACGGAGCCTGCCCTGAGCATAGCCGCAGAGGCCGACATGACAGTACTTACTTCGACGCAGCTCAGTACAGGTACTTCGGCACGGCTCTGTACAAGTGGGTAAGTTATTTTGACGATCATACTTATTTAATAACTTTTCAAGCTATATTATGGGATTTTTCGATAAGCTGTTTAAACGTAATAAAGAACAGCAGGAACAAAAGGCCGCTCTGGATGAAGGATTGCAGAAAACGAAACAAAGTTTCTTTTCGAAGCTGAGCAAGGCCATTGCCGGGAAAAGCACAGTAGATGAGGAAGTGCTGGACAGCCTGGAAGAAGCCCTGATCACTGCTGATGTGGGCCTGGATACAACCGTTGCTATAATAAACCGTATTGAAGAGCGGGTAGCAAAAGATAAATACTTAGGCACTTCCGATCTCAACCGCATACTCCAGGAGGAAATTGCCGGTATGTTAACAAGCGCGCCTTCTTCGGAGTTTGAAACTTTTGATATACCTGCAGATAAAAAGCCTTATATCATACTTGTAGTCGGTGTAAACGGTGTAGGCAAAACCACAACTATAGGTAAGCTGGCTTATAACTTCAAAAAGAACGGGAAAAGCGTTTTGCTCGGAGCTGCCGATACCTTCCGGGCTGCCGCAGTAGACCAGCTTACGATATGGAGCGAGCGTGCAGATGTGCCTATAGTTAAAAAAGAAATGGGCAGCGACCCGAGCTCGGTAGCTTACGATACGGTTTTAAGCGGTATAGCAAAAGGTGTGGATGTCATCATTATTGATACGGCCGGAAGGCTCCACAATAAGGCGCACCTCATGGATGAGCTTTCTAAAATAAGAAGAGTAGTAAGTAAAAACGTACCGGACGCTCCCCACGAAGTCTTGCTCGTATTAGACGGAAGCACGGGTCAGAATGCTTTAGAACAGGCTAAGCACTTTACTGCGGCAACCGAAGTAAGCGCATTAGCCATTACCAAACTGGATGGTACCGCAAAGGGTGGCGTGGTATTGGCTATTGCCAACCAGTTCAAAATTCCCGTAAAATATATCGGTGTCGGGGAAAAAATGGAGGATCTGCAAATATTCAATAAGCTTGAATTTGTGGACAGTCTCTTTTCTTTAGAAGAAAACAGCCCATCTTAACTTAACCGTTTATCTTTCTTGCCCGCTTGTCTTTATATAACCGGTAAAGGCAAGCGGGTATATTTTTTGTTTAGTAACGATGTCAAAATAACTTCCCCATTTCTAAGCTTGGGAGATGCCTCCACTCCAGTGCCAATGACATATTATGCAATCGCTTGAATATCAACAAGCGCGAGTCCATGTTG
>JBEBVI010000420.1:0-3946 GCA_040392805.1 Taibaiella helva
TATGAAAACATGAAGAAAACACTGCATAGACTCTATTCATAAAAAGGCGGTTACCGGAAGGTTGATACCGCCTTTTTCTCAGATATATATAAGATACCTTTGCATTAAGATAACCATTTTATTTAACCATTAAAAAGATTATTATGAAAGGCTTTATAGGCATAACAGCAGGAGCTGCAATCCTCCTTTGGGCTATTGCCGGTTCCACTAAAGACATACCAGCTACGATTCATTCCTATGACAATATAAATACCGGAGTAACTGACCAGGATACGGGGATAAATAATCGCCGGCAACAACCTCCCGTCAAAAACAACAAAAACAGACAGCGGGACACGACAATGATGTACCGGGATAGAAGAACCGATACATCAACCATTCCGCCCCCACCTCCCGACAGTATGTCTGATCCCAATTGGCATAGAAAAATGTAAACCACTATTGAAAACAATAAAAATCCAAAGCGATTCAACTGCTTTGGATTTTTTATTATAATTTATAAACATGCTTGTACCAGGACTTCAATTTATGTGGCCTGTATCAAATCCGTTAGAAGAATTAAAGCTGCATTTCTTATTTGTTGTTCCCGAGGGTATCTTTTAATTTCCTGGCATGGTCCAGGTGTTGCTCCAAAGTGGGTAGCGTTTGTGCCGCCCAATTTCTCAGCTCTTCATCTTCGCCGCCTTCAGCCTGTTTCTTAAAGAGCTTTATGGTTTTTTCGTGGTCTTTCACCATTTGCCCGGCAAAAGCTTTATTAAAGTCTGCTCCTTCTTTTTTCATGAGCTGTTCATAATCATTTTGTGCATCGGCATTAGCGCGGTCCAGCACATTAGTATAGCCTTTCCGCGTAGCCAATTGTATAAGCTCTTCATTGGCTTTTTGATGCTCCCTTACCATCATTGCTCCCAATTCTTTCACCATGGGATTAGTTCCCTTAGACTGCCCGAGCCTGCCTAAATTCACTTCAGCAATTCCTGCTTCTATAGCCTGCTGAATAAACCCTTTGTCTGAAAAGTTATTTCTGTCAGGATCTGCAGCATTTTTTCGCTGCTGAGCTTTTACACAGGTAATAACCAGCAGTAAAGCTGCTACTGTAAAAAGACACTTTTTCATAATCAATTCTTTTAAGTGTGAGATATTATGTGTTTGATAAGAGTAGCTCATTAATCATTCCATAAGTGGTGACAGGCAAAACAACAAGTGCCGGAAACCGGGAAACAATCCGCTTAATAAGCATATAAAAGCATGAAACAACATTATGGGAGAAGAATAAAACAGAAATACACGGGAATGCCGGTCCGTACAGGAATATGAAGATGCTACATTAGCAGAGCTTCAACCATATTGCATTAGATTATGCTTATCTTATTGAGCTATTCTTTCTGAAGGTTTTCTGTAAAGTCCTTTTTAAGTCTTCTATAATCTTAAAGTAATTACCAGAATACCAGGTCTGTCTTTAATATGGGTTATTTCCCCGTTTCGATCCCCACTTATAAGTCCGAATTCCACACATTTTCCGCATGAAACAGTGCTGAATCCCATTAAATCCTAAGCTACAGGCAACAGGCTTACTTTTTGATTACAGTATTCTTATTATTTAACCATTAAAAACTTAAATTATGGCAAAAGGTACCAACAGAGGTCGCAGCAGCACCTCCAGCCGTTCAGGTTACGGTAGTTCATCCAGAAGCAATAGTAATCGTCGCAGCAACTCAGGCTCTTACGACAATGACAATTATGATGATGAGGACGACGACTATGAACAAGGCTATCAGGCAGGCTATCGGGCCGGTTATGAGGACGCCGAAAACGGTGAGGATTATGATGATGATTATGACGAGGACGATTATGATGATGAAGATGAGGATTGGGATGATGAAGACGATGACGATTATGATGATGAAGATGAGGACGAGGACAACCGGAGTTCATCCCGCGGTGGTCGCGGTTCGGGCAGGAGAGGTTTTGCTTCTATGGACAGAGACCAGGTGCGCAGGATAGCAGCCAAAGGCGGACGCGCTTCCGGCCGCAGCAGGTCTTCGGACTCAGGACGTAGCAGCTCATCCGGATCGCGTGGAGGTTCTTCAGGAAGGGGAAGTTCATCTCGTAGCAGCAACAGCAGCCGCAGCAGCTCGTCTTCAGGTAGCAGCAGGGGAGGCTCTTCCAGTGGTGGCGGTAAAAGGGGGTTCGCAGCTATGAGCAAGTCGCAGGTTAGACGCATTGCCGCTATGGGCGGCAGGGCCTCACATGGCGGTGGTCGCAGTGGCTATGGCAGCAGGAGAAATGATTAGCTCCACTATGGAAACAGAACAATTATAAAAGTCGCCATTGACACTTACTATTTAACATACTTCTGATTTTTTTATTGGACAGTTAAATGGCTACTTTTATTCCAATCCTCTATTTAATAAATTTAAAAAAAAAACATTTTGCCCCCTATAATAAAAAAAACGGCAGCAAAAAAAAGTGCAGCCAGTGCCCGGAGAACAAGCAGCAAAACAGTACAGGAAGATAAAAATGCTCCGTTAATGCAATTATTTTCAGATGCATTAAAGGATATGTACTGGTCTGAACAAGCCATTATTGAAGGTTTGAAAAAATTGCAGAAAGCGGCTTCCAATGAAGAGTTAACAGAAGCTTTTGAAGATCATGAGATAGAAACTCAAAAGCATGTATCACGACTGGAGAAAGTATTTGAGCTGATCGGAGAAGCTGCGGAAAGTAAAAGATGTGCCGCTATGGAAGGCATCCTGAAAGAAGCAGATGAAATCATAAAAAATACACCTGAAGGATCAGCAACAAGAGATGCCGGGTTAATTATTGCTGCACAGAAAGTAGAGCATTACGAAATTGCAAGTTATGGCGGACTGGTAGCCATCGCTCACACACTCAGCCATACCAAAGCAGCTAAGCTCCTGCAGAAAACGCTGGATGAAGAAGAAGAAACAGATCTGACCCTAACAGATATAGCAGAAACTTCTATCAATTTTGAAGCAGCAGAAGAGGATGAAAGCGAATAAGCTATATTCCATGAACAATCAAAAATAAGCTCCTTTTTATTATCTGCTAACTTTAAAAATTAGAATTATGATAAGCAATATAAGGCACGGAATATTATTCATCACCTTGATCCTGTTTTATTCCTGCCAAAATAATCCCACAGGAGATACAGCACAATATACTACTAAAGATTCTCTGTATCAGGAGGAAAAATCACTCCCCGTTGCCGTAAGTGAAGGGGAGATGTGCAGAGACTTCAGCTCTAATGCCGGGCACGCTATAACCAAGTATAAAGACAATATACTTGTTCTTTCCGGAACAGTGTATCAGACCCAGTCCCCTGCAGGGGACTGTAACTACATAACCATGATGTGCAGCAGTACCAAAGCGGCTGATACATCTTCCTTAGTTATAAAGTGCTGTATTCAGGATATCCGGAGAACAGACACTTTTGCTATGGACAGGCAAGCCAGTATCCGTTGTCGCTTTATAGAGTTTAAGAATAACGTTATTCTGCTGGAAGAAGTAGTTATGTAATAATAATACGACAGGCATTAACTAATAGAGCCGGTTATCATTTATAGTATTTACGTTACTTTATAAAATGCCGGCAAATATTCCGATGTATTTTCTAAAAACAATTTTCTCCAGACCTGATTGGTTTTTCTTAAGCCAGGTACCGGGCAGATCACAAACCGGTTAAATCGAAGCTTTTTGCTTCGATTTTTTTACATTCTAAGATACCCCACACCGTTTTGAAATCTGTATCAACAGCATTCGTGAAACAATAGTCAGAGCCAAAGTTTAACTTTGCACTCCGGCTAACCCTATTATCTATTATACTGTACGCTGCATAAAAATGTGCAATCAGAGTATCGGTTGTTCGCGCCGGTTAAGGTTCTGTATGCAGGACGAAATAATTTTCCTGAAAGCTTGACAACTTTTA
>JBEBVI010000421.1:0-3944 GCA_040392805.1 Taibaiella helva
AATATCCGGGCGCATCTTCTGACTACGCCCATGGGTTGGCTTCCAGAACGAGGCAGATACTTGCCCCGCTACGGTAATGCCTTCCGTTTTATGCTTGCACAGGCTGCTGTACACAAATTTTTCCCAGAGTGTGTTCATGTCAAACATCAAGGCCAGTACATGATTACGTCCCCGGCTTATATCGGGGTGATATTGCAGTAGTATATGCTTAGCAATGTTGACGGCTTTCTGGTATGATTGGTTTTTTCGGGTAAATACCAGCTTTTCGAAAGTAGCCTCGCTTACTTTAATGTCGGGCATCTCGGGAAAATGCAGCAACAGGCTGCCAATACGGCTATGCAACCCAGCATGGGTATTGATCTGTAACAGCAGGGATATAGCTTTGTACAGGATACAGTGTATAGGATGCTGCACATCATAGGTACTGTGCCGTACATAAAAGCGCTCCTGGTGGGTAAGGTTGTGTTGTATATGTTTGCCAAATAAGAGGTTGCCTTTAAGCGCTGTTACGTTGCCCTCTTTGCGGCGGTATTGTTTAATAAGACCCTGATGCAGCAGATATTCCAGCTCGTTGATGAACAGCTCGAAGTAAAGATCAAGTATGGTGTTGGGCTTTATCCTGAGGTTACTGTTGCTGGTAGACTGTATATCGAAAGCGCCTACAGCTTTGAGCATACCTATAAGTAGATCTCGCCATTTGGTTTCTGTATCATCGGCTCTATCGGCCTTAGGCAATACTTCTATGAGGGTATTGCCTACCTGTATAACGCCTACCTGCTCGTTGAAGCGTACGCCATTATGCAGGAGTGTAAAATAAGGCACACCTTTCTCCCCATAATAGCGTTGCAGGGCCTTGAGTATGGACATATCAAAAATTACCCCGTTTATCTGCTGGCCAAGGCGTAGGGTATCGTGCTCAAATACGGTGATATGTTGAGTTGATTTAGACAATATCCAGTTTCATTAAACGCCTGATGGCTTTTTCAAAAGTCATGTCAATATCTTGTTTCTTTATGTTCAACCGATGTGCATGACCTACTTGCCGGTAGTCGACAATCTGATACACGGGACGTTCTTCAAAGTCGGTAGCGCTGTTGCTGTCATAGTCAGCAAAGATATGCAGTTCATCATTTTTCAGGCGTACAAAGCCATCACCTAATACCAGACCTATTTTATCGTAACTGCCAAAGAAGTATTCCTGCAGCAGGGGAATGAGCTTGTTGTAAAAAGCAGTTTGGAGCTTCTCCATACTATTTACCGACATAAAATAGCTGTGGCCTACCTGGTGGTCTTTATCCAGCAGCTTTTCAATACGTTTATTAATGGTCGTAAGCAGTGAGGGCAGGCTAATACCTTCTATTACCAATGGTTCATTATCAGTAGTTGTAATTTTATCCGGCTGCGGCGGCATTTCTTCAAAGCTGAAACGGCGGCGCAAGGCAGCATCCAGGGCTTCCACACTACGATCGGCCGTGTTCATGGTGCCTATAATATAGAGGTTGGGCGGCACACCAAATTTTTCTTTGCTATAGGTCAGGGTTACCTCCAGGGCTTCGGGTTGGCCCAGGCGTTTATCATTTTCTATCAGGGTAATGAGCTCGCCGAAGATCTGCGATACATTGCCCCGGTTTATTTCGTCGATGATGAGTACATAATTTTTTTCTTCTTTTTCAATAATCAGTGAAGGCTGATATGATTTTAATTTTTCTAAAATCGCGGGATAGTAAATACCAACTCCGGTTTGCCTTACCTCTCTGCGTTTATAAAAATAATCGCTGAGCGTAGCAATGCTCAGTGTGTGGCCTGTACCTCCGCTAGCCTTTTCAAATTTTATAGAAGTTTTGTTAAAACTAAGAATTTTATAATCATACCCTGGGGTTTTTAAAGGGAATTTCATTTCAGGAGATAACTCCCATTCCTCTTTAAATTTGGTAAAAGCCTCTTCAAATGATAGTTGTTCCTTGGTACCTTTATGGGCATCAAGCCAATTGTCCCAGGCTATTGATGCCATTCTTTTAAATATGCCTGGCTCTATGTCATATATAACTTCATTATCTTCATTTACATCTGGTTTAATACCTTCAATAAAATCTTCATAACTCATGCTTTGATGAAAGGTAATGAAGCCTATTTGTCCATTCGGATTATTCCAATCATCGATCAATAATTCATCAAAGCGATCTTTCAATTCCTTTCTGTATTCGTAGTACTCCGGCAGTGCCGTTTCTTTTAACTCATCTACAATTGAAATCGCCTTATTAATTGTATGATACGTTTTTCCTGTACCTGGCGGGCCAAATAATATTTGATTGAGCGGGAATTTGGTTTGCAGGTGATCTTGGTTAAAGGTTAATGCTGCTCCTTCTATTTTATTATTGCCGAAAATAAGTTCAATATTTTTGGGATGATTTACTTTACTGATGGTAGACCGGTATGCCCCCCGCCCGTCGAGGGTAAAGGGTTTAAAGTCTTTACGCCATTCCACTTTCAGTTCTTTACCGTCACCCGGATTATTTATTACAGTGCCAATAGCATGTACCTCCAATACAGAAATAATTTCGCCATTTTTTTTTCGGGTGTAGCTGGTTTTAGCAGCTAATTGGCTGCCTACAGGTACATTTTTTACTTTTTCTAAGTATTTATCATCAAACCCGTTCTCCCAAATGCCTTCCCGCTGAAAGCGGGGTAATTGGTTTTCAGGATCGCCACCGTTCCAAAAAAAACCTACGCAGTAGTATTGAGTGTTGTTGCTCATAGTAAATTTTGATTTTTATTAAATGAGGTAGAATGTTATGCTTTTGTCCGGTCAATGGTAAAGCTATCTACCAGTATTCAAGCCGATTTTTCCTCATATTTCCGGCTATAATGGAGTGAATATTTTATTTATCGAAAAATCTTTATTTCGAACTTTTCAAAACAGCGAAAGTTCTCCAATTCTATTCTTGTAATTTTCATAATATTTATTGGTGAGGATTGATATTAATAACATTTAAACCTTAGCACCAAGCATTTCCCAGAAGCGTTTCACATTGTTGTTCCTCTGGTATATCTTATTATTGCGTTTAGTCGTCTGTGTCATGAGTGTTTTTTCACTTCCGCAAAATACAAAATTATTTATGATAAGTTAAAGGTATTTTATATGCATAAATATATGTCATGCATGACTGATCTATGGGATGCAGATTGGGGGTAGTGTTGGCTTGGTACTTAAAAAAGAAAACAAAATATTTTGCTCTTTCAGTTTCTTATAAATCCAGAAAAAGATTTTTTATTTCATCGACTAATCGATTTAAGGATTGAAATTGTGGTTCATATTAGCACCATTTTTAACTTTTATATAACAGTGGGGCCTCTGCAAAAGAAAAACTATCCATAGGGTGGGTGCCTTACCTATTTTAACAATGAGGTCGTCTTGACTTTTTGCAATAAATAAGAAAGGTTTCGAACTTTGTGTTGCAAGGTATAAAAAAACAGAACCTTAATGTACGAACTACTGGACAAAGATATAATAGAATCGGTAATAGTTGCTCATATACCTATAGGTACAAGATGATTTAAATCAGCTGTGCCTATTTCAGATATAGTCAACTGTATTTTGTACAAACTTAAGGCAGGAGTTCAATGGCATCTGCTACCGGTAAGACATTTGTTCAGTATAGTTGTTTTACATTAAAAATCGTATTAGGCTATTATCGTCAATGGAGTAAGAAAGGTGTCAGGAAAAGCTGTTGGATAAATATTTTAACGAATAATAAGTCGAATATTGACTTGTCCAGTGGAGATATAGACGGCAGCCATACTACGGCTTTAAGAGGGGAAGAAGTAGGTTGCCAATGTAGAAAAAAGCGAAAAACCATCAATGCTTTACATCTTTCCGACAGACAAGGCTTGCTTTTGGCTATATCGGAACCGATATCAGTCAATCATAATATTTTTTAAAGAAG
>JBEBVI010000422.1:0-3942 GCA_040392805.1 Taibaiella helva
GCATCCCCAATATTTGCAACAGCAGTTAGATGCTTTTGAGAAATATCCCCATATCAGTATCTGTGTTTCGGGATATAAGCGTTTTCGACAGGATAATGAACTGGATTTTACTTTTATACAAAACAAGAGTGAGGTTACTCCTGTTAAAAACTATTTCAAAAATGCAATCCATACTCCTTTATTCTGGACATCGGCAATAGTAGTACGTAAAAAAGTGTTTGCTACCGTTGATCCCTTTAATTCCCACTTATCCGCAGGTGAGGACTTAGATGTTTGGTTCCGTATTATGCTTCAATTTGAAGCTGCACATATTACTTCTGTACTGGCCTTTTACAGGGAAACGGAGGGGCAATTCCAAAATGCCTTTAATGTTCCCCCAATAGAAAAACATCTTGTCGGGCATATGCCGGATTTGTACCATCCTTATTTATCCAATATTGCCTATAAAGATATGGGCTTCCCTAAGTTTGTATATCAATACATTTTACAGAGCTTATTGATGTACTATTTTAATCCTGTTTACCACCTGCAGTCGAAAGCTATATTGAAAAAAGTACCGTTAAGGTATGTGTTCTCCAGGCCTTCTTATATTTTATTCGTTCTTCCTTATCATGTATCTTTACGCATTTTCAATTTCTTTATAAAAAGAAAACATAGCTAACCTTTTGCAAGTAAGTACCGGATGACGTATTTCTATTTTTGGCAAAATATGATAAGCATGCACCAGTCTGCTTACATGCGGGCACTATCGGAAATGCCAGATGTAAAAGTGGTATTGATTGTGGAGGAATATATATATAGTAACCGTAAAGAAATGGGATGGAATGTGCCGGACTTGGGGGCAGTAGAAGTAAAGTGTTTCCAGGAGGCAACCCCATTAGACTGGAGGCAAATAATTGATGATAGCCCTGTAAACAGTTATCATATTTTTAGTGGCCTTGGGGCTTTTAAGAAAATTCATACTGCTTTCAAGCATGCTGTAAAAAACAAGCATAAGGTAGGGATAATGGCAGAACCACTTGACGACAGAGGCTGGAAAGGCATTGCCAGGTTGGCGATAGCCAGAATGAGCAGAATACGATTTGAAAAGAAAATACTTTTCTGGCTCACAATCGGTGAAAAGGCCTATTATCAATATCAATCTGTAGGATACCCTGCTTCTAAATTATTCCATTGGGCATATTGTGTAGAAGAACTGAAGAAAGAACAAACAAATAACAGGAATAGCAACGATGAAAAGAGAATTAAAATTATTTATGCAGGTTCCCTATATTCATGGAAAGGGTATGATTTATTAGTAGATGCGCTTATAGAAGTAAAGAGTATAATGTATGAAGCTGACTTTTATTGCATAAATAAGAATACTAATAATCTGGTAGTAGAAGGGTTGAAAAAGAAAACAAAAAATAGTCCGGTTAACTTTTATACTATGATGGATAATCAAACTTTGAGGGAAAAGATAGGGGAATATGATTTGTTGATATTACCCAGCCGATATGACGGATGGGGGGCGGTAGTTAACGAAGCATTAGATGTAGGTACGCCGGTTTTAGTAAGCAGTAATTGTGGTTCATCTACATTGGTAAAATACAATGGGGGTATAGGTGCTATATGTGAAGCAGGTAATAAAGAAGACCTGAAAGAGAAATTAACTTTGCTATTAGGCAGAGGCAGGTGGAGCAATGAAAACAGGGTTAGGCTTAAGCAGTGGGCACAAAAGCATATTGCCGGTAGGGTACTTTCAGCATATCTGCTGCAGATTACAGACTCATTGGAAAGGGCCGAAACAAAACCGGTAGCGCCCTGGATGCTCTAATCAATAAAGACCTTTTATGCAAATAACTTTACGCTACGCTGGTATACTTCGTTAAAATTAATGTGGAACGCGAGATCCCTTGGGGCTGTTGACAAAAGCAAAACAGGGGGAAATCCCGGTAATAAAAAAGGGGGATTTCCCTATTGTATAACTAATAGCTAAAAGGTAGTTTTGCTTATTCATTTGTTTATTGTGGCCATCGATTTTAAATGAGTAAATATGCAAGGGGAGATAGTCTTTTCTCATCGCTAAGGAAGTTTTTATTTACTTTTTAAAATTTATTTTTATGCCACTTACTCCAATTTTAGCCATAAATGTAAAAGAATATGGCGCTATCGGCGATGGTGTTGCCGATGACACGACTGCGATACAGGATGCTATCAACGCTGCCGTTTATGTGTATCCTACTTTTATACCTGCTCCATTTATTGCTTCTGCTCCGAAATTGTATTTCCCCCCAGGTCGATATAAAATCAGTAGTACCTTGGAATTGACTGGTTCGCAGATGATGATACATATCATCGGAGACAATGCAATAATAGTACCTGACGATCCGGATACATTTACTGGGTATGGATTATATCATCAATGGTGCTATGATGTAAAAATAGAAGGATTAAATTTTCTTGATTTCAAAAAAGCCATGTACCTATATAATAATAATCTCGATTCGAGTCAGGTGATCGTTAGTCGATGCGCTTTTCAAAGAAATGAAGAATCTTTAAGGATAGAGATGCAATCGACTATAACCGTAATTGAAAAATGCAAATTTACCGATAATGATGTGTTGCTTTATATAGCAAATTCCGACAAAATTACAGTTAAAGATTGCTGGATGACATCAAAAACAGGAATGACGGGAATTCATCCTGCTCCTATTATTAACTATTATGGGAAATTGACTATGGAGAATTGTCTATTAGTTCCGCTGGAACCAGATCCCGTAGGTGCTATAGAACCAGCATGGATTAATAATTACAATTGTGTAACAGTGAAAGATACTAGACAGGGAGGTGAACCGGGAAGCTTTACATTGGTTAATAATTTTGGAGGTGTATGCAATACAAGACTTTCAGGTGTTTGTGAACCATGTATTGTTCATATATCTAACTGTCAGTGCTATGCAATATATAATAATAGCGGTCCCAATACGGTGCCGGGTTATGCGCAGCCGGCTGTTGTACGCTTTGTAGATAAAATTCCTAATATGACCTATGTGGAGAATAACAGAGGCCTAATTGGATGTACAATAATTGATTTTTCAAAATACTTGTACAATGGAGACAGTGTAGCTATTGAGAATATGATTGCTAATTCAGCAATGATAATGGGTGCAATAGATACAATCAATATTTCCGTTAAAGTTGTAGATAATATAGGGGGGCATACACTTCCTAATGGCACTTTTATACCTACCGAGTTGCATGAATATGTTAGAAGTGCTGACTATCTTTGGCCTGGCACAAGAACAAATGGATTACCTATTCTTTCAAAAGAAGTTCAACTAGATGAATCCATTATATTCAAGTTTGAATATAATGAAGGCTTTAATACTGCTTTCCTTATTAATTACAGTGGCTGTCCCCTGCCATCTGGTGCGACACAGTATCGTGGAGGTTATGTTGGAATTCTAAAAGCAAATGGTTTTTGGAGTGATCCCCTTAGCCCCGGTCAACTTAGGCAGGCATTAGTATTAGAGGAAATATTTAACCAAATAGGCGATGTTGATCCTAGTTCCTGGCCTACAGGACAATTTACGGTAGAGGCATATTGGGATGCAACAGGTACTCACTATTTGCCTGACAACTCAACCAATAGAATATTTTGTATCAAAATAGCCGGAAGAGCTGGTGATCAGTCATTTGCATGGTTAGATCAAATTAAAGTTACCCCATTGGATGCGATGTAAGCGTCTTTAAAGTTTAATAAAATTAGCTTCCGTAATGACCGGAAGCTAATTTTATATTTTTGCATATAGCATAAAGATCGAAACGTAAGATCATTACCGTAGCCAACTATATTTCCTCAGTCAGGATTTTGATTTTTGGAGCAGCGTTTACTCTTTGCTGCACAAAGTCGAAATTAGATATTCCGGTGAAAGAGAGCCACCATTCCGTCAAAGAGAG
>JBEBVI010000423.1:0-3940 GCA_040392805.1 Taibaiella helva
CCCCCACCGAAGCCGCCAAAACCTCCACCACCACCGAAACCACCACCAGATCCCGAACGCCATCCTCCGCCGCCACCGAGCAAGCTACCCAGAATAGCCCCGGTTAAAAAGTCGCTTCCCCTGCCGCTCATATAATTACCACCACCTCTTCCGCCACCGCCTAATGCTATAATGATGATGACAATAATGATAATAAAGACAATAACCAACGCCGGTATCCCCTCCCCGCCGCCATCCGGCACATCATCCCTTGTATATTCACCCTTAGTGGCCGCTATGATGGCATTCGCAGCATTCTGAAATCCCAGGAAATAATTACCCGCTTTAAACTGAGGCACCATTTCATTACGCACAATACGTCCCGCCAGGGCGTCGGTTAATGCACCTTCCATACCCAAACCGGTCGTGATCCACATCTTCCTGTTTTTAGCAGCAGCCAGTATAAGCACTCCATTATTCTTACCCTTTTGCCCTATACCCCATTTATTGAACAAAGCGATAGCATATTCTGCAATATCATGCTCCCCGATATCGGGCACCGTAACTATGGCAATCTGAGATGAAGTGGTCTGATCGTAATGCACAAGCAGTCTTTCCAGCTCATCCTGTTGACCCGGAGTCATCATACCCGCCATGTCATTAACCAGCTTAGGAGGATTGGGACGAGGCGGCAGCTCATCTTCTAATTTAGCATAGCCCAGCGTTACACTGCCAAGCAATAATAAAAAAGCTAATAAATACCGGTATCTTTTCTGGAATATTAGTTTCATAATAAGGCTATGATAAATGTCTTTGTATGTTGTTGGCGATAACGCCATTAATGTTGTTAAAACAAAAAATGGTGAATGGTCATGTTATTAGTGATTACACTAACAACGGTAAAATAGCTCTCGAACGTACCGCGTAGCGGGTACCTGTTTGTAGAAAAATCGTCCACAAATATTTTTGCCACGTAGTAGCTACCCGTTTCATTCCATCAAATCAGAAAAAATATACCTCTCATCAAAATCAATTTCATAATCATTAAGCATGGAAAGGTATTCGTCCCGAAATGTTCTCTTTTTATGATGTTCTTTTTGATTTAAAATATATTTTACCACAGCATCTATTTGGGAATGGCTATTGCTAAATACTCCATATCCGCTTTGCCATTGAAATTTACCCGTTGTACATTTTTCACTATTGATAAATTCTGAGCTGTCGCCTTTTACCAGACGCATGATATCCGAAATTGACTGTTCGGGATTTAACCCTATAAACATATATAGGTGATCGGATACAGAATTAATCGCTAACATTTTATGGCCATTATTCTGAACAATACCCCTGATATATTTATGTAATCGCTCTTCCGATTGCTCATGAATGAGGGCTGCCCTGTATTTCACAGCAAACACAAAATGAATATGCAATTGCGTATAGGTATTTGCCATTGTTATTGTTCTTTAAAAATAAAACAAAAGGGTAGCCGCTACGCGGCAGACACAAAATTATAATATTGCTACAAAGGGGCAGCGCCTATGGCGCATTTTAGCTTTGATTATGCGATTGCCTTTTTTCTGACGATTCAATAGAATATACAGTTAAAAACCAGACACGGTACTAATGCCCGAATACAATATCATCAGGAAGCTCATTCTTGTCCGTTGCCGAATCATACGGGAAATGGGTGGACAAAGCATTCCCGATATCTCTGGCACATGCAGCAACGCCATCAGCGATCATATCCTTCCTGAAATAAGACCGCATTACTTCAAGCTCGTATAGCCAGTACGGGTCTCCGCCTGTTTTACGGTAAATACCTTCATCACCGTACAAAGCAACCTGCCGGTCGGTAAGCGCCAGGTATATCAGCACGGCATTATGGTGGGTTGTTTTATCCATCTTCAGCTTAAAAAAAACTTCTCTCGCCCTGTCTATAGGATCTACATAAGCACAACGTGATTCCACAAAAACCCGTATCTCACCCGAAGTATTACGTTCAGCCTCGCGGATAGCCCCTACAATTCTTTCCTGGTCTTCTGCAGAAAGCAGCGGTTTCTTCTTTTTTGAAAATAGTCCGAACATAATTAATGATTAAAGAAGCTGCCTGAAAAGCAGTAATACAAATAGCGTTCATTTGCAAGCAGAATTATTTTGCACATAAAAAAACCGTGCCGGTCTGCTCAACCCGTGTCATCTGAAAGCTATAGCTTTTTCAGACAGCCTCCCGTTATTTATTCATCATTAAAACTCCACTTTAGGAGCTTTCTGCGCTGCTGCATCGGCTTCGAATGCGGGTCTTTCCTTAAAGCCCATAGACCCGGCAATTAAGCTGGTAGGGAAATTGGTAACCTTTGTGTTATACACCTGTACCGCATCATTATAATACTTACGCGTTGTGGCGATCCTGTTTTCCGTACCCTCTATCTGATCCTGCAGGGAAAGGAAATTCTGGTTCGCTTTCAAATCGGGATAGGACTCTGACACGACCATCAACCGTCCTAAGGCCTGGCTGAGCTGCCCTTGCGCCGCCTGGTATTCCTGCAGTTTTTCCGGGGTCAGGTTTTCAGGGTCAACTGTTATCTGTGTGGCTTTGGCACGTGCTTCTATCACCGCAGTGAGCGTACTTTCTTCATGCTTGGCAGCACCTTTAACCGTGGCCACCAGATTATCTATAAGGTCTGCACGGCGCTGATATTGATTCTGAACATCCGACCATCTGGCCTTTACCTCCTGGGAAGACGCATTCAGGCCGTTCTGCAGGCTTTTGTAAGCACCACAACCGCCAATAAGTACAATGGCTAATACAACTAAAGTAATAAGCAGTCCTTTCTTCATTTTAGTTTTGTTTTTGTGTTGATGTAATATTAAATCTGATATATTGAAATCGAAAATAAAAAACTTTCCCGGAAATAGAACACCGGCGCCATTATAATTTAGTTACGGCTATCCACGCCCCAATATAGCTTCTGTCTTATCGTCTTCAGAAAATTATGCTCATCCAGCCGGACAAGAGAAATAGTAAAGTCCTCTTTCTTTATGGCCAGCTGCACATCCTTTGTAATCGTTTCCACGCGCGAGTCCAGTGTACAGAGAAAAGTATCCGTCCGGCCATCCAGTTCAAAAGAGATAACATTGTCGTCCGGCACTACGATGGGGCGTATATTCAGATTGTGCGGCGCCACCGGCGTTATCACAAAACTGGAAGCCTGCGGAAATACCAGCGGACCACTGCAGCTCAGCGAATAGCCCGTGCTGCCCGTAGGCGTAGACACGATCAGTCCGTCCGCCCAATACGTATTTAAAAATTCCCCGTTCAAATAAGTATGTATCTTGATCATGGATGAAGAATCTTTGCGGTGTAAAGTAAACTCGTTAAGCGCGAATGGGCTGTCGCCAAACAGAGGCACATTCGAGTCCAGGCGTACCAGCGTGCGCCGGTCTATTGTATAAGATCCTTTTATAAGCGCTTTTAACGCAATGTCAATCTCATTTTCCGGTATGGCAGCCAGGAAACCCAGCCGGCCCAGGTTAATGCCGATAATCGGTATATTGCTGTCGGCAATAAAACATACTGCGTCCAGCATAGTCCCATCACCACCCAGGCTGATCATAAAGTTGGTATTACGGCTCAGGTCGTAATAGCTGGTAAACAACAGAGGTTCCTCATCAAATGGAACATAAGGCAACATCCGCTCATAAAAATCCCGGTATACCGTAATTCTCAGATTATTCTCCCTGAGCATCCGGAAAGTATGCTGCAATGTCGGGATATCCGACTCCTCAAACACCCGGTTGTATAAAGCAATAAGCATTTTTTCTATCGTTTAGGTTTCAATGTTAAGTCAAAAGTCCCGAATATTTCACGCAACGGACACAACGGGGAGCAACGGACGCAAATATTTATTCATCGAAGTCAAAAACAGTAGTCAAGAACGGTCCGTATCACAAGACAAAC
>JBEBVI010000424.1:0-3938 GCA_040392805.1 Taibaiella helva
TAAGCCCCATGAGATAGTACACATCTCATAGGGTAAACCTGGGAGATGCCTCCACACTGCTGCCAATGATAACTCCTGTTTAAATATAGCAAGCATACATTTCTCGCGTCATGGCGGGCTCCGACCCGCCATCTCATTCTACACAACAAAACAGCTTTCTCCACTAATCTTCAACCTAAAAACCATATAAGAAAAAGCGGATGAAAGCACCTTGCCATAGCGTGAAAGATTACCTGACCTTTGGACTTTAAGGAGGAAAAACCTTTGGCTGGGATTAGGGTACATACTCAATGCCTGCATCGATGACGCTCATCACAGGATTTTACAAATTATTGTAAATGAATCCATTACTGACCCAGGTCATAAACACCGGAAACAAGTTATGACCATTATCATACCCCTATCCGATCCCCGTCATTTTATAATTTAAGAACTGGAATGAATTTTGCTCATTAATTTCAGGATATATGGGAGAAATACATAAAAACAGGGAGAATTTATTTTCTCTCTTGTCTGCACAGGATTCCATACGGCTGCTGACCAGTCATTTTTACCAGGACCTGTTTTACAGATTGTACCTGATCATACAGGGTATACGCAACTTAGATACGGACAATTATACAGCACAATTGCAACCCCTCAGCAGAAAACTAACAATTGAAATAGAAGAAATGTTCCGTAAAGAGCGGTTCACCCTGTTTCCCCTGCTGGAACAGTTGGAAAGAGAAAACCGTAAACTGAACGATTGCCGGCCTTTAAATAACATAAAAGCACATCACGCCCTTCTTCAGAAAATCATGGCGGAACTGATCGGGTTCCTGGAAACTACATTGGAAGAAGAAAGATCATCACAAAATCTTGTTTTGTTGCTGGAACGCGCCAACGAACTTCGGAATAACATTGACCATTTACAGGTGCAGAAGGAGAAATACCTGTTTAACCGCTTCGTGAATTCCCCAAATCCGTGTTATGAGTAGGGAAACCAAAGCAGCCGCTACATGCTACCACTGCGGGGAAGAATGCCCGGACGACAGTTATACCATCAATGAAAAACTGTTTTGTTGTTCCGGCTGCCGGAATGTGTATCAGCTGCTGAACGAAAATCAGTTAGACGAATACTATTGCCTGAATAAAACTCCGGGGCAAACCATACAGCGAAATTTTGAAGAAAAATTCCGTTTTTTAGACGAGCCGGAACTGGCCGGTCAGCTGATACATTTCCGGAACGGGCAGCAATCAAGGGTTACTTTATATTTACCGCAGATCCATTGCAGCTCCTGTCTTTGGCTGTTAGAGAACCTCCAGCGGCTCGATGAAGGGATCATTTATTCCAATGTCAACTTTACAACCAAAGAAATCTCTGTTGCATTCGATCACAATAAGATCACATTTCGGTCGCTGGCAGAGCTGCTCGCCGCTATCGGTTACGAGCCGCATATAAGCCTTTCAGGAGCGGAAGCCCAAAAAGAGCGCAACTATTCCTCAAAAAAAGCAGCTTACCAGTTAGGTATTACCGGCTTCTGTTTTGCTAATATCATGCTGATCAGCTTCCCGGAGTATTTAGGTATGCATGCCGCTACCGACCCTAAGCTGGCGCAGTTCTTCCGTTTTACCAATCTCCTTTTAGCCCTGCCGGTCATTATATGGGGAGCAAGGGATTTTTTTACCAATGCGTGGTACAGCTTCCGTCAGGGATATGTCAATATAGATGCCCCCATCGCATTGGCCATAGCAGTTACTTTCGGCCGTAGCCTGTACGAGATCCTCTCCCAGACCGGTGGCGGATATTTGGACAGTATGAGCGGTATTGTTTTCTTTATGTTGCTGGGGCGCACATTACAAAACAGGGCTTACAGTACACTGCAGTTCAACAGGGATTACAAAGCTTATTTTCCCGTAGCCGTAACCAAAATAAAAGATGGTGAAGAGTCGATCTGCAGCCTGAAAGATATACAAAAAGACGATGTGCTGTTCATACACAATGGGGAGATATTACCTACAGATGCTCTATTGGTACGCGGAAAGGCCCGGCTCGACTATAGTTTTGTTACCGGCGAATCACTACCGGAGCAAGCTGCTATCGGCGATATTATATATGCAGGTGCAAGGGTAACGGGCGGCGGTATTGAAGTGTCGTGCATCAAAGCCTTTTCGCAAAACAGCTTCACGCGGCTATGGAATAACAATGCTTTCTCCAAAGAGCAGAAAAACCCTAAGGGGCTTGTCAATATGATCAGCAGGTATTTTTCCGTAATTGTATTTGCCATTGCGGCAACGGCTTTCATTTATTGGTTCCCGAACCATCCGGACAAAGCCTGGAATGCCCTTACCGCGGTCCTGATCGTCGCTTGTCCCTGCGCTTTATTGCTCACTTCCACTTTTACAAACGGGTATCTTATCGATTATTTGTCACAGCAGGGATTTTATATAAAAGATGCCGGCGTCATTGAAAGGCTTTCCAAAACCGACAGTATCGTATTCGACAAAACGGGAACCTTAACCTCTGTAGATACCTACAATCTTGAAGTGGTTCATATGAACCTCTCTGCCCGAGAGCAGGACATTGTATTCCCGGCCATTGCCCAGTCCATACATCCATTGAGCAAGGCTATAAGCCGGTATTTCGGCATAAAGCCTGCTACCAGGTATTCTGACTTTAAAGAATATCCCGGCAAAGGAATTGAAATGGTATATGAAGGTACAGTATACCGTATTGGCAGCCGGGTTTTTGCAACAGGTGAAGACAGTATCCTTTCCAAAGGCCAGAGTGAAGTATATATAACGGTAGACGGCGTGCTGAAAGGCCGGTTCCTGTTAAAAAGCGATATTAAAAAAGAAGCCAGAGAACTGGTCAGCGAACTGGAAGGCTTTCATATTTCCCTGCTGAGCGGCGACCATGAGGGTATGAAAGAGGAAATGAAGGAACTGCTGGGCTCCGACAGTACATTGCATTTCAGGCAATCCCCCCAGGATAAGCTGGATTATATCACTCAGCTGCAACACCAGGGCAAACAGGTCATGATGATCGGCGACGGGTTGAATGATGCGGGCGCCTTACAGCAAAGTGACGTAGGTGTTGCCGTTGTTAAAAATTCATTTTCTTTTTCCCCGGCCAGCGATGTGATCATGACATCAACACGGCTCCCTTATATCACACGCTATATAAAAGTAGCCCAAATGGCCACCCGTATTATATTTATTGGGTTTATATACTCCATTATTTTCAATCTTATCGGTATTTATTTTGCCACCACTGCCCGGCTGTCACCAATGATCGCAGCTATCCTGATGCCTTCATCTTCTTTAGGGATCATATTAATCGCTTATGCCGGTATACGCACCGGCTGCAGAAGAATATTAGGTACAGGTGGAGCAGAAAAGGAAAAAAACTCACCACCGGCTTTTGCCGTTAATTAAATACATGATCAAGATCATCTTTGATGCTAATTAAAGGCATTTTACCATATCGTTAAAGGTTGCAATTTTGCCCTGATGATAGTTATTATTTTCTTGTTGACGATCAGCCTGATAGTAGCCGTAGTATTCCTGGTGGCCTACTTGTGGAGCGTTCGTACCGGTCAGTTTGATGATGACTATTCGCCGGCGCACCGGATCTTTTTTGATGACAATAAAAAATCAAACAAAAAATAGGTTTCTTTTATGCAGGTTGAGAAATTTTATTACGACAATAAAATTGTAAAACAATTTGGAGCAGCAACCCTTTTCTGGGGTATCGTCGGTATGACTGTGGGCGTTCTGATCGCCTTTCAGCTAGCTTTCCCCTCATTGAATTTCGGTATTCCGTACACCGGTTTCGGCCGGCTGCGCCCCATCCATACCAATGCGGTGATATTTGCCTTTGTAGGAAATGCCATATTCGCGGGATCTTATTATATACTACAGCGCGTACTGAAAACCCGGCTCTTTAATGACACACT
>JBEBVI010000425.1:0-3923 GCA_040392805.1 Taibaiella helva
TAATTTTCATGAAACAATAACAATTCCTTGCTTTCTTAAAATAATTTTACAAATTCAATCTTATTTCAGGTATAACGCTGTAATATCAAACCATAAATAAATTTCCTTTCTCCTATGCTCCGTAGCGGATATCTATGTATTTAGTTACCCGAAGCAGTTGTGTTTTATTGCTTACAGCCATAAGATGAACTATTCCTGCGGTTACATTGTAATTGTATTCAAAAAAAGGAGGAATATTATGGAAGTCCTTAAGCACAAACGACCGAATAACAGTTTACTGGTATGGAAAGGTATGCTGGCCATTATCTGGGGTATACTGGCGCTGATATTTGCCACACATAATCAAAACTTCCTGATCACCAGTTTTGGTCTGCTTAACCTGATCGCCTGCAGCTTTACCATGCTGTATGTACACCTGAATTACCATTTAAAAATCGCGCACCAGTGGCTGATACTGGAAGGTCTTACAGAAGGCTTTGCAGGCATGATTTTTTTATTCCTCACATATAGCACGGCACAGTTCCTGGAATACCTGAGCTTCGGTATCCTGTTTGTGGTGGTATTGCAATTCATTTATGGCTTCTACCTGCTTATGGCCAATGTATTACATTTAAAGAACCTGGTGGCCCGTGTCATTAGCCTGATCGCCGGTGGATTGATAGCTATAAGTATATTGGGTAATTTTGTCTCTCCGGCCGCAGCTTTCATTATGGTGGGTATCTTTTCCATTATTTTCGGTATCCTGAATATACAGTTTGCGTATAAGCTGCAAAATATTATTATGGGTGAAACCAGGTAGTAATGTGGTGCCAGGTGGTATCTCCAGGTTTCGGCCAGGGATTTACCTGTTGGCCAATAACTCCTTTGCGGCGGATTAAAGTACTCTGTTTAATTAGAGTTTAAGATCCGGCAATGATAGCCGGCCTCACCGGATCAGCCCGTTCCCCTACTGCAGCTGATCTTTATATCTACCTGATCCGATTCGCTCCTCATGCATAAGAAAATGGGCCGGCTACCTGATTAAAGTAACGTTTCCCCGGTAGATCTGCATATCTTTCTTATCGACCAACGTTACCTGTATCAGGTAAATATATACACCTTGCGGCTGCTCCCTGCCATTGAATCTTCCATCCCAGCCACGACCATCTTTCCTGTCGGTTTCAAAAATGAGCTTTCCCCAACGGTTAAAGATCTGCATTTTAAACTGAGTTACTTCCCATGTCAACAACTGCCGTGGAAAAAAATAATCATTTGCACCGTCGCCATTTGGTGTAAATACATTAGGTATATCAATGTAGCAGTCTTTGGATATGGTAATGCTTTCTGTGCTGCTGCAACCCACCGGTTCCGTTCTTACCGTCAGACTATAGATTCCGGGGTGTGTTATTTTGAGCGTTTCCGTAGTATCGCCCGTACTCCATAACTGCTGGTAATCGCCCGGAATGTTTTGCAGGTTTTGCAGCACGATCGGTGCACCATTCATGCAAAGCGCTGTATCCGGCCCCAAATCAACTTGGGGTAAAGCGTAAACATAAACCGTATCGGTAAAAGACGTGACGGGACAAGCGCGGAAATAGGCAGTCATCGTTACCGGCATAAGACCGCTGGCGTCATAAGCATGTTGTATTTTTTCATGTCCGGTCCGCAGGCCGTTCCCGTCTCCAAACTGCCATTGCAAGCTAATTGCCGTACTATCGACCAGGGGATAAAAAGAAACGGCTTCCTGACCGACGCAAATACGATCCGGTTCAGCAAGGAAAGTTCCGGGTAATAAGGAATCTACCGTAATCGTTTTACGAGTGGTATCTGCACAAATATTCCCCATGCCGGCAAGCGTTACTTCATAGCTTCCTGTTTCTTTATAGGTGTGAACCGGATCCTGAAGCAGAGAACTGCTTTGGTCTCCAAAGTCCCAGTAAAATTGCGTAAAGGAACTATCGGAAGTATTCTGGAAGGACAACACTGTTCCCTGGCAAACTATGCTGTCTGCAAGAAAAAAAACATGGTGCTCTTCTTCGGAAATAAAAAAAGATAAAGTAGTATCACACTGAGCGGTGCTTACTCGAAGAGTATAATTTCCGGAAGGAACATTTTGTAAGGTATCGGCTATCGAAAGCGTGTCATCATTATCGTTTTGCCAGAGGTAATGATAAGTAACCGTATCGCCGGAATAAGTCGTAGCCCATGCTTTGCCATTACGAAATCCTTTGCAGGCATTTCGGAAATGGATGTCCGGTAAGACACCATTGGAAAAGGAAACATAGAACGTATCAATATTATAATTGCATGGCGGTGTATGATAGCTAACCCAATAGGTTCCGGGCATATCAACTTTTCTGGTTGTTCCGTAAGTTCCGTCATCCCAGATATAATTCCATCCCGAAGTATCATTTCGGGCGGTTATGGACGGCGGATTAATATTAGCAAAACAATTAGCAGAAACGGCCTCCTGACCTGTCCCCAAGGTATCCGGTTTGATAACGGGCACTACATTGGGAAGTCCAAGCCATGCCTTCTGGCCGGAAAGTAGTTCCAGCGCGCTTGAATCATATCCACAAGCTGCTCCGGCCCTGTTTGGAAAGCCTATAGCACCTAACGATATATCAATAGGATCTGACCATCTATTATTATAATGAAGATTATAATTTGAACTAATAAAATATATCTTACCATCAGGGGCAAGCTTTAGATCCGAAGCAAAGATAGTACCCACCTTAAACCTGGAAGACAAAATAGCAGCTGAATCATTATAACTAAGATCAAACTGAAAGATGTTACCATTCTTAATATCGCTAATATAAACTTTCGTATTATCCGGAGAAAAACAGGCTCCGTAAGCGGCAGTTTCCTCGCTGGGAAATAATTGTAGCGGATTAGAAAGAAGGCCGGTAGCAGGATCAAAATCAAACAACGTGGCTCCTGTAATTTCAGATATACCTTTCTGAGATTGTGTAGCGATCAGTTTCTTTCTGTTAGGAGCAACGACAAATTGACCAAGCGGTGCATTAATACTGGCACTTAAGCCCACATTAGAAATGACCGGCGTTGTATTGATGCCTGACGGTGTAATTGAATAAGCTTTAAATTGGGAAGGAGAAAAGATGGTGGTAAACCCACAAGTCAGCAACCATATATTGTCACAACGATCACCAACTACTGCTGTCATCTTTTCCGCCAAAAATGAGTCTATTAATATTCCTTTGCTATTGGGAACGATGTCCCCTGCCCCCCCATTTAAGGACATATCCACGATACTATAATAAAGGTTTCCTGCACTATATTGCCGGTAATATTCCTGTGCAGTCAGGGAGAAAATGTAATATTTATCTTCATTCCCCGGCATGGGGACAATGATAACACCCTGAGCACTGCTACTGGTAGGAGTAACATAACCTGTTTGATATACAGGTGGTTGAAAAGGTATGAGTCTATGACCATTAGGCATTACATTCCCGTTTCTGTCCCATACATAATAGCCTTCTGTATAAAATAATAAACGACCTGATGCATCACATACCGATGCATTACCTTCACCCCACGCCCAAAGTGAGGTGTCCGGATAAATGCCCATATTGGTGTGTATGACTTTCGGGATACCGCCATTAAAATCAATACCCGTTCCGAAACCGAATACCCATACATTTTCATATTGGGCGCTGCATTTTAAACCCGCCAGCAGCAACATGGCAATGATAACCAGTATAGATTTGTTTTGCATCCTGTAATTATAGAAATCCGGTCATATCGATTATATGTTATATTATTTTAGATGCGTGTGACCATGCGCCTCTACAATAATAACATCAGGTTATAATGTTTTAATAATTTTTTCTGGCGTTATTAATCTATCCTCCCGATCATAAATTTGCAGGAAATAAATCCCTTCTGCTAAACCCTGCAGGGAAACCTGGTTGGATTTTTCA
>JBEBVI010000426.1:0-3908 GCA_040392805.1 Taibaiella helva
ACTATCTCAGACATTGTTAGTGCCGCTCCAATAGTTTCTGTTGTTATTATTGGATATGCCGCCAAGGAAAGCATTGCAGCCGAAGTTGCTGTTCCTTAGTATATGGGCGATCATGGTGCTTACTGTTGTTTTGCCATGTGTGCCGGCTACGGTTATGGAAAACATATTTTTGGTGATCCACTGCAATATTTCCGATCTTTTGCAGACGGGGTAGGAATGGCTTTGGTACCAGCTCAGCTGTTGGTGGCCCTGGGGAATAGCAGGTGTATATACGACAAGGTCGGCTTGTTGGTTAAGGAGCTCAATTTTGTCTTCAAAGGTGATTTCTATTCCTTCTTCCTGCATTTTTTTAGTCAGAGGTGTAGATACTTTGTCATAGCCTTTGACGCTGGCTCCTCTTTCGTTAAAAAAGCGGGCCAGGGCGCTCATGCCTATTCCTCCTATGCCAATAAAATAGACTTCTTTTATATTGCTTATCTCCATGTCCATAGTATACAATCTTTACATTGCTATACTTTACTTATTTCTATTACTTTTTTTGCTATCCTGTAGTCTGCATCTTTTATTGCTAACTGTGTAATATTTTTAGCCATCATTTCCTGCATACTATCATCTTTTATTAATATTCCGAGTTTCTTTAACAGCTCGCTGTTTACTTCGTTATCTTTTATCATCATGGCGGCATTATGCCCTACCAGGGCCAGGGCATTGCTGGTCTGGTGATCTTCTGCGGCATAGGGGTAGGGAATAAAGATTACCGGCTTACCTACTATGCATAGTTCTGCGCTGGCTCCCGCTCCTGCTCTGGAAATGATAATATCGGCTGCAGCGTAAGCGTATTCCATATTGCTGATAAATTCCCTCGCTACCACAGTGCCGGGAAAACCGGCGGCGGCTTTTTGAGCCTGTCCGGTAAATAGTTTTCCGGTCTGCCATATTACCTGGGCGCCCATATCAATGATCTCTTTCAGGTGCGCTTCTATAGTTTCGTTAATGCTTTTGGCGCCTAAGCTGCCACCTACTACTAAAAGGGTCTTTTTCCCCTCTTTCAAACCGAAAGCCATAAGACCTTCTTTTTGTGTTATGGTTGAGTTGGCTATGTTAGCTCTTACCGGGTTGCCGGTAAGGATAATTTTCTCTTCGGGAAAATATTTCCCCATTCCCTGGTAAGCAACACATATTGCTTTGGCCTTCTTACCTAATATTTTGTTGCTCTTTCCGGCAAAGGAATTTTGTTCCTGTATTAAAGTAGGTATCCCTTTTTTTTGCGCTGTGCGAAGTGCGGGGAAGCTGGCAAACCCACCTACGCCTACCACAACATCGGGCCGGAAGCTGTTCATGATTTCTTTGGCCTGGCGCATGCTTCTTAATATTTTAAAGGGAAGCATAATATTTTTGAAAAGGTTGCTCCGGTTGAATCCGGCTATATCCAGACCTACTATACGGAAACCTTCCTGTGGAACTTTTTCCATTTCCATTTTACCGTTCGCACCAATAAACAGTAATTCCACACTGGGTTCAATACGTTGTAATGCATGGCCAATAGCCACTGCCGGGAAGATATGCCCGCCTGTACCGCCGCCTGCTATTACTACTTTCATTTTCTTAATTCATGTTTTGTTGTGCCAATAATGATTGTTCTCCTTCCATCTCGTCCACGTACCGGCTTACGCTTAATATAATGCCTATTGCCACACTGTTAAACCATATGGATGATCCGCCCATACTGATAAGAGGTAGGGTTAGTCCGGTTACCGGTACAAGACCTACATTGACGGCCATATTGATAAAGGCCTGGAATACCAGTGTAAAGCTTAACCCGATGGCAAGGAAAGCGCCGAATGCATATGGGCACCTTCTGAATATTAATATGCTTCTCCACAGGAAAAGAAGGTATAGCCCGATGAGTATGCATGCTCCTATTATTCCGTATTCTTCAATGATTATGGCAAAAATGAAATCGGAATAAGGGTGAGGCAGGAAGTCTCTTGCCAGGCTTTTCCCGGGACCTCTTCCGGTAAGCTGACCACTGGCAATGGCTATTTTAGCTTGTGTGATCTGGTAGTTGGCGTCACCATCCTTTGCGTCCGCACCAACGCCCATATAGTTCTCAATCCTCTTTTGCCATGTGGAACCACGGCCGATGTCTAAAGATTTGGATAGAAAGAACAGTAAAAGTAATCCTGCAATGCCTGTAACGGCGAGTAGCATAATATGCCTGACGGAAACACGGCCGATAAAGAACAATATACAGCATGTGCCGCCAAGCAATAGTGCTGTGGACAGGTTGGCCGGTGCGATGAGTGCACAAATAAGCAATACGGGTATCAGCACGGGTAAGAAGCCTTTTTTGAAATCTTTTATTACCTGCTGGTTCCTGCTTAGCTGGCGTGCCAGGAACATGAAAATGGCCAGGCGTGCGAGGTCTGAGGTCTGAAAGGTTATTTTAAGTACGGGTAGGGTGATCCATCTGGATCCCTGGTTCAGGCTGGTACCGAAGAAAAGGGTATAGATCAACAGAGGTATACTGATCAGGAACAGTATGACGGAAAAACGGGCAAATCTGGTATAGTTGATACGGTGCATGATAAATATAATAACCAGGCCCGCAGCAAGAAAGAAGAGTTGCTTGGTCATGTAGAAGCCGGAGCTTTTATCGTTGCGCCACGCTAATGAACCTGTTGCGGAGTAGACGGCAAGCAGGCTCAATAGCGATAGCACGATCACTACCGACCATATAACCCGATCTCCTTTTATTCTTTCCAGTATCTGTTGCATTTCCTTTAATCTGTTTGCCGTTCGTTATTACTATTGTCTTGTCAGAGTTCCCTTACCGCCTGTTTGAATTGCCTGCCGCGGTCTTCATAATTTTTAAAGAGATCGAAGCTGGCACAGCCCGGCGATAGCAGTACCACATCTCCTTTATCTGCCAGGGCATAGGCTGCGCTTACGGCGTCTTTTGCGCTTTGTGTATCCACTATTGTTGGTATTACATTGTCGAATGCTTTATGTATGGGTGTGTTGTCTATACCCATACAGACTATGGCGTGTACTTTTTCTCTGACAAGTTCCATTATTTCATTATAGTCGTTTCCTTTATCCTGGCCTCCGAGGATAAGTACTACGGGTCGTTTCATACTCTCTAATGCAAACCAGACAGAGTTTATATTTGTTCCTTTACTATCGTTTATAAAATCCACTCCTCGCACGGTAGCTACAAATTCAAGACGGTGCTCCAAACCTTCGAATGTGGAAAGGCTTTCTCTGATACTTTCTTTTCTGATGCCTGCCGCCCTGGCTGAAATGCCTGCTGCCATTGAGTTGTATTGATTGTGTTTTCCTTTAATTGCTAAATCGTGAATAGATAATTTCAGATCTTCACCTTGATATTTAAGGTGCATTTCATCATCTTTCATAAAAGCTCCTTCGTCCTGAGTTAGATTTTGATCGCTCATCGTTATGGTAAGAATTTTCGGTTTTATTGAATTTAATAATAGATGGTTTGTTATTTCCCTGTCGTCTGCATTAATGATCAGGATGTCTTTTTCTGTCTGGTTGCACGTGATCCTGAATTTGGAAGCGATATATCGTTCAAAGACGTAATCGTAGCGGTCCAGGTGGTCGGGTGTGATATTTAGCAGGACAGCTATGTCTGGTCTGAAATCTTTAATGTCGTCTAACTGAAAGCTGCTGACCTCAAGCACGTACCATTGTGCAGGGGCGGTAGCTATCGTTCTGGCAAAGCTGGTGCCGATATTGCCTGCTATAGCGGTATCATACCCTGCTTGCGACAGCAGGTAATGAATGAGTGTAGTGGTGGTGCTTTTACCATTGCTTCCGGTAACGGCTATGATCCTGCTATTTCCTTTAAACCGGTAACCCAATTCTATTTCACTGATGATTTCTTT
>JBEBVI010000427.1:0-3903 GCA_040392805.1 Taibaiella helva
TAACTATGGGAAGTAATTCGACAGATTATGCCCGTGGAGTTGTTGCAGATGTAAAAGGAAATGTATATGTGACAGGTTCTATTCAGGGGCCAACCGATTTCGATCCAGGGCCGGGTACAGCTATCCCACCTCATGCCGGCAGGACAGACCTGTTTTTGGCTAAATATGATTCTAAGGGTAATTATCTTTGGGTTAAAATAATAGGAAGTAAGGGTGATGAATCCGGTGCTTCTATTACTATTGATGACAATGGGTACCTATATCTTACGGGTTCGTTCAGCGATACTGCGGATTTTGACCCGGGGGTGGATACGGCTCTGCTTGCCACTACAGGAAGTAACGATGTGTTTTTAGCTAAATATGATACCAGCGGTAAATATATCTGGGCTAAAAGTATGGGAGGAAGCGGAAGCGATATAGGTTTTGAAGTCTCTTTGGACAAAGCGGGAAATGCGTATATAACAGGGTATTTTAGTGGAACAGCCTATTTCAATCCCAATAATCTTTCGACATCGCTTGTTGCTGTGGGAAACAGAGATGTTTTTGTGGCCAAGTACGATCCCAATGGTAATTATCTTTGGGCTGTAAAAGCAGGCGGGGCATTTAGTGATGAAGGCTGGGGCATTGCTGTGGATAATTCAGGTAATGCTTATGTAACGGGGTACTTATCAACATCTCTTCTTCCCACCTCTCGTGATGCTTTTCTAAATAAGTATGATGCTAATGGGAATAACGTATGGACTAAAAATATTGGCGGTTCGGCTCAGGATCATGGTTCTGCTGTTGCAACAGATGTTTCGGGCAATATAATAGTTACCGGGCTGTTCAGATCTTCGCCGGCTACTTTTGCTCCCGGTGTACAGTTAAGTACAGTTGGCTCCGGTGATATTTTTGTAGCCAAGTATGATCCTAACGGAAGTAATTTATGGGCCAAAGGTTATGGTGGAGCTGGCCTGGAAAATGGCAACGGTGTAGATGTAGATGTATTGAATAACATATATGTGGTTGGGAATTTTCAAGCCTCAACAATAGATTTTAATCCCGGAGGTAGCGGCGGGACGGTGACTTCGGTACCGGGTAGGGCATTTGTAGCCAAGTTTGATTCTTCCGGCCGCTATATCTGGGCGGGAGATATGGATGGCTCAGATCCGAAAGTAAAAGTATATCCCACCAGTGGTATTTATATTTACGGAGGTTTTTTAGGCGGTGATCTGGATCCGGGGCCCGATTCTGTGGGATTCAGTAGTGTTCCCGTTGGCAATGGTAGTATTACTTATGATGCTTTTGTTGTAAAATTAAGTTGTTGGGATACAGCGGAATCATCTACTATACAAGCAACAATAGACTGTGGTGATGAATATCACTTTAATGAAGAAACGTTTGACAGTACCGGTGTTTACACACTTTTCATTCTAAACAAAACAGGATGTTATAATACTTTAATGCTGGACTTAACGGTACTGCCCGTGCCGAAACCTGATATTACTATTGATAGCTTTACATTAGGTGTCAACGGCAGCTATCCAACTTATCAATGGTTCAAAAACGGTGAACCCATCCCCGGGGCTACCGATTCTACTTATACTGTAGATGAAAATGCTAATTACTCCGTAACAGTTACCAACGAATTTGGCTGTGCGGTTACTACCGATGACTATCCTGTTACTAATGTCCCGGCTTCTTCCGTTGGCGATATAAGACGGTTAGCTGCACAAATCGTTATTTATCCCAACCCGGCAGCTACGGAGATGGTTTATATCAGTAGCCCTGAACCGGTAAACATAACAGTAACTGCCATTGATGGCAGGATTCTTTATCAAAAAAATAATGCTATGCATCTTGAGCTTAGCGAATGGGCAAAAGGCATTTATTTCATAAGGATAATGGATAAAGAAGGCAGGTTGATTAAGGTAGAAAAAATGGTGAAAGAGTAAGCAAATTAAAACAGAACACGGAGCATACAACTTTATGATTGATATGCTCCGTGCTCTGTTCCTTTTTTGAATGCAAATTAACGACTTTGATTTTTCACTCAACATTAATGTCTGCATCCCTTGCCTCATGGTGCAGATAATCCTTCCTTTTCAATACAAAATTCCTACCTAAATACAGTCTTTTCACCTCCGCATCTGCCGCTAATTCTTCGGCAGTCCCTGCTCTCAGCAGTTTCCCTTCAAACATCAGGTAAGCCCTGTCGGTAATAGATAAGGTTTCCGTCACATTATGGTCGGTAATCAGGATACCGATGTTTTTATATTTAAGCCGGGCCACAATAGCCTGTATGTCTTCCACGGCAATCGGGTCGATTCCTGCAAAAGGCTCATCCAATAAAATAAATTTGGGATTTACGGCCAGCGCCCGGGCTATTTCTGTTCTCCTGCGCTCACCACCGCTCAACACATCACCCGGACTTTTACGTACATGGCCTAAGCGGAATTCGGCAATCAGGCTTTCCAATTTCTCCTTCTGTTCCTTAGCGCTCAGCTTCGTCATCTCCAGCACTGCGCTGATATTGTCTTCAACAGACAACTTACGAAATACAGATGCCTCCTGCGGCAGATAACCAATGCCCATTTGCGCGCGTTTATACATCGGCAACTTGGTGATATTGACATCATTCAGGAAAACTTCGCCTTCATCGGGCTTTACCAGGCCAACTACCATGTAAAAAGACGTAGTCTTCCCTGCTCCGTTAGGCCCTAACAGCCCAACGATTTCGCCCTGGGATACTTCAATGGAGCTTTTGTTGACTACCGTACGTCCACGGTATCTCTTAATCAGGTCAACGGTATGGATTCTTTCTTTCAAAATTCAGGAGTAATGAAAAATTATTTAATTATACTGCACAAAATATAAAGAGCATGCAATATTAGTTAGCTATCGGCAAACAAAAAACTATGCATCCGTATATTAATAAACCCTTTTGCATCGTTGCGTCTTTTTCGCGTCCGTTGCGAGAAAAGCAATATCTCTATCAATCAGGTCAATTTCCTGGTTTCTTCTAAAATGTATCGCTTACATTCATTCCAATCAAATTCCTTGAACATTTTGGGTTCAGGTTGTATATCTGCGTCTTCAAAATAAGCCAGACTTTTCAATGCCATAAATTCTGAACCATCATAATATTTTTGGTTGTAAAATCCCATTATTTCCCGGAGTGAAAAATCTTTAAGTAAAAAATACAGATCAATAAAATCCTTTTTATTTCCTCTGCCAGTAATAGCATTGATTTTCATAGCTGCAATATCTTTTTTAGAAAGCATTCTTATTCCATCAAGAACAAGGATATCATCTAATAATGAATATCTGTAATTTACAATGTCGACCTTGATCTTGTTTACTTCTACAATGAAAATATTTTTAGTATTTCTTGACTCTTCAACATTTCCGTAATTACTTAATAAGGCAGAAAATGAATCGTGTTGAATTTCTGATGAGCCGAATAAATCAATATCAACTGAATTTCGATGTCCTATTTGAAGGGCTAATGATGTTCCTCCAGCTAAAGCAAAATCAGCAAAGGCTTCCTCTTTCATCAGCTTTATTAAGAGTTCCAGTAATTCGGGAATAACTGTCTGTGTTTGTAACATCGGAATTCTGTTTTATCTATTTCAAAAAGATTGGAAAGATAAGCCAAGGTAACAGCATCCAGAGTTCTCACATTCAAAGCCACCTCTTTTATTGCTTCCAATCCATATAATTCTTTGATCAGGTTCCAGTCTTTCATTTTTCCATATTCCAGAACTTTATGAATTAGATGCACTTTATGTTTTTCCAAGTCAAATTTATCAATATCTACATCCCAAAAGAGATGCTGCGAAAAATCATCAATGGTTATTTCCTTTTCCATTATTCAAATTTAGGCAAATTGTACTAATCGCTCAGTTTCTGAAACGGCTTGTG
>JBEBVI010000428.1:0-3894 GCA_040392805.1 Taibaiella helva
ACATATCAACTTCTTAAAAATGATGGGAAGGAAAGATTAATAGTCCCTCAAAAAAACGTCGCGTCTTTGCGACTCCTTTGCGCCTTCGCGAGAAAAAGTAGCCCGCCTTTGAGCTGTCTTTAAATACGCTCATTCCGCAAGCCCCAGCTGTAACGCCTTTTTTACCAGTGCAGCTACATGATTGACGTCCAGTTTTATCATAATATGGGTACGGTAGTTATCAACCGTTTTAGGACTTAAAAACAGTTTTTCTGCAATCATCTTATTGGTATAGCCATTGACGATGTATTGTAAAATATCTTTTTCCCTGGGCGTCAGTCCTGTCATTAAAGTCCAGGCTTCCTGTATTTTGGAGGAGGCCAGTTCCATTCTTTCCTTTATTGCGGGTTCAATAAATTCACCACCTGAATAGACGGTTTCAATGCCTTTAACCAGGGTGGGATTGTCCGCCGTTTTAAGGATATAGCCATGTGCACCTTTGGTGAGCATGGTATTTGCGTAAAGGGGGCTGTCAAAATTGGTGACGACCAATATCTTTATGTCCGGGTATCTTTTAAGAATAACAGGTACCAGTTCATCACCCGTTTGATCCGGCAATTGAATATCTAATAATAAAACATCGGGAGTTTCCCCGGCTAAGCCGGACAATAAAGTTTTACCATCGTAATAACTGCCGGTAAGCCGGAGATGAGGATAGATAGGTACGATATTTTTCACACCATTAATAACCAGCGGATGATCGTCGGCAATGGCTATTTTAATGATTTCCCCTGAAGGTACATTTTCAACCATATTAGAGTATTATTAAATCAAAAGTACAACAGTAAATAGTTTAATCATCAACAGGATAAAATTAACTTTATCTGCGGCAATCCGCGAGATCTGCGGGAACTTTTTTCTCCCGCGGATTACGCGGATCTACGCAGAAGTATTTTTCTTTGAGATCTACGGGAACTTTTTTGATCAATTATTAAATAATATCCCTGGTAATCTGTAGTTTTCGCAGTAAAAGAATCGTAAACGCAAAAAATATTATTAAGTGATGAACGAAAATGATATTTCCTATATAATCAGAGGCGCCATATTCGATGTATATAACCAGTTAGGCCCCGGACTCCTCGAATCTGTTTATGTCGCTGCATTAGGGTATGAGCTCCGTAAAAAAGGTCTGGGTGTGCAGAGAGAGGTTCCGGTTCCTGTATATTATGATAATGAAAAATTAGACCTTGGTTTCAGGATCGATTTATTAATAGAAAATAAAGTGATCATTGAAGTAAAATCTGTTGAAAACCTGGCAGAGGACATCATAAGCAGGTTTTAACTTACTTAAAACTATCCGGGTTAAAACTCGGTATACTGGTTAATTTTAACGTTGACAACATTAGTCACGGCATATTCCGGAAAGTAAACGGGCTTTAAGTAGTTCAATTTTCTCTCATGCTATCAGCAGGAGTATTTAGCCCGCAGATTACCGCAGAAATATTTATCTGCGTAAATCTGCGAAATCTGCGGGAAACTTTTCTCTCACACAGATTTACACAGAAATCATTACAGTCCCCCCTTATTAAACTCAATATATATAGCCGTTCCCTTCCCAGGGTCAGACATGATAGAGATCTCGCCATTAAGAGCATGAACCCTATGGCGCAGGTTTTGCAGGCCATAGCCGCTATGGCTCCCGTTTACTTCAAATCCCCGTCCGTCATCCTCTGCAAAGATCATGATTTTCCCATCTTCTTCTATAAGCTGTAATATAGCATGACGAGCCTGTGCATGTTTGATAATATTCTGTAGCATTTCCTGCACCATCCGGTATATCATTAGTTCTGTAGCTTTATCAAACAATTGCCAGTTACCCTTGAACCTGATCTCTATTGCAGGCTCCTGATCTTTGGAAAGTGTATTACAATAAATAACCAATGCATCTGTAATACTGTGTTTGGTAAGCACATCGGGCATCAGGTTATGCGCTGTCCTCCTTACTTCGGCCGCCGTTTCCTGCACCTGCGCCATCAGGTTGTCTAATTTTGATGCGTGGAGTACAGGGAGAAGCTCATTCTGCACCACGCTCAGGTTCATACGTATGGAAGCCAGCATACCGCCAATACCGTCATGCAGCTCACGGGCCAGGCGACCACGTTCCTGCTCCTCACCCTTCATCATAGCTTTAAGTTGCTCTATTTCCTGCTGCTGGTGGAGCAATTGAAACTGCTTGTCCTTACGATATTTATAGCTGCGGTACAGGCTGTAAAAAGAAATACCCAGCAACAGCACACCGGTTACAATGCCATACATCCAGAATTTCTGTTCCCGGATTTTAGTGTTTTGTTGATTGATAAAAAGCCGGTTTTCTGCGAGTTCTTTGTCTTTTTGAGCGGTACGGTATTGCACCTCTAATTGCTGGGCTTGATTCAGCTTTTCTGCTGACATGACCTTGTTATTTAATGTAGCATACTGCTGCATATGCCCGAATGCCTTTTGATATCGACCGGTAGCCGCATATACATCTGCCAGAGCATGATGTATCTCGTATATATTCCTCTCTGCTTTTAGTGTGTCTGCCTGTTGTAAAGCTTTGACTAAGTATTCTTCTGCTTTAGTATAGTTTTTCAACTGAGAATATGCTATTCCTGTCATAGCCATAAGTCCATTGTTATAATAGGGAGTTACAGCATAAGCATACTGCTCCGCCTCCCGAAATTGTTTCAGGGCTTGGTCCGGCAGGTACTGATCTAAGTATAGCTTTCCCAGGTTAAGAAAAATATTATGCGAAAGGTCAGGAAGGCTCATTTGTTTAGCTAACAATAAGCCGGCTTTATAGTAAAAAATTGCAGAATCGGCACGCCCCATTAAGCCATAAGCATTTCCAATATTGGATAGCGCCCCTGCCCCTGATGAATACAGTTTACTTTCCTTACTAAGTTGCACACTTTTATGTAAGTAGTATATTGCCTTTTCATACTTTCCGGCCATAACAAGCGCGCTGCCTAAGCTATTGTATATATAAATTAAGGCTTTTCCCCCGGGGTTTCCCTGCTCTGCACTTAATGCCATATAATAATACTCAATTGCAGAATCATACCGGCCTGTAGTCTGATACATATTGCCAATGTGTGTCAGCGTTATTCCCTTAGATAAACGGGAAAGAGGTTGTGCATCTAACAGGCCTTTCAGGTGCAAAAACAGTTCAAGAGCTTTGTTGTAACTTCCCACCTTACTATAGCGCTTGGCCTGATGCTCTATGGCCGCAGCTTTCCCATACAGATAATTATACTGTACACTAAACCGGTATGCCGCAGCGTACAAGGTCATGGCGCTATCTGTATTAATAGTGCTGTCGGCTTTGACAATAAGATCTAATATTTTGTTGGTATCTTTTATGTTATTGATATTAAGGCGCAGTTCCTGACTATAGGATGTAGCGTTGGACAACACCAGCGTAGTAGCCAAAATAAAATACAGGTTTCTCATGTTTGTAATACAAATTTTAGAGAAGGGATAATGAAGATGTACATAAAATTTTCATTTACCATACACAGGGTGTAAGGAATGTAATATACAGGTTTCTGTCATTTTTTACTGATTTTGAAAAATATGAGGTCATTACCTCTATTGGACCTGGTACCTATATTCTACTTTTACACTTTCCTCAATGATGCGGTATTGAAGGAGGACATTTTTAAAAATTAAGTGCAGAAGCCGTGAAATAACATTGTATTTTTTAGCAATAATTACTTTTCACCGGTTAATATCCATTGCCTATGTATAGACTATTACTTTTTATATTTCTTTCTGGTTACATTTTTAATTGCAATGCACAGCATCAGAATGTATGGGTATTTGGTATGCAGGAAGGTTTGGATTTTAACTCGGGCAGTCCTCAGCTCATCCGTT
>JBEBVI010000429.1:0-3893 GCA_040392805.1 Taibaiella helva
TATTGCCTCTCCTAAACACTACTATAATTTTAATTCATAGGAGGCTGTCTAAAAACTATAGCTTTCTTCCTTATAAGCTGGTTTCACGCAAAGTGAACAAAGAAAACTACGAAACAAAGATTAATATTGAATACTTTACGTAGTGACCTTTAACCTTGTTTCTTTGTGTGAAATTGATGCGCTTTTTAGACAGCCTCTTTGCTTAAAGCTTATAAAATTATAATCGTAATTGCTGAGTAGAATACCTGGATTCGTCTTATCGCAGCAAGGTTACATTTCCTTCCTTATAAAAAGAGGTGCCGCACTCGGTAATGGCCTCTATTTTATAAACATATACACCTAATGGCTGTAAGGCCCCATTGTATGTTCCGTCCCAGCCTGCATTGATATCTGATGTTTCGTACACTTTAGTGCCCCACCTGTTGTAAACGGCAAAGCTTATTAATTCAGCTATTCCTCTGCGCGCAGGCTTGAACAGGTTGTTGCCTGCTGTGCCTGCCGGAGCGAAAGCATTGGGCATATCCATTACTGTGCAATCGACTAAGATATCTATCGAATCGCGTAAGGTACAGCCTTGTTCCGTAGTAGCAGTAACGAAATAGCGTGTCCTGACCTCGGGATAAAAAACGGGATCGGATATGGTAGTACTGTTGATGCCGGAATGAGGGAACCATTCAAAATACAAACAATTGGTACCGGGCTCCAGATGGTAACGCTCACCAGGATAAATAGTTACCGAGTCGGGAAGCTCTATAGCCGCACCCGGCCATACATCTACCTGTACACTCAGGCTGTCCTTACAGCCGTGGCTGTCCGTTATGTAAACCCGATATTCGGTTGATGTAGAAGGGGAAGCTATAGGTTCTGCCGAGGTTGTATCGCTCAGGCCGTAAGCGGGTTGCCATAAATAGTTTACACCTCCTTTTGCCCATAACGGCACGGCGTGTGGAAGGCAATAGCTTGTATCGGCAATAATCTCACCAAACCTGCCGGGTATAACGGTTATTCTGATATCATCTTTCCTGATACAGCCGGCAGGCGTTTGCACAATCAGCGAATAAGTTGCGCTGCTGTCGGCTGTAAAGCGGGTATTGGGGCCGCTTGTATATTCCAAATGATCATCAGGCTCCCACTTATAGCTGTATCGGCTGTTGAAGGGTTTGATATCTCCTTCCAGCGCTACCTGCTCGCCCTCGCACACGATTTTATCCGGGCCGAGGTCAACAATCGGGAATTTTTCCATGTCAAAGGATATCTGGACCGTTGTATCCTCACAGCCATAGTAGGAAGCAGTAAGCGTATAAACATTAGGCTCGTTGATCTTTATTGTGGGTTCGGCTATGGTCGAGTCGCTCACGCCTGTAGAGGGCGTCCACCGGTACCGGTATCCGGGTGTGCCCCTGGTCTTGATGTAGACTTCCGAACCCTCGCAAACGGTGCTGTCGCTGTTCAGTATCTGCAAAAAACGGGGAGAAAGATCAATATGCACTGTATCAGTTGTGCTAATGCCGCATACATCCTTTACACTGTTTGTAACAGTTACATAATAATTTAAATTCAGGTGGGGATCTACTTCGATCGTGTCTTTTGTCGGATCGGTAAGTATACCCTCCGGCGGTCCCCAACGGGTACTTATGTACTGGCCCGGGTTATTGATCTGTACGGAAATCTCTGTACTGGCTATCTCATGACAGAACAAAGTGTCACGTACTTCAATATCCGGCTTTGTGATGTGAAATACCTCTATAATATGGTAAGAGGTGTCATAATTATTACAGGAGGTATCGCTGTGTGCATATAAGGATACCTTATAAGTCCCTTCACGGGTATAAGTATGCGAAGGGCTGACCTCCCGGCTTAACGGGCTTCCGTCGCCGAAATCCCAGACAAAGTCATCAGACAGTACGGAGGTGTTGACAAGATCAATAGTATAAGGCGCACAGCCGGAATCTTTTTGTCCTGCCGCCAGTTCGAACCTTGAAAAGGTAATCTCCGATTCGAAATCGAACTTAAAACTCAGGTTGTCCTGGCCGGTGTTTCGTTTTTCGGGAAAAACAACGCCCGGGGTGGTTGGGAAGGCATTGGAGTTGGCGCATACCGTTTGATAAACAATACCCTGCGGATCAAAACGATGTGTACCGTCATGACTGTGCCCGGTGCCAAAGTATGTTGCGTATTTTAAGCCGTCAAAATCCGGGTTAAATACGCAGAACCAGAAAGGTTCACTGCCGGGCGTACGCTGATAAGCATCATCGGTAAGCGGCATATTGGTAGCAGCGGTAAAAACAGATACATAGATATCACCGCATATATCGTTCAGGAAGGCTGCCGGAGTGCTGTTGCCGCTGCCCTGCGGTTTCCCTATGCGTGTGCTCACTAGGGAGGAGCTTAGTGTAGGCGTCAGCTTATCAATAAATATATCGGTACCGGGCATATTAAACACACCTGGTGAGGTCGGGTACTCGCCCAGGGTTCTTCCCAACACAAATACATTGCCTTCTTTGTCCACCTGTAAACGGTAAGCGTGATCAAAATTCAACGTTCCGACATAGGTGGAGTGTAACAGTTTCCCGGTTTTCGGATCAAGAATACTAACAAAGCCATCTTCACCTCCTATTGCTGCGGCACGCATCGCCCCCGATGTTGTGGGGAAATTACTACTGTTGGTCGCCCCGCATACCACTACATTGCCCTCGTTATTGATCACTACATTCAGGCACTGGTCATTGCCGCTACCGCCCAGGTAGGTGCTGTACAGCAGCCTGGAACAGTTGGGGTCCATCTTAAAAAGTACACCATCTGCGATACCTCCCGAAAAAGCTGCGCTGTGCGCATCGGAAGTGGTGGGGAAGGCATTGCTGCTGGTGCCTGAAGCAATCCATATATTGCCCTCTTTATCCAGAGCTGCTTCCAGCGGACTCATGGTTACGCCGGAATAAGCGTAGGGTTCCGTCCCTGTGGTGCCGATATAGGTGCCGCCTAATAGAGCGGAGCCATCCATACTGAAGCGTGCGATAAATATATCCCTGCTGCCATTGAAAGTACTATCGTAACAGCCAGTCGAGTAAGGCAGGTTCTGAGAGCTGGTATTACCTACCACTATCAGTTCTTCCCTGTCATTAACGATCATGGTGTTTACATAATCGATGCCGCTGCCACCATAAAAAGTAGAGTATATCAATGCGGTACCTTTAGCATTATACTTATTGACACCAACGTCAACACTTCCTCCGTTTTTTTCCTGGAAAGCGCCGGTTGTGGTCGGCCAGCCTTGTCCTGTATTATTAGAAGTGCCTTGTCCCCCGGCATAAAGGTTGCCGTTCCTGTCGTAGGTAGTGGCCTGGCTTAGCTGGCTGGCACTGACGGAGCCGCTATATGTTGAAAAGATCAGCTCGGGATCTATAATCAGCGGATATGCTTTATTATAGTTATCGAGCAATTCGTAAGTAAGCAGCCCAACCTTAGTAATATGGTAACGGCCGCGAACCTTTACTTCTTTCCCGTTGATGACCTGGTAGATATAAGGGGCCTGTTCTATAACCTTATTAACAGAGGTAGTGATCTTTAATTGTCCCTCGGCGGTCACTTCGGGCTGTACACCTTCAAAAGACAATACGATCTGTCCCGGATCAGCGCCCGGCGCCACCACAAAATCATATTTTAAAGTGGTGCCATGACTGTAGATCGCCAGGTCAATGCCCTTGTACAGCTCATGTTGTGTTACCTTTTCAAAAAGCCCCACTTTCCCTGCCCAATTACTGCGATCATTACCCAGGAAATAATTGTGGTAATAAGACCTTTTACCCATTGTGCTGTAAGCAGGCTGTAAGGCGCCTTCAAAGTTTACACGGTAGGCATGATAACGTATGATCTCATTGCTGACATCAGCTTCA
>JBEBVI010000430.1:0-3885 GCA_040392805.1 Taibaiella helva
CTATGAAGTATTATTAACGGGTAACCATAATGGTATCTGCCCGGATACGATCAGGAAAACAATCGTTGTAGATTCACAATTTGCTACATTCTTTGCGTTATACCCTCATGAAATATGCGAAGGAGAAAGCGTAACAATAAAACATTATCTAAACGATATTTCCGTACAAAATTTAGAATGGCAATATGGTGATGGCAATGCAATCATACACGGGGATACCTTCGTACAGCACGCATACGATCGTTATGGAAAAATGTACATCTTCCTGAATGCCATCTATAGAGGTTGCCCCCCTGCATCTTATACAGATTCTGTCACTGTTTATCCTGTCCCTTTAATTGATTTAGACGAACATTTAAGCTTATGCGTAAGCAGCTCGCCTGTTACTATTCAAAACCGACAGGAACATGAAGATCATGATCGTTACTTATGGAGTGCCGGGGACACGACCCGGAAACTTAAAATTGTACATCCAGGCACTTACACTCTTACCCTTACCAATAAGCATGGCTGCTCAGGCATAGGAATGGTTTATGTCAGCAAAGATTGCTATACAGATATTCCCAATGCCTTTACGCCTAATGGAGACGGTATCAATGATTATTTTTATCCGCGTCAATTATTATCACAAGGCGTATCTTCCTTTCGTATGCAGATATTTAACCGATGGGGACAGCTTCTGTTTACTACTATTCATCCGGATGGTCGTGGTTGGGACGGGAACTTCAACGGGCAACCACAACAAGAGGGCGCTTATATTTACCGGATAGAAGTTGAATTTCATAATGGCCGGCAGGAACAATATGAGGGCAATGTGACTTTGGTGCGATAGCATATTTATACTTACCCACTGTTCGCCAGAGTTAAGCGCCGCGATCTCTGCAAACTGATAATAAAATGGAGTCTTTGGACTCTATTTATTACTATACTATCCTTTTCAACATTAGCCAGGAGTCAAAGACTCTAATTTATTGTAAAGTCCTGAGCGCTTCGCCTAACTCAGGACAGGTATGTGATTTATTTGCAACTTTGACACAGTTTAATTTACGTCCTCCCCGGATTAAAAGCATATCAGTATATTTCAGATTTCCGAACCTTGTGTTGAGCTAACTCAAGAAAGTACATACAGCATCTTTCAAACGCCAGATCTTCCTTTCCCGGGCATTTCCTTACCACATAGTGATATGGCATCTCTTCCGTTTTCCCTTCCAGGATCCAAGTGGAACCATCAGCACAGCCCAATACCCTGTATGAAGTGGGCTCCATCTGCCAGAAGGAAATAGCATTCATCTTGCTAGACAGATTCTTCCATTCCTGAAATGCTATAGTAAATGAGGTATCTGTTATTATATGATCAAACACTGTTTTTCTATGTATAGGGTCGTAAACTTCTTTATTATATACCCTTAGCAAGATATTCACTCTCTGGTCATATTCCTCCACCTGTATACAAACCGGTTCCTGAAATGCCCGTATCCACAGCAACCGAAAGGTAGCTTTAGCAAAACAATCTTCGATATCCGGCACTTCAAATAGACGTATATATTCGCGGACCATTAGGACTGTATGCGTTTGCTGTTGCAGGGTATCAGCCTTATTCAATACCTTACGCACTTTATGATTTGCGAAATACAAATTTTGCTTTTCCATATTACCCTTTTTCCCAAGTGATAATGGTACGCTGCCTGCACAGGCGGACAACAGGCACAATACCGTTATGGATAATAAACCTCTTTGCATAGCAATAATCTCTTACATTATCTAAATTAATATAACAGCACAAGAAACAAATTGCGGCTAAGCCCGGCAATCTTTTGTGCTTCTATTCTCCCTCAATCAAAAGTACCTCAATCACTCCTTATCTCCTAAACAAAATGCCACAGCCTTGACCCCACCACAAAATGCCACTACCCAACCTCCACACATTACGCAAACATGTCACACCCGCCCCACATTAACTTCGTGCCGTCGCGCCTCCTTCGCACCCGTTGCGAGAAACCCATCCTCATTTTTAATCAAAAACAAAAAAATATTTTGTTCGTACGAAAATATTCCTACCTTTGAATCATGAAAGAGGAAAACAAGTATGCAACAGAAAACCCGGAACCCACAAAATCGGAGCTGGAAATCCTGCAGGTATTATGGGAGCTGGGGCCATCAACGGTGCGGGCAGTAAATGAAAAGCTAAACGAAAAACGTAATCTCAATTATACCTCTACTTTAAAGCTGATGCAGATCATGCTCGAAAAAGGGCTGCTGGAAAGGGATGAGCGGCAGATGAAGCACATCTACAGGCCGGCAGAAGAGGAACAAAAAACAAAAGACTTTATCCTGGACCGTTTCGTAAAAAATCTTTTTAACGGTTCTCCGTCAAAATTGATGATGCAATTAGTCGGGAACGACCGCACTACAAAGGAAGAGCTTAATGAGATAAAAAAGATCCTCAAACAATTGGAAAACAAATAATCCACGGCTATGTCATACTTATCCGGCAACGTGTTCAGCAATCATTTCGGTCAGACCCTGTTCTGGACGTTTATACACTCCTTCTGGCAATCCGCATTGCTTACACTTCTTGCAGGCCTGATATTGCTATGCACCCGAAAATCAAAGCCGGTTATCCGTTATCACCTGTTTAGCCTGCTTTTCCTCGTATTCCTGGCGGGATGTAGTGTGACCTTCTTATATATTTGGCAGAAAACCGCCTATACCCATAAAGGAGCGCTATCTCTGATAGCGACACCCTTAGGGAAAACAACAGGAACATCATTATGGAAGTTTTTGAATGATTATGCCCCTCTCTTAACCACTGTATGGTTCTTAGTCTTTTTAATAAAAGCAATACAAATGTTCCGCGGTTTCAGAGCCATATATAATATAAGTAATTTAGGTATTGGAATGCCTAATGAAGAATGGAAAGAACGCTTTAAGGTTTTATCGAAACGCATGAATATAACTAAGCATGTTCGTTTTCTTGAATCCGCAACGTTGACCATACCGGCAACATTTGGTATCCTGAAACCGGTAGTGTTATTACCATTAGGACTATTAAGTAATCTGCCTGCGGAGCAGATAGAGGCTATACTTCTGCACGAGCTGGCGCATATAAAAAGGAAGGATTTCCTGGTAAACAGCATACAGAAATTCGCAGAAGCTATTTTCTTTTTCAATCCTTTCATATTGTGGATATCAAAGCTGATAAGGGAAGAGCGTGAGAATTGTTGTGATGAAATGGTTCTGGCACAAACAGAGGACAGGGCAACAATGCTGCATGCGCTGATCAGTTTTGAAGAATACAGGCACAACCCGATCCGCCTGGCACAATACTTTACCAAACCAAAAGGAGCCTTGCTTCACCGTGTAAGACGAATAGCTACGCAACAGAATAAAACAATGAATGATGTTGAAAAGACCTTAGTTATCCTTTCCTTCTTCCTATGCATGGGGCTTTGTTTTCCTCTGCTACGGTCCACTTCCACCTTTAGTCCCTATGTGAAAATAGCGGATAGCAAAGCAGCAACATCAACAGACGGCAAAACACCGATATCCAAAGAGAATAGAAAACTGGTCGTCCTGCATGGAATTATTATAGAATCAACCAATTTAAGCAGCAACCAGGATACGCTTAAAGTAGCCAGCGCTATCACAAAGGACCTGATAGCGAACGGGATCGTGGAAAATGAGAAAACACTGTCTTATAAATTAGACGACAAAGAACTGATCGTAAACGGCATTAAGCAACCGGTAGCGCTACACCTGATGCTGAAGAGAAAATATGTAAGTGAACAGGGATGGAGTGTATTTTATAATTTATACCACCGCGAATACCCACGGGAATTAAGAGCAGCAACATAAATTAATCCGGGAACAATTTTACTTTACCAT
>JBEBVI010000431.1:0-3882 GCA_040392805.1 Taibaiella helva
ATGAGGTATTGGACACAATCACCGGCACATCGCATGCCATAGCTTCCAGTATGGGAATGCCGAAACCTTCAAACAGGGAGGGGTAAACCATGGCATAGGCGGCAGCTGTGATGCGGGTCAGCTCCTGTACTTCCACATAGCCTGTCCATACTACATCTTCTTTATAGGGCATCAGTTCTTTGGCCTGTGCTATCTCTTTGAACTGCCAGGCCATTCTGCCGGCAATAACCATTTTAATACGGCTTCTCTGCCGCCGCTTAAACAGTACAAATGCTTTTAACAGGTTAATGATATTCTTCCTGGGGTGCAAAGCTCCGGTAAACAGGAAATATTCTTCACCACCTGTATATTGTTCTTTTACTTTTTCCTTTTCGCTGTAGGGCAGGGGTACATATTCTTTATGGGCGCTGTTATAAATGACATCGATTTTATCCGGCTTGATCCCGAATTGCTTTACTATATCCTGTTTGGTAAACTCGGATACGGCAATAATTCTTTTTGCTTTTCTGGCAAACCGGGGCAGGTAATAAGCATAATGCCATTTATGTAATTTATCCATAAACTGCGGGTAATGCTTATACGCCAGGTCATGAATGGTAATGCATGTAGGCACTTTTGTGCCCAGGCTGCCCAATCCGTCGGGTGAAAAATAGATATCGGCTTTGTATTTACGTAAAGCATAAGGTACGGCCCATTCGGTCCATAAATAATAAAGTGCCGGATGCCTGGCCTGGGGTCTTAATACTACCGGCTGTACATTAGGGGCAAAGACAAAGTCACTATGATAGGGACGGTCGAAAAGGAAGATAAATTCATGTTCCGGATGTCGTAATACAAGGCGTGAAAGCGTTTCATGGGCAAACCAACCTACGCCCTCCAATTTACCTTTAAGAAATAATCTGGTATTTACAGCTATGCGCATTATGAGTGCAAAAGTAAATATATTTTGAATGTTTCACGCAACGGGGCAAAGGAGCGCAACGGAGCAAAGATTTTGGGATGTTGTTTTAAGCCTCCCCCTTAATCCCCCTCCGGCGGAAGGGAAAACGAGCAATGGGAAATAATGAGTGCGATGTGCAGTATAATTGTTTTGACTTTTGATTTTTGACCTTCTGTTTCAAGGCCAAAAAAACTACCTTTGCACAAATTTTTTGAAAAAAATGGCATTACAAGTCGGGATTGTGGGATTGCCCAATGTAGGAAAATCAACTTTATTTAACGCGGTAAGCAACAGTGCAAAGGCTCAGGCCAGCAATTACAGGTTCTGTACCATAGAGCCGAATGTGGGTCTTGTAGATGTGCCGGATGAGCGTATGGATAAGATAGCAGACATTGTAAAACCACAACGTGTTATACCAACGGCTATTGAGTTTGTCGATATCGCCGGTTTGGTAAAAGGCGCCTCGAAAGGGGAGGGGCTGGGCAATAAGTTCCTGGCCAATATACGTGAAGTAGATGCTATTATCCACGTGGTTCGCTGCTTTGAGGACGAGAATATTCTAAGGGAAGAAGGGGCGATTAACCCTGTGGGAGATAAAGGTATTATAGATACGGAACTACAGCTGAAAGACCTGGATAGCGTGGAGAAGAAAATAGCGCGCACCGAAAAGCTTGCTAAAATGGATCCGAAGGCTAAGAAAGTTTTAGATGTACTGCTTAAGTGCAAAGACCATCTGAGCGGAGGAAACAATATCAGGGGGCTGAACCTTGAAGGGGAAGACTGTGAAGCTGTTGCAGACCTTTTCCTGCTGACGCAGAAGCCGGTATTATATGTAGCTAATGTGGATGAAGCTTCTATACTTACAGGAAATGCTTACAGCGAAGAGCTGGCGCAGATGGCTGCAGAAGAAGGTGCGGGAGTGATTGTGATGAGTAATAATATTGAAGCGCAGATTGCAGAGCTGGAGAGCGATGAAGATAAGGAGATGTTTTTTTCGGAGTATGGGCTTACGGAACCGGGGCTTAACAGGCTCATCCGGTCGGCTTATAAATTGCTTAACCTGATTACGTATTTTACTGCAGGGGTGCAGGAGGTGCGCGCCTGGACTATACACAAGGGCTGGAAAGCGCCACAGGCAGCAGGTGTCATTCACTCGGATTTTGAGAAAGGGTTCATTAAAGCGGAGGTTATCGGTTATGACGACTTTATTACTTTAGGGGGTGAAGCGGCGGCTAAGGAGAAGGGGAAATTGCGTATTGAGGGTAAGGAGTATGTGGTTGTGGATGGAGATGTGATGCATTTTAGGTTTAATGTATAAGCGTGGTTAGATTATTTCATTGAAGAGACAAAGAAGGGCAACGGGTGCAAAGGTTTTGTTGATGATATGAGGATAGCATAAAAAAGATTATTCCCGCCGTTTTGTATTTTATTTGATAAAATGTAAAGCGGCGGGAATTTTTTATTGGAGTTGTTCCGTTTTAATCATCTTTATACTTGCGGTGTGGGGGCAGGGGGATTTCCAGGAGAGGTTTTTTGTTTTTGAAGCGTTGTTTCAGGTCGCTGATTGTTTCTATGCCTTCGTGTATGGTTTGGGTATCTCCTTTGTAAACTATAATAAATTCATAATCCCACAGGCCGTTTTTCAGGTCTTTTAATAAACTGAACACATTGGCGTTATCATAGACTTTAAACAGGTGCATTTCGTCGAAATCGCGGGAGCGTACGAGTTGGAGTAATAAATCTTTATCCAGTTTGAGCACGTAGCCGGGCGATTTCAGGGCATCAAGTGCGTTGTATCGTTCCAGGATAAGCTCATAGAAGTGGTCGGCCCAGTTGGGGTTTTCTATCAGTTGTTTTTCGTCCTGGTAAATAATGTGTTTTAGCTCTTCGGTTGTAAACATAGGTGTGGTTCTTTTTATAATGGAACAAGTGAGTGGGGGAAATTGTTGGTGTGTGGGGAGAAATAATACCATATTAGATTATTATATAGGTAGATTATTTCTCGCAATGTCGCAAAGGAAGCGCTACGAAGCAACGATTTTGATTGGATAGATATGGTATGAAAATGGTATAACAGAGGTTGTGGCTATTAAAGGTTTTTTATTTCCTTTGCCCGACATATTGCGTAGGTGTAAGTCCTGTGATTTTTTTAAAAGCGGTATTAAAAGCTGTTTTAGAATTGAAACCGGCTTCCAAGCCAATGGCCGCCATAGTATAATTGGAAAATTCAGGATTATCGAGATAACTTTTAGCTTCTTCCACACGTAATTCATTTACATAGTCTGTAAAACTTTTACCTAATTCGGCGTTGACGATGCGGGATAAGTGGCTTTTGTTGATGCCTAAATTTTCAGCTGCCCATTCTAATGAAAGGTTGCTGTTTAAAAAGTTTTTTTCCTGCCTGATGAATTTTTCGAATGCGACAAGATGTTCGTTTTTAGGAAAAACAGTTTCTTTCGGTATTATGGTTGAGCGGCTTGCTGCAAGTTTATGAATGTTCTTTTGCTCCTGGTAAATTCCGAAGTGATACAGCCCAAAATGGCCGAGGGTATAAATAGTGAGGGACAACCCTATCCATAGAATATAGAAAAACACAACTGCGGTGTCTATCTTGAACTGGAATTCATAATAAAGAGGGACGATCCAGTAAACACAGAGACAGAATAATATAATTGTTATGGTCTTTAGCCATTTCAATTGGAGCCTGGGCAATGCCGATTTACCGGTAAAGGGTTTTTTGTCCGTTTTTAAAATCAACCGGTAAGCGGCAAAAATCAGGACAAATGAATAAATAACATTAAATGTCTCCTGGCCGATACGAAAATAATTGAAATAGGGTCTGTGAGTGTCATTGAACCAACCAAGGGCGAAACCTGTTTTCTCAATAAAGGACTCTGCGAAAGCGATGCAAAAAGGGATAAATAAAAGATAGTCGGATTGGG
>JBEBVI010000432.1:0-3874 GCA_040392805.1 Taibaiella helva
TCAAATAGATAACTTAGTTAATTGATAATCAAACACTTGATAGAAAAAAAAGAAGCTAGGGAACCCTGCTATTTCCGGAAATTTTGGTTTTTTTAAAAATAAGAGAGCGATAAAAAGATGTCTGATTCCTATGAAATATACACAAGACTACTATACTCATGCAAAACATAGTTCAGTTCCTACCTTTGCGTCGTTACACCCCGTCACGACGTTGCGGGAAAACTAAACGGTCTTATCAAAATCTCCATAAATCAACTCGAAAACCAGCAGGCAGCAATTAAGCAGGACACTTTTCCAGCGCAGGTTTTATCTTCTCTTTATAATCTTTTACAGACTGACGGAAAATTTCTTTAGCCAGCTCTACTCCCTGAAAGTCTTCGATCTTCACTACCTTTTTCTCCAGCACTTTATATTCTTCGAAAAACTGCCGGGTTTCTGCCAGAAAGTGAGCAGGCATTTCAGAGATGTCATTGATGTGCGCTACACTCATGTCGTTAGCACAAACGGCGATCAGCTTATCATCTGCTTCACCCTGATCCAGCATACGCATCACACCGATTATTTTGGCAGGAACGAGGCACAAAGGTTGTATCACGATCTGGGAAAGGATCAGGATATCCAGCGGATCCCCATCATCGCAATAGGTTTGCGGCACAAAGCCATAATTGGCAGGATAGTAAACAGACGAATATAAAACCCGGTCCAGCATTAACAGCCCCGTTTCCTTATCTAACTCGTATTTTGCTCTTGAGCCTTTAGGAATTTCAATAATTCCATTTACCAAATCTCCGGATTCATCTCCGTAACTTACTGTGTGCCAAGGATTAAACTGCATAAACATTTTTTAATTGTCCGGGCTGCCCTATCAACCCGGGGGATAGCATTTATTTTGCGGCTGCAAAGTTAAGCTATCAGCAGGGAGAACCGTACACCTGGAACGTAAATTTATCGCAAAATCATTTCATACATCAGAAATAACAGATACACAAACCACATCTCTTATGCCGGTGTAAGCATATCCGGAGTGTAAACGGGGGAAAGATGATCTTTGTACATTATTACCCTATTCGAAGCATAACTTTGTATTTTCAACTATCAAGACAAGAACATCCAATACATGTTTTGAATTTTTACTTAAACATCCATGCCACATAACCTTTTTTTCAAAAAAATAGATCTTACCGATCTCCAATTCTTTCAAGAGTTGTTACCTGCACATAGCGTGCTTACGGATGAGGAAAACATCATCCGTTGCTCATCTGACCATACAGAGGATCTTTTCTTCAGGCCTGAAGTAATACTGCAGCCGGAACAAACCGGCCAGGTATCCCGGATAATGGCCTATTGCCATAAACATCACATTGCCGTAACACCGCGGGGAGCCGGTACCGGCCTGAGCGGAGGAGCACTTACCGTCTACGGTGGTGTATGCCTGGATATGTGCCGGATGAATAAAATACTCCGTATAGATATGGATAATTTTCAGGTAGTTACCCAACCCGGCGTCATTACTGAAGAGTTACAGAATACATTAAAAGAAAAAGATCTTTTCTACCCCGTAGATCCGGCAAGTCGCGGCTCCTGCTTTATCGGGGGAAATGTTGCTGAAAACAGCGGAGGACCGAGAGCGGTTAAATATGGGACCGTTAAAGATTATGTGCTGAATCTCGAAGTAGTCTTGCCTGACGGAACAGTAATACAAACTGGCGCTAATACCTTAAAAAATGCCACCGGTTATAACCTGACCCAGTTAATTACAGGCAGCGAGGGCACTCTGGCCGTGGTTACGCAGATCGTTCTGAAGTTGCTTCCTTACCCTAAGTGTAACCTGTTAATGCTGGTACCATTCAGATCTGCCGAAGATGCCTGCCATGCTGTAAATCGCATTATGCTGTCTGGCCATACACCATCTACGCTGGAATTTATGGAACGGGATGCACTGCTTTGCGCCCTATCCTATTGTTCCTCCTCTGTCGTCACTATTCCGGAACATATCAACGCTCACCTGCTTATTGAAACCGACGGAAATGATCAAAACGTACTGGCTAAAGAAATGGAGGAAATAGCGCTGCTTATGGAAGAATACGAAACAGGCGAAATCCTGTTTGCAGAAAATGAGCACCAGAAAACCGAGCTCTGGCGACTCCGGAGAATTGTAGGCGAAGCGGTAAAACACACATCAATATACAAAGAAGAGGACACTGTTGTACCGCGGGCATCTCTTCCCGGTCTACTGAAAACAGTCAAACAATTAGGCAATAAATACGGTTTCAGTTCCGTTTGTTATGGTCATGCCGGGGATGGCAACCTACATATCAATATTGTAAAGGGAAATATGGAGGAATCAGTCTGGAAAGAACAATTACCCCATGCCATCCGGGAGTTGTTTCAGTATGTACATTCCGTCGGAGGCACTTTATCAGGTGAACATGGGATCGGCTATGTACAACGCCCTTATATGGACATTGCGTTCAACCCGGCTCAGTTAGCGCTTATGATGGGAATCAAACATTTATTCGATCCTAAGGGTATCCTGAATCCGGGGAAAATTTTCATGAATTAAAAAGGAAGATTTGACGGCTTTTCGAAAAGTTGTCCAACCTCTATACAATCCGACAAAACAAACCCACCCTATCCCCCATCGCCTACCGTTCATCACCTATGAAACAAACCGGAATTACATTAACTTTGCGTAATATCCTTTTAAAATATGAAGAAAATCCTCTTAATTGTATGTTCCCTCCTATGCCTCACTCCCGCATTTGCACAGGAGATCTATAATAGCAGTGGGAAACCCGGGCAGGCTAAGTATAAACAAAATCAAACCAAAAGCGGCTTTGATCCACAGAGATTGGTTTTCGGAGGAGGGTTGGGATTAGCTTTTGGAACCATAACCAATATTTACATAGCTCCTTCTGTAGGTTACCGGGTTACTGATAAATTTGCAGCAGGGATATCATTGGGTTATAATTATTATCGCCAGAGAGACGCGCTCCTTTCTTACAATAGCAGAACCTTCCAAAGCAAGCTCATCCCTTTCACACAGTCCATATACACAGGCGGCGTGTGGGGCAGGTATCTTATTATTCCCAATATACTGGTGCAGGCTGAGTTTGAGGTCAATAATATAAGCTATATCAATTATAACAAAGGAACCTATGATGATAAAGACGGGTGGTCTAAATACTATAAAGACAGGCTCTCTATCCCCAGCTTACTTTTAGGAGGAGGCTACCGGCAACCCATAGGCGACATAGGCTCTATGTATATCATGGCGATGTATGATGTATTACAGGATATACCAGCCAATACACGCGTAGATCAAGCCGGGCAGAAATATTCTATCAGCCCTTATGCGGATAGGATTGATTTCCGGGTTGGGTTTACCATTGGATTTTAGATTACAATATATTCTGCATGTATATGATCAAGGGTCGTAAGAATCTATTTTCTTCTTACGGCCCTTAATTCTTTTCTACCCCGGTAAAAAAGATGACTCACTTTACAGTGAAGGTAAACAAAGAGTTTGTCCTACTTGCTACGAGAGAGCTAATCTGGAAAGACGATTGTTGTACCGGAAAAGTATTGCGTGTGCCTGTGACAACCTGCATGTGCTGTTACGGATTCATCTCTTATGAATCGTGTCAAAATAAGTTCCCGATTTAAAGATCCGGATTCGAAATATATTACTTGGCGTCATGTCGACCGCAGCACCAGCGGAGTGGAGACATCTCCTCATTTACTGTGGGAAAAGCGTTCTATACTTGGGAGATGCCTCCACTGCACAAAAGAGACTCCACTCTGTTTCGCGTCTTTTGTTCCGGTCGTATTCTAAGATATTTACACTACCAAATTTTAGTCAAAAAATATTTTA
>JBEBVI010000433.1:0-3869 GCA_040392805.1 Taibaiella helva
GCAGCAACTGTAGGCGTAACCGTTTTCCCTTATCAGTGTAACCTTACTTATACTATTGCAGCAGATAATAAAAAGATCTCAAAATCCGTATTGATATATAAGCCGGTGGTTATTAACCCACCGCTGGTGGATACTTTTACCTGTAACGGCTACTTTAAACTTACGGCTACTACATTGTATGCAGGTGCGTATGACTACAGATGGACGCCGGCTGCCCCTCTGGTTCGCCCGGATACCAGCATTACAGAAGGATATATAACTACGACCACTACTTTTGTAATCATAGCGAAAGACGTTACCAGTCCGTGTACCGGATCTGATACCATTACCGTAGAACGTTATCCGGTTCCTGATATGACCGTTAGCAATGATACGCTTATAAAAGCACGTGATAAGGTTCAGCTACATGCTTCCGGAGCTATGTTGTATCAATGGTATCCGACCACCTGGCTGGATAATAATGTAATTGCCGATCCTATGGCATCACCCCAGGCACCTATAAGGTATTATGTAGTGGGTACAAATGAATATGGCTGTAAAGATACCATGGAGGTGTTTATAGATATTATAGAAGACCTGCTGGTACCGAATGCCTTTTCACCCAACGGGGATGGTAAGAACGATATTTTCCGGATAGAAAATGTAGGATACCAGGGTGTGGCCGAATTCAGGGTGTTTAACCGCAACGGTCAGGAGGTGTTTCATACCAGTGATGCCACCAAAGGCTGGGACGGCACCTTTAAGAATGAGCCGGCAGAGGCGGGTGTCTACTTCTATATTATAAGGCTGGTTATGCGGGACGGTTCTATAAAAGTCTATAAGGGAGATCTTACGTTAGTGCGATAAGCGAAATCTAAATTGAAAATACAGGAAAAACAGCAGCCGTCAATGGTTGCTGTTTTTTACGTGGCTCATGTTGCGAAACTATACTTCACCCTGCAAAAAATAGGCCGTCATTATTTTTCATTGCTTGTTGAGGCTGCCTGAAAAGGTCGTCATTTCGCTCGAAATGAAGTGTAGTCGAGAACTTTTCTCACCGAAGGTAAATCTCACAAGTGTAATCAAATGATTAGGAGATTCCTCCATTTCGCTCCGCTCCAGTCGGAATGACGACGATGGACTTTTTAGACAGCCTCTTAAGGGGGAGGGCTAAAACAATGCTGTACAAAATCCTCAGGCGAGAAGTATATGAGTCACGGCAGCATTATTAAGCAGTTGAGATAACTTGTTATGGGCCACAAATATGCAGCAGGCTTTATTTTCGGGAACCGGATAGGGATATCTGGAGTGGTAGTGAACCATCCCGGACATGTTAATGATGGACAAGCGCCTGGCAGTAAGAAGCAGGGATAGGACGACTAAAGAGAACGCTCCGTTATTCACTCGACCAATCCCATTTGGATAGCCATCTTTACCAATCCTACGGTATTCTTTACATTCAGTTTTTGAAGCAGGTTGTAACGGTGCGCTTCTATGGTGCGCAGGCTGAGGAATAGTTTGTCGGCGATTTCCTGGTTGCGGTATTCATCTACTATAAGCTGCAGGATCTCTTTTTCCCGGATCGTAAGACTGGGACGTGTGAGATTTGCCGGTTGCTTATGTTTGAAAAGACCCATAAGTATGTTTTCTTTTAATTCCGGGTCTAAGAATATCTGACCTTCATACACCGTATCTATGGCTTTGATCAGCATAGTATCGTCAGTTGTGCTTTTAAGCAGGTATCCCATACATCCCGACTGCATCATACTTTTTACATAAAATGAAGACTCGGTACTGCTTAATATCAGTACACGCAATTCCGGGTAATCTTTCAGAATGATGGCTACCAGCTCGTTTGCCGTATAATCGGGCAGTTGGTAATCCAGCAACAGTACGTCCGGCACCCCTTTCTTCAACCCGTTGAGCAAAGCCTGTCCGTTCCGGAATGTCTGTACAACTTTAATATGTTTGTAAGGTTTTAAAAGCTGCTGTATTCCTTTGGCTACAAGAGGGTGGTCGTCTGTGATTATAACTTTTACAGGCATGATAAAGGTTATTATTTAATTGGATACTGCTAAATTACGGATTCCACGCTGGATAATGTGTCAATATTAAGTTCCAGGTATACTGCTGTGCCTTCTCCGGGAATACTTTTTATATCCATCTGCCCGTTCAAAGCGGATATCCGGTTGGCTATTCCTGCCAGTCCGCTTCCTTCATGATACTCTTTTTCCGACTTGTCGAGGCCGATACCATCGTCTTCTATAGTGATGTTCAGCAAAGAATTTTCACAACTGAGCTGCACCAGCACATGGCTGGCTTGTCCGTGTTTAAGCACATTCTGTATCAGCTCCTGCACCATCCGGTATAACGACAGCTCCACTACCGGTTCGAACCGGGGTATCCTGCCGAAAGTAAAGAACTGTACTTCCAGCCCCGTATATTTTTCCGTCTTTTTGCAAAAAGCCTCCACGGCCATGGCCAACCCCTCCCTTTGTACCAGGTCCGGGGTCAGATTTTGGGCCGTTGTCCTGACCTCCTTCCCGGCCTCCTCCAGTTGCCGGAGCACTTCATCCATGTCGCCGGTTGTTAATATCCCGTCGGGTTTAGACTTCAGGGCCAGCACATACATACGTAGCGCATAAAGCTGGCTGGAGATCCCGTCATGCAGCTCACGGGCCATTCTTTTTCTTTCCTGCTCCTCACCCTCTACCTGTGATCTGAGCCGGTTAAGCTCCTGCTCCTGGCGCATATTATGTAGAAGGGAAGCCTGTAGCTTCTGTTTATGCCGGTTTCTGCGATAGATCCCGGTCAGCAGGAATAAGAGCGATACGGTCAGCAGGGATACACCCGCCAGCCAGAGCTGGTTTGTTTTCAGGCGGTTCTTCTGATGTGTAATAAATAATTGTTGCTGCAGCAACCCTTTATCCTTCTGGGCTACATTGTATTTAACTTCCAGCGCATTTACCGCAGCAGCATTAGCCGTTCCGCGGAGGCTGTCATTCATTCTGGCAAAGATCTGTTCCTGCTCAAAAGCTTCGCGGTAGCGCCCCTGTGCGGCATAGACATGAGCCAGTACTTCATGGGCATTCGAAGTGTTGCCGGTAAGGCCCATTTTATATGTCATGTTTTGCGCTTCCGTAAGATAGCTTTCCGCTTTTTTATACTGCTTCAGCTTATAATATATATAGCCTAAAGTGTGCCGGGTATTGATCTGACCGTCATAATCTTCTGTTGCCGCACTTAAGGAAAAGGCATTCTGCGCATACCCGAGCGCCTCCTCAGGCTTATCTTGTTTTACCAGTAAGTTGGCCAGGTTACGTGCTGCAGTATGCATTACTTCCTTATATGCTTTGCGTTGTGCCAGGCTGTATCCCCTGCGGTAATATAATTCTGCCAGGTGTGTTTTACCCAGGTCGTTATAGGCCACCCCTTTATTAACCAGAATTTGCGCCAGCATTGATGTATCCTCAAACTGTTGTGCCAGTATCTCCGCACGGTTGAAATAATGCACGGCGCGGTCGGTAAGGTTAAAGTTTAACTGCATAACGGCCAACCGGTTACTCGCATCTATGACATATTGATAGTTCTTTTCGTCGGGTTGTCCTATGCTGCGCAATAGCATATAGTGATAAAAGGCAGCCTGCTCATATTGCCCTTTGTATTGGTAGGCCAGGCCCAACTCATTGTATATACGTAATAAGACATCTTTCCTGTCGCTGTTTTTAACCGAATAGGAAAATGCCTGCTTCAGGTAGGATATGCTTTTATCGTACAGCCCCATTCGTGCATAACACAGGCCGGTATTGTATAGCAGTACGCTTTTGATGTGGAGGGAGTCTTTGGGAAGCGGTACATGTAAGAGCTGAAGAAAGTAAGGAATGCTCTGA
>JBEBVI010000434.1:0-3866 GCA_040392805.1 Taibaiella helva
TTGAAGAGCACAGTAGCGTGGATAATGTTGATGTCCTATTTCTTTGTGCCGGACATGGCGCTGCAAAGAATGTTTTAGATACAACTGATATACCTGAGTCTGTATGTATTATAGATCTTTCGCAGGACTTCCGGTTAGCTGAACATGCTAATTATAAAAGCCGTCGGTTTGTATATGGCTTACCGGAACTGTATAAAAACGCTATCTGTACTGCGAAAAATATAGCTAATCCCGGGTGCTTCGCTTCAGCAATAGAACTGGCGTTACTGCCTTTAGCAAAAGCCGGAATATTAAAGGAAGTATATACAACAGGTATTACAGGAAGTACCGGAGCTGGTCAGGCCTTAAGTGCTACAACGCATTTTAGTTGGCGGGCGAATAATATTTCCGCTTATAAGACTTTGAAGCATCAGCATATAAAAGAAATTTCGGAATCAATAAATCAGTTGGGACAAGAATCAAAGTTGTCTGATCATAATAGCGGGGACGCGAATATCTGGTTTGTACCCTGGCGCGGTGATTTTACACGCGGTATTTTTACCAGCTCCACTATAGATTGCGATCTCCCGGAACAAGAAGTAAAGGGTCTTTACCAGGAGTTTTACAAAGAGGCCAGATTTACTCATGTAAGTGATACGCCCATCAACCTGAAGCAAGTGGTTAACACCAATAAGTGCCTGCTATACCTGGAACATTCCGGCAACAAGCTGGTTGTTCATTCCGCTCTGGACAATCTGTTAAAAGGAGCTTCCGGGCAGGCGGTACAAAATATGAATCTGATGTTTGGCCTTGAAGAGGACGCAGGTTTAAAATTAAAGTCACCGGGTTTTTAAAAAAATATTTAGAACGCTAACTTATAAAGCATGAAATTATTCGACGTTTACCCGATTAACGATATAGAAATCGTAGCAGCAAAGAACTCTACTTTATGGGATAATTCGGGAAATGAATACTTAGATATGTATGGTGGTCATGCTGTCATCTCGATAGGTCATGGCCATCCGCATTGGGTAAAAAAGATAGAGGAACAATTAGCTAAAATTTCTTTTTACTCCAATTCTGTCCGCATTTCTGCACAACAGGATTTAGCTGATCTGTTGGGCAAGATTAGCGGTAAAACCGACTATCAGCTTTTTCTTTGCAACAGTGGTGCTGAAGCCAATGAAAATGCTTTAAAACTGGCTTCTTTTCATAACGGAAAAAAGAAGATCGTTGCCTTTACTAAAGCTTTTCATGGAAGAACTTCATTAGCCGTTGCTGCAACAGATAATCCATCAATTGTTGCACCTGTTAATGAAACGGATAATGTTATTTTCTTACCTTTTAATGATGAAGAGGCCTTAGGGAAATGTTTTGAGGAGCATGGAACTACTATTTCATCAGTAATTATAGAAGGTATTCAGGGAGTTGGCGGTATACGCGTTGCCGATCCGTCATTTCTGCAATTAATACGCAGGCTTTGCGACGAACACAATGCCGTTTACATAGCCGATAGCGTGCAGTGCGGTTATGGAAGAAGCGGGAAGTTCTTTAGCCATGACTATGCAGCAGTAAATGCGGATATCTATACTATGGCTAAAGGTATGGGTAATGGCTTTCCAATAGGCGGATTATTGATATCGCCTGTTATTAAAGCAAAACATGGTATGCTGGGAACGACTTTTGGAGGAAACCATCTGGCATGTGCTGCTGCTTTGGCTGTATTGGAAGTAATAGAGCAGGAGCGTTTGTTAGATCAGGCCCTTGAAAAAGGAAATTATTTGATGAAGCACTTGCCGGAAATAGCCGGAATTGAAAATGTCAGAGGAAGAGGATTGATGATAGGTTTTGATCTTACAGAGCGGAACCAGGGGTTACGAGCGACCTTATTAAATAAGCGAAAGATTTTTACAGGAGAGGCAAAACCAAATACTGTCCGGTTACTACCGGCATTAAATATAAACCAAGAGCATATCGACATCTTTCTGAAAGCAATGCAGGAAGAAGTAATTGTTTAATCTATTTCTGAAAAAAAATTATTTGTAATGAAACAATTTATTGCTGTTGATGATGTCCCAGATATTAATGACATTGTTCGTAAAGCATTAGCATATAAAGCTTCACCTTTCAAGGATGTACATTCAGGCTCCGGAAAAAGGGTAGGGCTTCTATTTTTAAATCCAAGCCTTAGAACCCGGTTAAGCACACAGATTGCTGCTAAAAACCTGGGTATGGAACCGATAGTGTTCAATGTAGATAAAGAAGGGTGGGCTTTGGAGTTTGATGAGGGTGCAATAATGAATGGTACTACAGTAGAACATATTAAAGACGCGGCGCCGGTATTGGGCCAATATTTTGATATACTTTGCATGCGCACTTTCCCTTCTTTGCAGGATCGTGATCTTGATTATCAGGAAACAGTTCTCAACAGTTTTATCCGGTATTCCGGATTGCCCGTAGTTAGTCTGGAAAGTGCTACGCTGCACCCACTACAGAGTTTGACGGATATCATTACCATTACGGAAGACCAGTTGAGCAGAACATCAACTATTAAAAAGAAACCCAAGGTAGTATTAACCTGGGCACCTCATATTAAACCCTTGCCTCAATGTGTAGCTAATAGCTTTGCACAATGGATAAATGCCTGGAATGAAACAGATTTTGTTATTTGCCACCCTGAAGGCTTTGAGCTGACTCCGCAGTTTACCGGAAGTGCAACTATAGTACACCAGCAGGAAGAGGCACTGCGTGATGCTGATTACATATATGTAAAAAACTGGAGTAGCTATCAAAACTCTGTCCAGATTTATAACAGTAATGATGCAATGAACTGGATGCTGAATGAAGAAAAATTAAAGTATGCTCCCGATGCCCGTATTATGCATTGCCTTCCTTTAAGGCGTAATATAGAACTTAGTGATGAGCTGGCTGATAGCAGCAGAAGTTTGATTACCCAACAGGCCGGGAATAGAGTGTGGGCGGCACAAGCTGTTTTGCAGGAAATTTTAAAAGCATTGTAATGGAAAAAGTTAGTGTAATAAAAATCGGAGGAAATGTTATTGACGATGAAGAACGTTTACATTCTTTTTTACAATTATTGGCAAAAACTCCTGGTAAAAAAGTATTAATTCATGGCGGGGGTAAATTGGCGACAGCCTTAGCGGAACAAATGGGCGTGCCACAAAAAATGATAGAGGGCCGTAGAATTACAGATGTTTCAACGATCAAAATTGTAACTATGATGTATGCCGGGTATATCAATAAAAATATTGTTGCCCGCTTGCAGGCCTTAGGGTGCAATGCCCTAGGACTTACCGGTGCTGATGCTAATTGTATAACAGCACAAAAAAGACCTTTAATAAATGGGATAGACTATGGTTTTGTCGGCGATGTTCAGCCTAACCAGGATGGAAGTATATGGAGCAATTTTATTGACCTAAACCTGTTGCCCGTTATCGCTCCTTTAACCCATGATGGTAAGGGCCAACTTCTTAATACCAATGCGGATACCATAGCACAGGAGATAGCATGTATGCTAAGCCAGTATTATAGCGTGGAGCTTATGTACCTGTTCGAAAAGAACGGAGTGTTAATGGATGTGTCGGACGAACGCAGCGTTATACCGGATATTAATTTAAAACTTTTTGCAGAACTAAAAGAACAAAATGTTATTGCAGCCGGTATGATACCTAAATTGGACAATGCCTTTGAAGCCATTAAAAGAGGGGTAAGCACTGTAAGAATAGGGCGTGCGGAGGATTTGCAGGAGGTGCGTATTGGTAAATCGGGAACGCGAATAAAGTAATAAATAATATGGATCAATTGACTACTGTTGAACTTACGGGAAATGCTATCGAACTGCTGACCCAATTAATAGCACAACCTTC
>JBEBVI010000435.1:0-3828 GCA_040392805.1 Taibaiella helva
CTGGATGCCAGATACAGGAGCATTGCAAAGGATAAAGAAATCTCAGAAAAAAAGCTGCTGATCGCCCGGCAACAGCAGAAGATTGCCGATAAAAATAAATGGGTAGCGATAAGTACTTCGGGATCTATTCTGTTATTAGTACTGGGCATAGGCTTTTTTCATAATTACCGAAACAGGCAGCGTATGCAACACAATGAAATAAGCCTGCTGGCCCGCGAAAAAGAAATCAACCTGCTGAAAGGTATTATAAAAGGTGAGGAAAAAGAACGTACCCGCCTTGCAAGAGAGTTGCACGATGGTATAGGCGGCATGCTGACCAGCGCTAACCTGAATCTGAACAGGGCTTTGTCTGCAGAAGAAAAAGAAAAACCCCTCCATCAGCTGCAATATATGATCAGGGATATTGCCTCGGAAGTAAGAAGGATGGCGCACAACCTGATGCCCGATGCGCTGATCCGCCACAGCCTGGAGGAAGCATTGCTGATCTATATTTCCACGATCAATGCTTCAGACGGATTTATGGTAGATATGCATACGGTAGGAGATCTGAATGTGCTTCAAAAGCCAACGGAGCTGCTGCTCTACAGAATTGCCCAGGAGCTGATCCAGAATGTGATCAAGCATGCCAGGGCCAGCTATGCCGTATTACAGATCGTGCAAAAAGAAAACTTCATCAGCCTCTCCGTAGAAGATGATGGTATCGGGTTTTATACTGAAGAAGACCATAAAGGTTATGGGTTGCAAAACTTACGCTACCGGGTACAGGCACTTCAGGGGTATATTTCTATTCAGTCGGAGCCGGGACAAGGAACAACGATATACATTGAATTTGACATAGACCGGTTAAAAGAAGTGAATTAATGGCCGACTCTTTTTCCCCGGGCTGCAGGATATTCCGGACACACGAATAAGACTACTGCACTTGTACGCCAAAGGGGTATATCAGAATTCAACCCAACCAAGCAATATGGCTTTTTTAGTCAATTCTGCCATGTTCTTAACGCCCATCTTAAGCAGGATATTGTTGCGGTAATTATTGACAGTATGCGTGCTCAGAAATAATTTTTTTGCAATTTCCTGGCTGTTCTCACCATTGACGATCAATTGTAACACTTCTTTCTCCTTCGGTGTAAGGGCCGTTTTCTGCGACCAGACCCTGCTTTTTCTTGATGACAAATTATCCACACGCTCACGCATATCTTTTTCAAGAAACTGCTTTCCTTCATTGACACATTCTATAGCCGTGATGAGTGTTTTTTCATCGGTGGTTTTGATCAGATAGCCCATAATATAGTTTCCCAACAATTTACTTGCATAAAGAGGACTATCAAAGTTGGTCAGCACTAATATCCTCATATCGGGGTACAACTCCCTGAGCAAAGGAGCGAGCTGATCACCGGTCTTATCCGGAAGCTGTATATCCAGCAGTAATACATCCGGCAGGTTACCTTCAAGTCCCGGCATCAACGCTTCAGCGCTGGAATAGGTACCTGTAATACTGATATGCGGGTAGGACAACAGGGTTTCTTTTATGCCCTTAATGGTCATTGGATGATCTTCCGCTATGGCTACTTTTATGATCATATCGCAATGGGTTAGGAAAGTTAACGATATCCGGCTTACAAACAAAGATAAGCAATACCCGCACATGATCTGTGTTATGTACCTTCTTGTAATGGTATTACCATGTGGATATCAGTACACAGTTCGTATATGTCACAGCAAAACAGGCTATGGTTTCATAAAGCTGCGGTACCGCTTCCGGGTAGATTTCCTCTACCGGTTTATTATTTTGTTTTCAGAAATTATCCGGCTTCTCCATTCCGGCCAAATTCCTCATTAAGCGAGCCGATATATTCCAGCAATTCTTTTCTGCCGGTATGTTTTACAGTAGAAGTAACAAAGCTACGCGGTATATATTCCCATTCCTCCTTCATACGGTTGATAAAATTCCGCACATTACGGGCCGTTTCGGCTTGTGTATTTTTATCGGCCTTCGTAAATACCATATTAAACGGCACCTGCCAGCCGGCTAATCCGGCCATAAAGTCAAGGTCGATCTGCTGTGGGCTAAGGCGGCTGTCTATCAATACAAATACCGTTTGCAGGTTAACCCGTTTTTGGAAATAACCGGCCAGCATTTTCTGCCATGCTGCACGTTGCGCCTGTGAACGTTTGGCAAACCCATACCCCGGCAGGTCAACTAAATACCAGCCCGAGCCCGCCTGCTTCGGGTCATTTATGAGAAAGTGATTAATCAACTGCGTCTTTCCCGGGCTTTTAGATACTTTGGCTAATTTATTATTACCCGTCAATAAATTGATCAGGGAAGACTTTCCTACATTCGACCGGCCAATAAAGGCATACTCCGGCCGGTCCGGAGGAGGACACTGCTCCACCTTTGCACTGCTGATTAAATAAGCTGCGTTACGAATTTCCATTTTTTACCTTGTTTCCTGTTTGCACAAACACTTTATATTTCCCGCCTGATCATTCTGTACAATGTTTTTTTAGGCCTCCTCCTTAGTCCCCCACCGAAGGAGTGGAAAACGATCGGCGGCGGAGGAAATAAGCAATAAAAACAATGATTGTATATTTTTACCCTATTCAGATGTTTACCCGGTGAGATGTTTACTATCTAACAGGGTAAACCTGGCGTATAGTATAGGATATATAAAGTGTGGCCTAACGCTCTTTAGCTAACCGCTGCCGTTTTAAAGGATTAGCCGTATATTCCTTATACGAAAGGCGTTGTTTCCATATATCTATGGCCTGGTAAACCGCCTCCCTCATAGAGTCGGGCAAAGCCACACCTTTACCTGCAATATCAAAAGCAGTTCCGTGATCAGGTGACGTGCGTATCACAGACAGGCCACAGGTATAGTTAACACCTGCTCCGTTTGTCAATGACTTAAATGGGATCAGGCCCTGGTCGTGATACATGGCTATTACGGCATCAAACTCCCGGTAAAGATGGTGAGCAAAAAAACCATCGGCGCTGTAAGGCCCCATGGTCAATACACCGGCCTGTTGCAGCTGCTCTATAGCCGGCGTTATGATCGTTTGTTCCTCTTTCCCGATCAGGCCGTCATCGCCGGCATGCGGATTCAGCCCGAGAACAGCTATTTTAGGCTTATCTATCCCAAAGTCTTTTTCCAGCGCCTCCGCCAGCACCTGTACCTTACGGCAGATCAGCTCTTTGGTAATAGCGCCCGCCACTTCGGAAACAGGAATATGCTCCGTGATCAGCCCCACCCTGAAATGATCGTTATACAGCAACATCACTACCTCTTTGGCATCAAACATCTTTTTCAGGAAAGGCGTATGCCCGGTATAGTTAAAGTCGGGTATCTGCGTATTCTTTTTATGGATCGGCGCCGTTACCAGGGCATCTATCTGCCCGTCTTTCAGGCATTGTGCAGCTACCAATAATGAACGTACCGCATATTTTCCGCCTTCTTCGGTCAATGTTCCCGGTACAATAGGCATCTCTTCATCCCAACAGTTAAAAATATTAACCTGCTTAGGGTTCAAGGATTCAAAACTCTTGGTACTGGCAAAGCTGAACGGATGATCCGGCAACACTTTACGGTAAAAATTAATAGCCCTGTTAGAAGCAAATATTACCGGAGTGCACAGATCCAGCATACGGTTGTCCGAAAATACTTTAATAACAAGCTCCAGCCCGATGCCATTAAGATCGCCGGTAGTAATGCCAATAATTGGTTTTTCCATTATAATATAAATTATTGTACAGGAATACGGGCTGCAAATTACTGAATGATATTCAAACATTAATGAGAATTGCAAAGTATGCAGAAAGGCTGA
>JBEBVI010000436.1:0-3791 GCA_040392805.1 Taibaiella helva
TAGTCTTGCGTGAAGCTGCTGCCTTTAATCCTGATGGGCAAAGATAGGAGTCTTGAGCTTTTAAGGCATAAAGATGGCGGAGTATTATATTTTATAATGCTTCAGATCAAAATCAAGATAGATGGCAGTGCCGTTTTTGATCTGTACTTCAATAATGCCGTTCAACAGCTTCAGCCGGTTTTGGAGATTCTGCCAGCCTATGCCGTTTTGTTGGTACAGCCTTCCCGGATTAATACCAATGCCGTTATCCTCGACGGTAATATGCAGTTGGTCGCCATGTATATTAAATTGCACCCAGGCTTGTGTGGCTTGCGCATGCTTAACAATATTATTGATCAATTCCTGGATGATACGGTATACATGTAGCTGGAAATCTTCATGCAGCGGAGGAAGGATACCTATTATCTGGAAGTCGAGCCCGATACGACTTACTTTACTTATCTTCTGGCAATAGATATTAAGAGCCGGCAATAAACCGGCCTTTTTTAATATGGAAGGTTGCAGGTTCTGGGAAGTAGTACGCAATTCCACAATGCTTTGTTCCAGCAAATGCAGTGCTTCCCGGAATTCATTGGGATCAACCATTGGGTTGGTGGCGCCGATGGGCGTCAAGGCATCAAAGCTCATTTTTACGGAAGATAGTTTACTGACTATGCCGTCGTGCAGTTCTGCAGCCATACGCAATCTTTCTTTTTCTTCTCCTGCCAGGTTAGCTTTGAGTTGTGCTATGGTTGCTTTATGTTGCTTTCGATAGAAGACACCCAGAAGAAGCATGATCGTGATGATAGCTGCACCGATCCATAGGTATTGCTTCTGAATTTTGTTTTGTTGTTGTGAGATTAATAATTGCTTTTGTGCCAACTCTTTATTTTTCTCCGAGGTCCGGTATTTAATTTCTGCGAGGTTCAGGCTTTTTACTTTATCTTCATCAAGAATGCTGTCTTTTAGTTGCGCGTATGCTTTTGCGTAATGAAATGCAAGATGACCATTCCCGAGTGTATCATACATTCGGGCTAACATAACATAAAGGCCCAGTTTTTCTTTCCTTCCTTTCTTATCATACAGTGGCAATGCCTTTTCCGTATAAAGAACCGCATGCTCAAGATCTCCCAGGTGGTAATAGATATGTGCCATATTGCTAAGTATAGCAGGACTATTACCTATACCTGTTTTATCGGTATTGATTGCTGAATCAAGATAAAGCCTTCCTTTCGTCATGTTATTTTTATGAAGCCATATATCGCTTATATTGGTATATACTTCCCGAATATCTTCAGAAGCATTAAGCTGTTTATATAATTGAAGAGCCTGGTCTAAACAATACAGAGCAGAATCATGATTTTCTTCCCGACCATAAATGACTCCTATATTTTTAAACAGAAGGGCTGATTGAGCGGTGTCTTTTCTGTATCGAAAGCCGAGACTGAGGGCTTTATAATAATACTCCAGGGTACGCTGGTAATGCTCATCCATAAGTTCCAGTGTGGAACCCATATTGTTATATGCTTGTATTAAACGTTGTGTATCTGCTATTTTTCTTTTTTCTATGATATGAAGCGATTGCAGATACATTTGTATAGCAGAATCATTATTTGCTTCCCAAAAGTATGTATTCCCCATTGCATTATACACATCAGGAAGTAGATATGATTTCTCATTCTCCACATCCGCCAGGTAGCAATAGGGCAAGGCTCGGCGATAAAAAGCACGTGTATAGTGGTAGCCGTTTTTATCACTGTTCAGCTCTCCTATGTTAAGCAATGCTACGGCAGTTCCTCTATGGTAGTTGATCTTTCTGCTCAGGTAATAGGCTTGTCTATAAGCTGCTAAGGCACTGTCAGGAGCGCTTCCACGTAAATCATTGCCTTTATTCATTAATAATCTGATCTGTATTGTATCTGTAGTCCCTTTATAAGTACTGATTTTTTTTAACTGTGGTTCTGTTGTATACGAATTGGATGCAGCGCTAAGACGGGCGATAGTTTTTTCATCTTTTTGCTGGCAGGCTATTGTATGTAAAATGATTATGCTAAATATTATGAGTATATTTATTTTCATAATTTAGTCAGTATGATATATTAAATGTAGGGATTATATACGTGTGTAAATAGCGTAGTTCATCTCTTGTACGTAGATAAAGTTCAGCCTAAATTTACATAAAAAAATTATTTCAGGAAGAGAAATTCAAAACACAGAAGACTCGTTTGATTGAAAGATATTTTTATGCAGGTAAATAATCGCTAAAAGCATTTTAAGTGTAAGCTACATAGCTAATAACGAGAGGGGAAGATTCTCTCTGTTAATATTAATAGGAAACAATAATAGTCCATTTTAATTGAAACACTTTTATGAGAAGAACAGTAGTTTATAACAAAATCGCCAGTCTTCTGCTCCTGGTAAACCTCTCTTTTTTTTCAGCAGGCAGAGCACAAGGGCAGCATAATGTTATTTCAACTGGAATATCCGGCTTTATTTCTATAGTTACCCCGGTTAATGGAGGTAGCTTTTTCGCTGATTTACGAAACCAGCAAATAAGCCGTACAGAAATGCTAATGCAAATAAATACTTCACTACATCTTTCGGATAAATATCACTTTTCCGTTTTTCATGAAAATGAAGACCAGCTGGGTTTTACTCACTCTGCCTGTCAGCAACTTTATCAGGGTATACCTATCGAAGATGGTACGATTTTATTGCATTCTCGTGATGGTATAATGACATCGTTCAACGGAAGGATAGGTAAGGTTCCGGAAAATTTTTCTATACAGCCCGTATTGGAAAAGGAGCAGGCCGTATTGCTTGCAAAAAGCGATTTAGGAGATATAGATATTACAGTAGAGCCTGTTGTCCGATTGATTATTGCTTCCACAGGTGGAAATACAGGATACACGCTGGCTTACAGAATTGCTTTGGAAGGTATCCGGCGTGATGGCACTTATATAATGATGCACATTTTTGTGGATGCTTCCAGCGGAAATGTTTTTAACCGTATAACTCTTATTGCCCATGCTTCAGCTCAGGGATCGGCGCATACTTTGTATAGCGGTATCCAGGAAATTACGATAGACAGCTATACCGATGGCTATCGCCTTTTTGACAGCATACGGAATATTACGACATTGAACTTTGAAAATGCCATTGTTTCATCTAATGGTAATGTTGATAATCTGCTGGATTATACCAATCCTTCAGCTACCTGGGGGGAAGTATTAAGCCTGGATTCTATAATTGTAACTACAATAGCAGATTCGGCCCTCATCGGAAATTCAAGAAGAACAGTACCCGCTTTATATATAAATGGTCGTGTGCGTACGCAATTGCCTGTTCAAGGTCCAATTTATGATTATAGCAGGCCTGCCGATGCACCATTCACATTCTCTGGTATAGGGCTTCATCTGCCGGCTCCACCTTACAAAGTCAGAATTACATCGATTGATGCGGCGAGCGGGCGGAATTCAGGTACGGCATTTTTTTCTATAGACAGTATTGACCTTGTTGAAGGCCTGCATTATTGGAGCGATAGCTTAGGCAACCAGGGGTATTACTGGTTAACCAGGAGGGCCAACCCCGCCCTGGATGCACATTGGGGTATGGCGCGTGTGTATGATTACTTTCAGGACGTATTTGACCGAAATGGTTATGACGGCCATAACGGAGCTGTAACCAATCTTATCAATGCTGCCTATACTCTTGTGGGCTCACAGTCTAACGCTGCGGCATTGAATGGGGGAAGAGGGCAGGGCTGTTGTGTTCTAAGTTATCATAGCAATAAGTTTTCTAATATCATTTGC
>JBEBVI010000437.1:0-3786 GCA_040392805.1 Taibaiella helva
CATTCCGGCAATAAATGGAAATATAATGTTTCGGTCTATTACCAGGCGGGGAAGAATGTGCAGGGCGTAAAAACCAATGCGTACCTCATTGCAGCAAGCGTAGAACGGATACTAAGCACTCAATGGAGCATTATGCTTGGTGGTGATTTGCTAAGTGGTAATGATGTGGGTAAGACGGCGCAAAAAGATAATCATGCTTTCATTCCTTATTTTGGTACCAACCACAAGTTTTATGGCAGTATGGATTACTACTATACAGGTAATGCCCATAAAGGCGCGGGGCTTGGTGATGCTTATTTCAGGACACGTTATAAGCCGGGAGCTAAATCCATGGTAGCGTTGACGGCACATCAGTTCATGACACCCAATGTACTGAGTAATGGTACTGACGATTTTTCTGCCAACCTGGGACAGGAGTTTGACCTTGATTTTAGTTATAATATTCATCCGTACATCAGCGTTGTGGGTGGCTACTCAGTATATGCCGCTACATCGTCCACCACTTTCCTGAAGGGAGTAGATTACTCAAACCGTCTACAGCAATGGATTTGGCTGACATTGAATGTTCATCCCGAAATTTTGAAACTGAAATTCTAAGTAATACATCTCTTAATTAAATATCAAAAGTTATGACAAACAAACTGATGTTATTCGTGCTGGCTACAGCTTTTCTCTTCGGGGCTTGTGGCAGCAACAGCGAACAAGGAACTGCTACAGGTGAAAAACAATCTGCTGCAACCATAGAAGCAAAAGGACAGCCGGAAGAAGCTGAAATTACTGCAGCGCCTCATGTGCCGGCCCCGGTAGGCAACAGGGCGCCGAAGAAACTCATTGTTAACCTGCTCACTACCGAAATAGAAGGGGAGATTGCGGATGGCAAGAAATATACCTTCTGGACGTTCAACAACATTGTACCGGGCAGCTTTATCCGGGTACGTGAAGGTGATGAAGTAGAGGTGCGCCTTAGAAATGATGCGGCCAGCGTATTGCCCCATAATATTGACCTGCACGCTGTGAATGGTCCCGGAGGCGGTGCGGAAGCCACATCTGCTGTGCCCGGACAGGAAGCAGCGTTTACCTTTAAGGCTATGAACCCCGGCTTGTATGTCTATCACTGTGCTGCACCTCCCGTACCTATGCATATCGGGAACGGTATGTACGGCCTGATTCTGGTAGAACCTGCCGGTGGGCTGAAACCTGTGGACAGGGAATATTACATTATGCAGGGCGAGTTTTATACCAAAGCCCGTGAAAGCGGGTTGCTGGAATTCGACAACGACAAAGCTGTTGCTGAAAATCCCGATTATGTTTTATTCAACGGAAAGAAAGGTTCTATGTTGGGAGCGGGTATGCTTGAAGCCAAAGTAGGAGAAACTGTTCGTCTTTTTGTAGGAAACGGCGGGCCAAACCTGATTTCTTCTTTCCACGTTATCGGTGAAATATTTGATAATGTCTATCTGGAGGGTGGCACAACTGTTACACACAATGTGCAAACAACAATTATTCCTGCGGGCGGTTCTGCCATTGTAGAATTTAAAGTAGATGTTTCCGGAGAGTATGTTCTGGTTGATCACTCGCTTTCAAGAGCTTTCAACAAAGGAGCTATCGGTAAGCTGAAAGTTACCGGCGAAGGAAATCCAAAAGTGTTTAAAAAAGGCGGGTTTTAAATCCGTAATAAAAGATGAGAGTCCTATTGTTTTTTATTGTTGTTTTTTCAGTAACTATATGGGGCACCTCCTGTAACCAGCAGGAGGTCGCACCGGTTGCTGGCGATCAGGCGTCAGGTTTGCCAAAGCTGACATCCCGGGTGGCTATGGTTGACATCCCCGGTGGCGAATACAAGCCCTTCTATGGCCTGGATACGGTATTGGTGAAAGTAGCTCCTTTCTTAATTGATGAAAGACCCGTTACGAATGCCGAGTTCCTTGCTTTTGTAAAGGCTTACCCGCAATGGCGCCGTTCGCAGGTGAAACGCCTGTATGCGGACACCAATTATTTGTGTGACTGGGTAGCGGATACGGTATTGCCGGAAGGCATTAATCCAGATGCGCCTGTTACCCAATTATCCTGGTATGCTGCTAAAGCTTATGCTGTAGCCATTGGAAAACGTCTGCCTACACTGGATGAGTGGGAATTTGTGGCTATGGCAGATGAGACAGATGCCAACGCCAGAGAAAAGAAATCTTATTCAGATAGGATAGTCAACCTTTATCTGGTAAAGAACAAACAGCATAATGCTGTAAAACAATCGCCGCCTAATTATTGGGGCGTATATAACTTCTTTGACCTGGTGTGGGAGTGGACAGATGATTTTAATTCAGTGCTGGTGACCGGAGATTCCCGCTCCGGTTCGTATAGCGATAATAATCTCTTTTGCGCAGGCAGTGCTGCCAGTGCCACAGATGTGCTGAACTATGCTGCTTTTATGCGGTTTAGCATGCGGGGCGGGTTGAAGGCACATTATACGGTGGCCAATCTTGGATTCCGCTGTGCAAAAGATATAGAGGATAGAAAAGAATAAACACTAAGAAATTCATTTTGCCGTAATCCGGCAACCAAAATATATAAAGATGAAAACATTATTTTTTTTGCTGGCAACAAGTTTTCTGATGTTTTCCTGTAAACAGGAACCTGTAGAGAGGGAGCTGCCCTCCGATTCCATATTCCACCTGACTACCGAGTGGCAGGATCAGCATAACCTGTCTTACAAATTAGAGAAACTAAGGGGTAAAACGTTGGTTGTAGTGATGATCTATACTACTTGTAAAGCTGCCTGCCCCATACTTGTGGCGGATATGAAGAGGATAGAGCACCAGATCAAGCCTTCTTATCTCAATAAGGTATCGCTGGTGCTGGTGAGTATTGACCCGGAAACAGATACGCCTGAACGCCTTGCTGAATTTGCACGGACAGGAGGCATGGATGCACCACACTGGGTATTTTTGCGCAGTGACGAAGCGGCGACACAGGAGTTTGCCAATGTACTTTCGATGAAATATAAAAAGATATCGCCTATAGATTTTTCCCACTCCAATATTATCAGTGTTTTTAACCCCGAAGGTGCGTTGATCTTGCAGGAAGAAGGTACAGGCATTAATGCGGAGAAGATGGCGGAAACGGTTAATCAAACAGTAAAGGGTAGTTGATTTTTTTGCAGATAAAAACGTGTAGCCCATGTTTTCAAAGTCTACTGAATATGCCTTACGTGCTACTATCTATATAGCACGCCGGGCATCGGAAGAAAAGAAAGCCAGTATTAAAATGATAGCTGAAGGTATAGGTGCGCCGCGGTCATTTACAGCAAAAATTTTACAGCAGCTTACGCAGAAGAATAAAGGTATTATTACTTCTGTGACAGGCCCTTCCGGAGGTTTTTTTGTTTCAGATCGAGCGCAGGGGCTGCCTGTTTTTACCATACTGGAATTGATGGGTGAGCTGGAAGTAATAGAGAAATGTATCCTGGGTCTACCTAAATGCAGTGATACTAATCCCTGTTCTTTGCACCGGTCTTATAAGGTAATTAAGGAAGGAATGCTGAAAATGTTTAGAGAGAAGACTATAAGAGAACTAGCCAGGTCTAAAGATGCAATCATGTAGAAGAAGTAGAAAATCCTTCTGAAATACCAAAATCATAAATGGAAAAGTCAAATAAGTATAATGACAATCATTGAGTAGTGGCAAGGAAAATAGGTGTTAATAATCAATACTTAAAAAACTTATTATCAATACATCACTTATTTGTATAGCAGTCGTTCTTGTCATGCTGATACATCGGCATAGCTCAGT
>JBEBVI010000438.1:0-3783 GCA_040392805.1 Taibaiella helva
CATATACATAACCATACTCATCCAGCTCAGCTTCTGCAACGCCCATTTCATACAGTTCTTTAACCAGCAGACTGCTTAAGTCTTTTTGCTTTTGTGAAGATGGTTGTGTATCGGAAAAAGGATCACTTTGTGTATCAATTTGTACATAACGCATAAAGCGATCGGCTATTGAGTGCTGATATCCTGAAAGAGTCATTACTAAATTTTACATTATACTAAAGGGAGCAAAGGTAACGTATTCAGAATAATCAATTAAGTCAAAAGTTAAAAGGTTTCTCACAACGGTACAAAGGGGTGCAATGACGCAATGTTAACTAAAGGCAGATGAAGTAAGAAAGCAGAATAAAGCAGGGTATGGCTTAAGAAAAAATTTTTTTAAATATATCTGAATATATTTGATTGTAAGCAACTTATATTGTTAATTTTCACTTTTCGCTTATCCGTAACGGATCTTGCAAAGCCGCACAGAATTCACTCCAGACTTCGTTTACTATTTCGGCGGCCGGGATGATCTGGTCAACCAAGGCGCTTACCTGTCCTATTTCCAGTTCACCTTCATCAAGATCACCTTCAAACATGCCTCGTTTCGCCCTTGCACGTCCCAGCAGATCCGTAAGCTCTTCTTTTGATGCTCCGTTTAGTTCTGCTTCATTAATCTTCTCAAAAAAACGGTTTTTCAGCAGGCGAACCGGTGTCAGCTTTTTAAGAGAAAGCCGGGTATCACCCTCATTACTGGCAATAACGGCATTTTTAAAATTATCATGACTGGAGGCTTCCTCAGTGCATACAAAGCGGCTTCCCATTTGTACCCCTTCTGCACCCAGTACCATAGTAGCCAGCATAGACCTCCCGGATCCGATACCTCCGGCGGCGATCAAAGGGATTTCCACTGCTTTTCGTACCTGGGGCAGCAGGCATAAAGTTGTGGTTTCCTCCCGTCCGTTATGGCCACCGGCTTCAAAGCCTTCCGCAACCACGGCGTCTACTCCGGCATCCTGACTTTTCAGTGCGAACCTGGCACTCGACACTACGTGAACTACGGTAATGCCTTCCTGCTTCAGCGTCTGTGTCCAGGTTTTGGGATTACCTGCAGATGTGAAAACGATCGGCACTTTTTCATCTATGATGTGTTGTATATGCTTTTCAATATCGGGATAGAGCAGCGGCAGGTTTACCCCGAAAGGCCTGTTTTGTACGGCGACTTTACATTTTTTAATATGCTCAAGCAATGTGTCCGGGTACATGCTGCCCGCACCGATAAGGCCCAGACCTCCGGCATTACTAACGGCAGATGCCAGTCGCCAGCCGGAAGCCCATATCATACCTGCTTGTATAATGGGATACGAAATGCCGAACAATCGTGTAATGCGGTTGCTAAATTCTTGTTCCGGATCAAATTGCATATTCATTCTTTCTGATTGAGTAAGTGTTTCGCAGGATACCTGTTCTTAATTTTTACTTTTTTACCCTGTGAGATACCACTTATCTAACAGAGTGAACTTTTGATTTTTGAATTTTTACTTATCCCAAATCTATATCTGTATTATCTCCGATATTCAGGCTCTGGCTCATACCATGTACATAGGCATCGCTGCCGATAATGGACGATTTAAGCACCACCTCGTCCAACTCTGCAAAAGAACCGATGATGCTATTGCGGATTATCGAAGAGCGGATAACGGTATTTTCTCCTATGGAAACGGAAGGGCCGATTATGGAATGCGATATCGTGCAGCCTGTAGCAATATTGACCGGGGGAATGATCACGGTGTCGGGAAATTGCGGTATGCTGTAGCCTGGTTGTTCACTCATGTTTTTAAGCAGCGTAGCATTTGTTTCCAACAATGTTTCTTTCTTTCCGCAATCAAACCAGTTGTTCACCTTAAATGCTTTGAAAGTAACACCCTGTTCAATCATTGTTTGCAGTGCATGTGTAAGGTGATACTCTCCGTCGGCATCAGCGTGGTCGTGCAGGTAACTGTCCAGGGATTGAAACAGTGCATCGGTTTCTTTTATTTTATAAACCCCCACCATAGCCATATTGGATTTGGGGATCTGAGGTTTTTCCACTACCCGTATTACCTTATAGTTATCGTCTATCTCGGCCACACCAAAGCTTCGGGGGTCGTCTACACGGCGTATGCCAATTTGAGAATCTTTGCTCTTCAATACTCCCTGCAAGTCAAAATCACAGATAGTATCCCCGAATACGATCAGTACCTCATCATTTTTTACGACCTCTTTTGTAAGCCATATAGCATGCCCCGTTCCGCGCCGGTCATTCTGGGTGACGAAGGTGCATTTCATACCCGGGTAGGTTTTTGTTACATAATCCTGTATTTTATCGCCTAAGTAGCCGATTATAAAGATGTATTCATCTATGCCGCTATCCTGTAATGCATCTACAATGACGCTTAGGATCGTTTTTCCCGCCATAGGCATGAGCGCTTTAGGCTGGGTGTAGGTATGAGGTCTTAATTTAGTGCCGGCTCCGGCAACGGGAATAATTGCTTTCATATCAGGGCCGTGAAATTACAATGTTTATCTTTAACAGACCATATATTGAGTGGATTTCCGTGGATGTAAATCTTAATTAATGGTGAAACTTGTCTTATCCGTAATCCCACTAATACAAAGCTTTTAATCGACCAGGCCGATGGCAAGTGCTTTACGTACCAATCCTGCCATATTTTTCACATTCATTTTCTGGAATAGTCTTTTCCGGTGGTTCTCTACCGTATTCAGGCTTATGAATAACTGATCTGCTATTTCTTTACTGGAATGCGCTTTACAGATTAGTTGTAATATTTCCTTTTCCCGCCTTGTGAGCAGTACGGACTGGGCAGGCATTTCCGTTTTTAGCTGTAATGTATCTCTCAGTATCTGCTCTTTTACATCGGGTGCAATGTAGGAGACACCCTTATATACGGTTTGTATGGCATCGGCTAAAGTATGGGCAGCCGTATTCTTCAGCAGATAACCTAAGCAACCCATACGGATCAGGTTACGTACCCTGTTGGTGTTATCCATACTGGTAATGGCTAAAATACGCATACCGGGATAGCGCTGGGTCAGTAAAGGGACAAGATCTTCACCCACAAAATCTGTAAGATGTATATCTAACAGAAGAACGTCAGGCTGCACTTTCTCTAATCCTGCCAGCAGGGCGTTGCCGGTAATATAGCTACCGACCAACTGTATGAAAGGATAGCTGCCCAGCATGTGCCCGATGCCATCCAATACCATCTGGTGGTCATCTACCAGAGCTACTTGTATCTTTTGCTTTGTCATACCATAATTTCTTTTAAAGGTAAATTCAGGTAAATAGTTGTGCCTATTCCCTGGCGGCTGTCTATTTCCAGGTGTCCACCTAACAGATCAACCCTTTGCTTCAGGTTGGCCAGGCCTATGCCGGTGTCTTCAGCCGCTTTCCAGCCGGTTCCGTTATCTTCAACGCTGACAAAAAGATGCTCTTCTTCCCGTCCCATCTCCACAATGATGTCTGTTGCTTCTGCATGTTTGATCGCATTATGTATCAGCTCCTGTACAATGCGATATACAGACAATGCTTTGTCTGCAGCAATGTCTGGCAGGTGGCCGAACGACTGGAAGTGCAGGGTTAATAAACCTGGCCGGGATATTTTATTGCAATACTCCTGTAGCACCAGTATCAGGCCTCGTTCCAGCAATTGTTCGGGCAGCAGGTTATGCGCGGTATAGCGCAACCCTTTATAGGCATCGTCCAATAATTGTAATCCTGTTTTGTAGGTCCGGGCATAAGCC
>JBEBVI010000439.1:0-3770 GCA_040392805.1 Taibaiella helva
CTTCAAAACAATTTTGAGGAATCACGAGTCCATGGCCAAGCCCCGGTTCCATAGACAACTGCATACCACCGAGGATCGCAATACCCCGTTCCATGTCAGCGACCATCGATTCGACGGACCCACCGTCGGCGGATGGTGCCAACTGCACCGAACTCGCACTCCCAGTCGGCATCCGCGTGGGGAGCGGAGCGATCGCCGATCCCGATAGCGGCGTGGTGCGTAGCGCGTCTTGAACTGCTGTTGGGAGTTGGGCCACCGTAGGCCGGGTTGCAAATACCCCAGTAAGGTTTCCCTTGGTCACTACTGGGACTGCCCGAGTTGGCACTCCTTCATCATCCCACCGTGCCGCACCTAAATGCGGCGCGGTCCTGTCGGCGGTGATCGTCACGAGCGACGAGCAAACTGGTTGCGTCAAATGTTCGTGGATCGGACGCAAGAAGCTGTCGCCCTCACGATGCCGCATATGGCCGAGTAGACGGTCGACCGACAGGGCGGAAATGAGCGTACCGCCCAACATAATCCCTGCTGACAGACCATCGAGGACCGCGTCGTAACGGCTTACAGGATAATTGGTGACTGTCGGATAGCTGGCAAGCCGGACCCGTTCTTCCGCAAAGACTTTGAACTCCTCCTGCAATGCCTCCCCTTCCGTGATCTCGAACCCGGCGCTTGCGGCACCGAGCACCATTCCCACGTCCCACCGGGAGAAACCATCACGGAACGCGGTGGGATCACGGGGATAAACTTGACCTGGCTGCAGCGATGGCATTGCCTGGAGCAGCGCCTGCGTCACCAACGTCCCGTCACTCGTGGCAACCACCCGCGTTTCACTATGCCAATCGAAATTGACACTGCTATACGCTCCTCGAACCCGGCCCACCGCATTCCCAAGCGCGGCCGCCATGGCAACATGGTCCTCCGGCGACACAGTAAATGGATCGATGGTCCTCGGAGTCGCCCAATCTCCAGTGGCTGCAGGAACTGGTGCTATGGCAGGCCGGTCATTGGAATATGATCCCGGTAAAGTTTTGACCTGGGCAACCGCGGCCCGAGCCGCTTGTGCGATACTTTCCGTTGTAGGGTCGACACCATAGCCAGTCCCCCATTTTCCATCGACGTACACTCGGAGGCCGTACGAGTAATCAAACCCCATCTGGCCAAAGACGTCCGTGAAATAGACACCCATCTTGAAAAGGCGTCGTTCGACCAACCGGACATCAGCGAAGGTCGCGCCTGCGGCCGTTGCGGCATCGATCGCGGTTTGCGCAAGTTGTTTCAATTGCGCTGGATCCCGACGTCCAGAAAAAAAAGCCGCGACAGGGCGACGGCTGCGTAATTCTGTCGCTGATAGCGACCGCATCGGTAATCCCAACGCGACTCCTGCAAGAACGCCCGAAGCTGTGCCGACAAATTGCCGGCGTGTAGGACCACAACTCATTGGCGGTCCTCTAAGCGCGTTGCGACGGCGGATGGTGTTTTTTCTAGCGGCTTCTCAGTCGTCCGGCCATTCTCTGCCAACAGGTAGGTGACGACCTGCGTCAGGGTACGTTCCAGTGTCGGGCCTCCACCACGGATCATCCGTCGCACGCGCCCCTGCCCATCGACAACTACAAAGACAGGGATACCATCAATGTGATAGCCAAGAAAATTTGGATTCTCCCGCGCAAGCACCGCTCCTACTTCACGCGTACTATCATCGATAGGCGGGGACCAGACACCCAACTGCAGTGTCGTTCCATGATGCTTCACATAATATTTGTAAATATGCTCCGCACACTCGTCCGGCTTGCAATCGGTTGCTCCCCAACGTTGGTCCGATTGCGACAGATACCAAACCGAAACAGGTTGGTCTTGAAAGCGATCCCGGACACGCTCCATCACTGGTAGCGCACTCAAGCAAGCGGCGCAACCGAGTCCACCGAGTTCAACAACACGAATAACACCATCGCCTGCGGGGAGTGCACGTGCATTCGGCGCAGCATCGGATGAGATTGGCGGAGTCTCGGTATTGTACCAGTGCGTACCAATCAATGGTGGAGCAGGTTTCCCAACGAGCCCATTCATTGCCATCGCGTTTTGGACATCCTCCGTCCAACGCCCTGACGCCCACGCATATGTTTTCCGCTTGGTATCGTTCGCCAGCTGTTCTGGACTCGCTTTGGCCAGCGACAGCATATGCTTGCCCACGGAATCTAAGATTGACCGATGCGTTGTATCGACCGACCAGATCTCACCTAACATGGTTAACGCATGCGGCACCGCACGCCCATCTCCCGCCACCATCATGTCATACCGCTCGGCGAACCCTACTTCTTTCACAACGTTCAACGCATCCAGCGCCTCAGCGACTGCCGCTGCCCCGTCGCCCCGGAAGTAATGCGTGTAGGCCAGGCTCATGTGCCCTTTGAACTTGGCAACGCTTATCGATGTCGGCAGCGCATCAAGTTGTTTGAGATATTGTTTGGCAATGACGAGCCGCGCAGTATCGCCACTGGCTCGTCCGCCACGGGAAAACAATCCGACGGCGAGCTCCAACGTATATGCGCTGTCGGCGAGCGACAGCCCGGGAGTCGCCAAACGCTTTCCAAAAACAGCCTGGGCTGAAGTGATATCTCCCGCGGAGATGAACAACTCTCCCGCTGCGTCCAACTGGATTCCCGCGCCCGGCGCGGCGGCAAGCGAGGCGGCCCACTCCTGTGCCCTTCGGCGCAACTCACCTCGCACCTCGCTGCCGGGAACGCGTCGTTTAGTTCCGCTGGCCGATGTTCCCAATACCGGCGCAGCGTCGGATTGCCAGATCCGCAATAATCCTATCCGCTCACCGGCCGTGACCCACCGTGACTCTATCGCGGTGGACGATTCGGAGGTTTCTTGTGCTTGAACGAGGGTAACGGAGATAGTAGACGCGCCTCCGAACAAGGCCAGCACTGGAACAATATAAGAAACACGCATGCGCAACACACTAGAAGAAAGTGAACAACTTATACAGCAACATCAAATCAGCGGGCCATTTCTTTACCATCACAAGAATGACAACTGATGCTCCCATTCTGAACGCAACACCTATACGAACGGCAAGATACTTCTATGAAAGATCACCCGTGTCGCTATGGCAGTCGTATCAAAAGTCCGAATGTGCTGACTCGGCCGAGGGCCGGACTCAACCAGTACAGATCCGAATGAGCGGTGTTGCCGAGGTTAGTGATGTTTATGATAGCCGTGATCTTGGGATGAAGTCGATGAGTCAGGCTCAGATCTGACTTAACGTATCCGGGCTCCATGTAAGCCATATCCAGAACAGTTCCACGATAATTGTATACCCTGACTCGGCTGTTATAATATTCTTGATACAGCATCAGCAACCCTGGACCTTGGCCACCATCATTCATCATCTGCCCGATGTAATTCGTGACCAATGTAACGGCAGAGCCGCCATGTGCGTAGCTCATGGTAATGTTACCGGTCCGCTCAGGAACTCCAATGAGTTGGATGTTCGGCGTGAGGATCGTGGAAGCTTCAGGATGCACCGAGATCAGTCGCGCGTCAGTGATCGAATACGTCCCTTTCGTCGCTAAGGATCCTATGGTGAACGTTCCAGTCAGCTCCCATCCTCGTTGCCGCATGGTGGCGGCATTGATGTTCCGCGTCTGTTTGGTGTAGGTTGAGTAGGAATAACCTACATAGTTCAACCTGATGATCTTCACCGTAATTGGGATTTCGCTCCCCACGCAGCCCAAGCGTCAAGTATAATCGGTCAAAAATGACATCTG
>JBEBVI010000440.1:0-3754 GCA_040392805.1 Taibaiella helva
AATGACGAAATAACCTCCCCATTTGCGTCATGCTGACCGGAACAAAAGTTACGGAACAGAGTGGAGTTTCTTTTGTGGAGTGGAGGCATCTCCCCAGGCCGAAGACGTAAGTCTATAAGCGGGAGCAGATGTCTCCACTTCCCCCTCGACAAGCTCGGGGTGCGGTCGACATGATGGCGAGAGGGAAGATGAAATGGGAACCTGGAAAACGGGAAGTTATTTTGACACATTTACTTAATGGTTTCTATAAATATTTTTTTAAACCACTTCATTTTTTGAAACCTAAGTACACATTTAGGATTTGGAACATCCTGACACAATACGTACCTTTACATAAAATACACGTATGACGACAAAGTTAACGCTTACGATTGAAAAAGATATTATCGAAAGTGCAAAAGCTTACGCAAAAAATACAGGAAGAAGCTTATCTGAACTGATAGAAGAGTATCTCGGGTTCATTACTAACCGGCAGTATGATGATAAAGAATTATCTCCGCGGCTTAAAAAGATTATAGGAGTGGTAAAGCTTCCTAAAGATTTTGATGAAGAAAAAGAATTACGCAGTTACTTAGAAAAAAAGCACTTATGAAAAGGATATTTGTGGATACGAATATTATCATCGATTTGCTTGCCGATCGGCAGCCCTTTAGCAGATTTGCCATAGCATTATTTAACAAGGCCGAACATAAAAAACTAAACCTTTATACTTCTTCGCATGCCATAGCCACTACTTATTATCTTTTAAAAAAGCATATAAATGAAAAGCAACTCCGCACTGTTCTTTACGATCTGTTAGATTTTATAACCATTATTGCGGTTGATGCAGATGTTATCAAAAAAAGTCTCCGTTCCAAACATAAAGACTTTGAAGATGCTATTCAAATCTTTTGTACTTATACAGTTGCAAAGATGGATTGTATTGTTACACGTAATAAAAAAGACTTTCTGTATTGCGAACTTCCGGTACTAACCCCAGATGAATTGGATCGAAAAATCTAATTTTTCAAATATCAATACCCTACCAGCTTAAATCCTGATGGAATATTTAACTCCATAAAGAGATGCAACAAGAACAATACATACCGATAAAAGTAGTGATCACAGACGATCATCATCTTGTTATAGAAGGCCTGCGTAAGGTGCTTGATCCGTTGCCCCAGATTGAAGTAATAGCAAGCTACACACGGGCAGGCGCACTGTTGAAGGGCTTGCAATATTCTGTTCCGGATGTCTTGCTGCTGGACTTGCAGCTCCCCGACCAACCGGGATATGAAATTATAAAAGACCTGATACGGGATTACCCTCAAATGCGCATCTTGATATTGAGTGGAGTTGAATCTCACTACTATATTAAGGACATGATCAGGCAAGGCTGCCATGGCTACCTGCTTAAAAGCACTACCGGCCAGGACATACTGGCTACTGCTATTCAGGAAGTGCATAAAGGATCCATGTTCCTCGACCCTTCCATACGAGCAGAGCTGTTGCAGGAAATGTTGCAAAATAAAAAGAAGAAAGAGAGCATTCATCCCCAAATTACCGTCCGGGAAAAAGAAGTGCTGGGACTGATTGTACAGGAGTTTGATAACCAGGAAATAGCTAAAAAATTATTTATCAGCCTGCGTACCGTGGAAAACCACCGGTATAATCTTCTGCAAAAGCTGGATGTAAAAAATACGGTAGGGCTGGTTAAAGTTGCCATCCAAATGGGATTATTAGACCAGGAATCCCTGTAATACCATCTTAATTTATAAGATAGTCCAACTATTTCTCGCAAAGTCGCTATGGAGCGCAACGACACAACGACTCATTGGACTATATACAGTATGGGAATAGTATAACAGGAAAATGGCGCCCGGGGTGTTTCCTACTTCCACATGACAATGGGGAATGCGTGTATCCTATAAAGATAAAAGCATCTCAATGTACCCCTGTATAAATCTTTCGGAATTTTCAGTTCCGGGGAGCAGCCATAAATCATACTGCTTCAATCGTCAACGTAATAATGTTATATTGCCCTTATAGCGCTCGCTTTTACCATTGCTCATCGCTACATCAATAATGTAAATATACACGCCCTGCGGCTGCTCCTCACCGTTGAATTTTCCATCCCAGCCACGGCCATCTTTCCTGTCGGTTTCAAAAATGAGCTTCCCCCAACGGTTAAAGATCTGCATTTGAAACTGAGTTACTTCCCGCGTCAATAGCTGCCTTGGAAAAAAATAATCATTTGCACCGTCGCCATTTGGTGTAAATGTATTGGGTATATCAATGTAGCAGTCTTTGGATATGGTAATGCTTTCTGTGCTGCTGCAACCCACCGGTTCCGTTCTTACCGTCAGACTATAGATTCCGGGGTGTGTTATTTTGAGCGTTTCCGTAGTATCGCCCGTACTCCATAACTGCTGGTAATCGCCCGGAATGTTTTGCAGGTTTTGCAGCACGATCGGTGCACCATTCATGCAAAGCGCTGTATCTGGCCCTAAATTAATTTTAGGTAAAGAATAAACATAAACCGTATCCGTAAAAGAAGTGCCGGGGCAGGCGCGAAAGTGAGTAGTCATCGTTACCGGCATAAGGCCGCCGGCATCATAAGCATGTTGTATTTTCCTTTCATATCCGGAATACAGGCTGTTCCCATCTCCAAACTGCCATTGCAGGCTAAGCGCCGTACTATCGACCCGGGGATAAAAGGATACAGCCTCCTGGCCAACACATATGCGATCCGGTTCAGCAAGGAACGTTCCGGGTAATAAGGAATCTACCGTAATCGTTTTACGAGTTGTATCCGTACAAATATCTCCTGCACCGGTAAGTATTATCTCGTAGCGTCCGGCCAGCTCATAGGTATGGGCCGGATTAGGGAGCAGTGAGCTGTTTCGATCGCCAAAGTCCCAATAAAATTGTGTAAAGGAGCCATCGGACATATTGGTAAAATGCAGCTCCACTCCCTGGCAGGCAATACTATCTGCAAGAAAAGAAACATGATGCTCTTCTTCGGCAATGAAGAAAAATAAAGTAGTATCACATTGCGCCGTACGTACGTGTAACCTGTAATTCCCCGAAGAAACATTTTGCAGTGTATCGCTCAGCGAAAGAGTATCGTTATCGCTGTTTTGCCAGGTATAATGATATACCACGGTATCACCGGGATAAGTAGTTGCCCGTGCTTTGCCGTTACGGAATCCTTTGCAGGCATTTTGAATGTGGATGTCCGGTAGTACGCCGTTGGGAAAAGAAACGTGAAAGGTATCCATATGGAAAGTGCAGGGAGGCGCTTTGTAGCTCACCCAATAGGTACCAGGCCGGTCTATCTTTCTGACCGGGTTGGAGCTGCCGTCTTCCCAAACATAATCCCATCCCGAGGTATCGGCATGTAAAGAATAGCCGTTGGTCCAGCACGGCGCTTGCAGGGAAGTAGCGGTGGAAGTTGCTACCGTATCATAAATAACAACAGGCACAGCATTGGGCAGGCCAAGGCCTAATCCTGTGGTAAACGATATTGCATCGGGATTAAACTGGCAGGCTACTCCCAAAAGGTCGGGGAAATTAACAACCCCTATTTTCGTAACAGCAGTAACTAAATAAATTTTACCGTCCACCGCAAGTTTTACAGGAGAATACACGTTCCGCGCCTGACCGACAAAGATTTTAGCGGCAACAGGGTCAGAAGCATTTAAATCAAATTGACACAATTTCGGGCCTGATGAATCAAGGAGGGCATATACTTTAGTATTATCCGCAGAAAAGC
>JBEBVI010000441.1:0-3688 GCA_040392805.1 Taibaiella helva
CATTTATGCTTTCAGAGCTAACTATTCTAAAGCAGCTGTATATTACGACAGCTCACTGAAAATAAGCCGCCAGTTAAAAGATTATATAAGTATGAGCAGTTGTATGATTAATCTGGGTGGCGTGTACACAAGTCTTAATCAGCCGGATAAGGCATTACACTATCTTGAGGAAGGGGAAGCTATATGCCGGCAGGAAGGATATATACAAGATCTACCATGGGTACTGAACAGCAAAGGGGAAGCATATATAGCCCTTAACCGTCCGGATAAAGCCAGGGAAGCATTACAGGAAGCATTAAACATAGCGAAGAAAACAAATAATGAAACAAGCCTGGTGCTCGCCCATGCATCGCTTGGTAGCCTGGCCTTACAGCAAAGCAGTCCCAAAGAGGCGCTTACCCATCTTCTGGAGGCAGAACGCAGATTAGACCCGAATAATCCCTATCAATCTGTGGTGGGTATCAGGAGTGAAATAGGTAAAGCTTATTTTCAGCTGGAGCAATATAATGAAGCAGAACAACAACTCAAACTGGCACTGAAAGAAGCCCAAAGGCAGGATATAAAAGATTATCTTGTAAAAGTCTATAAGACACTGGTGGCCATATATAAAGCTACCGGACGCTACGAGGAAGCTTTATATTATCATCAGCAATTGACACAATTGAATGACAGCATTTTTAACAGGGAAAGAATAAAAGAAGTAAATGAGTTGGAAGTTCGCTACCGCACGGCAGAGAAAGATAAGCAGCTGCTACAGGAACGTAGTAATCTACGGACAAAAGAGGCAAAACTGAGAGAACAGAAATTCTGGATAACAGGCATAACATTGATCTCCCTATTTATGGCAACACTTCTTATACTTCTGTATCGCAACATGCACCATCGCCGGAAAGTAATCTTGCGTGAAGAAGAAATGAAACAACTACAGGCCATGATAGAAGGCGAGGAAAAAGAACGCAGTCGCATATCGCGCGAGCTGCACGACGGCATAGGCGGCTTACTGGCTTCAGTTAAGATGAGCCTGTCTGCTGTTAATAAAGCGTATCCTGATTTTGAAGGCAGGGAGCAGCTACAACATATTGCCCAAATGCTGGGTGAAACAACTGCAGAAGTAAGGCGCACCGCCCATAACTTGTTGCCGGACGTGCTCACAAAATATAATTTAGAAAAGGCGCTGAATATATATTGCGATGATATTAATGCCACCAACCACCTGCAGGTAACCGTACAATGTCATGGCATAGAAGGTAAGCTGAACAAAGCTACGGAGCTGATGTGCTACCGCATGGTACAGGAGCTTATTCAAAACATTATTAAACACGCCCATGCCACCACTGCCTCTGTGCAGATCATGCTGATAGAAGATACGCTGGGTATTATTGTGGAAGATAACGGCCATGGATTCCAATCAACAGAAGCTCAGGTTACGGGCATAGGATTAGACAACCTCCGCTTCCGGGTTAAAGCATTGCAGGGCAATATGGAAATATTATCGCAGGAAGGAAAAGGGACAACAGTACATATTTTATTTAATGTAACCCAGTTGGAGCAGGGCACATGGTAACTTTTATAATGGAAATCAACAAACAAAATAAAAAACGATGATATTCCTAAATTTACCTGACAAATTATTCCGGCTATATTTCTTACAATGAAAATATGCTATATTTATAAAAGATTTTTAAACTAATTTTTCACTTTTCACTAAAAATGCTCATAAACGTATCCATAACCGACGATCATCCCATGATCCTGAAAGGAATGAAGCTCATGTTCTCCAACTACGGGCACATCAACCTGTGTGGCATATATCAAAGTGGTGCGGAGTTGCTGGAAGGGCTTGCACAGATGCAGCCGGATGTATTGGTTTTGGATATACAGCTCAACGACAAAACCGGGGATGAACTGATGCCGGAGCTGATGCAACAATACCCGGAGCTTAAGGTATTGATCGTAACCAATTTTGATAGTACGATGTATGCAGGTAAACTGCTGTGGCAGGGCGCTAAAGGCTTCCTGCTGAAAACAGCAGACGAATCGGAACTGATAAAAGCCATTGAAACCGTCTATAACGGAGAACAGTATATTGAAAAAAGCATAGCAGACCGGATGGCCAATGAAACCGAAAGGAACAAAAGGATCTATACCACTAAGACAACACTTACAGAGCGGGAAAAGGAAATACTTCAGCTTATTGCAGAAGGTAAAACAGACCAGGAAATAGCACAACTGTTATTCCTGGGCGTAGGCACAATTAAGTTCTATCGTAAAGGGCTCTTACTCAAAATGGATGTACCCAACACCGCCGGCCTTGTAGCGAAAGCACTTAAAATAGGATGGGCTAGGTGAGTGGAAAGTGAAAAGTTTTGAAAATTATCCATAAGGTCAGCAACCTCGGCCCCACTCTATCAGCAACATTTTAGTCCTAAGCCGTATAGTTCAATAAAACCTTTGACCGATGCCGGCCGGCAATCTGCAACCATTTCGGGAAATAGCATAATCAGCGTTTAAACTTGAGCAAATAAGTTTCCGGGTTCTTTATAACCATCACCGGTTCAAAGAGCTGGCTGTTCTTATTTACTGCCGGCACCAGGTATTTAGGTGTTGAGCTGAAGCCAAGCTGGTCTAAAACCACGTAGTCCACAGCATTACTCCGCATAGAATTGATCACCGAATCGGCATCTAACGAAAACGGGTACCATACCGTCTTACGGTCTGAAAAAAGGAAGAAAAGCTCCGGCTTTCTGCAGCAGATGATACTTTGTTCCGGCGTATTGTTTTTAGCCCACTCCGCAAGATCAAAATAATTCTGGAAGTTTTGAGGATAAGGCTCTTTGCCCCGCTCACTTAAATCCAGTATAGGCGGGATCATAAATAAGGCAAAGAAACAAAGCGCAAAAACAGTCCAGGGTATCTTCACCCGTTCAGCAGCACGTTTAAGAATCAGATCTGCGCCATACACCAGGGCCAGAATTAAAAAGGGAACAATAGGCAATATAAAGCGCCAGCCGGTCCACACCTCAGGCCAGAGTAAAAGTATCCCGGCACTGAAAAACAGGTATAACACAATAGGCAACCTGTTCATTGTCTTTGCCAGTTGAACCAGCGCCACGATAATCACCGTTAAAAGCAACAAACCGAAGATCCAGTGGCTCAAACCAATCTCTTCCGGATTAATAACCCGACCGGTAATGACCGAAGGTAACTCAATAGAGATATAACGGGATAAGTTCTTAAGCCCCCGCTCCACCAGGCCGGACAGCTCTATCTGTCCCAATTCCGGGGCATAAGGATTTTTAAGCCAGAATTGCTTCATATAGCTGTTTCCACCAAGCGATTTGCCCCTTACATACCAGGGCGCTGCGGCCGCTATAAAGGCAACGGAAAACAGCAAGGCATTCAGCCAACGTTTACGTATAAGCAAATAAGCACCAATAGCCAGAATCAAAGCCAGACCGCTTGTCCTGGTATAAAAAGCCCAAACTGCTGCTGCCGTCATTATTGCAAAGAAGAGCCATCGTTTTGAAGATGAAATCTCCTCATTTTTTGCCAGGAAGAACAAAGAAACAATGGAGAAAAATATATAAGGTATCTCACTCATGTTGATAATGGCAATAGAAAGAAAGCTTGTGCTCAGTACGAGGCACAAACAGGTTACAAATGCCGGAGATCTGCTGAACGATCATTG
>JBEBVI010000442.1:0-3667 GCA_040392805.1 Taibaiella helva
GTCGATATTATTGAAACAACCGTTGGGCGCGGTCAGCCCCAGCAGGCATTTATCAATAGTGTAACGGAAATAGCAGTAGCTGATGGCGCCCATTTCAATCACTATGATATTCAATCCGGTGAAGATGGCATGCGCTTTATTAAAAGAGTTGAGTCTGTACAGGCTAAGCATAGTAATTACAGTAATTATACCTTTACCTTACCCGGCGCCGACCTGGTGCGCAATAACTTAGTGCTGCACCTGGATGAGCCCGACCTGGAAAGCCATTTATACGGCCTGTACCTGACCTCGGGCAACCAATTGGTAGATAACCACACGGAAGTGCATCACAAAAAGCCGCATTGCGAAAGCAACCAGTTGTATAAAGGAGTACTTTTAGATCGTTCTAAGGCCGTCTTCAATGGTAAGATATTTGTTTACGAGGATGCACAGAAAACCAATGCCTTCCAGCAGAGCAATAACGTGCTGTTCAGCGATAAGGCTACGGTGAATGCCAAGCCGCAATTAGAGATCTTTGCTGATGATGTAAAGTGTAGTCATGGTACGACCATCGGACAATTAAATGAAGAGGCGCTTTTCTACCTGAGGAGTCGTGGTATAAGCAGTCAGACGGCAAAGAATATCATGGTCAATGCATTTGCATTTGATGTGACGGAAAAAGTAAAGATTGCACCTGTACGTACTTACCTGGAGCAGCAGATTGCTTTGGTAATGGAGCAGGCGGGATAATTTTGTTTCGCGCAACGGACGCAAAGAAGTGTGACGGGCGCAAAGTTTTAGAGAATATATTTTGACGTGTGTGTTTGCCATGCAATATGCAGATGGTATTATAGATCGGTTTTCTATTCGTTCAATCCCAGTTCGATCGCATACTTGACCAGCCCGGCTGTATTTTTTGCTTCTAATTTGATCGAGAGATTCAGGCGGTAATTCTCAACCGTTCTTTTGCTGAGGAAAAGCTCTTCTGCAATTTGCTGGTTGCTATAGCCTTTGGCCAATAATTTTAGTATTTCTGTTTCTCTTGGTGTGAGCGAATATTTGGCGGAAGTTTTACGGTTTATTTTCTTTTTAAAATCCGTGATCCGGTTTTCCATATCTCCGGACAAATATTTCTTACCAGCGTATACGGTTTCTATAGCATCAATCAGGGTTTCCTTATCCGTGTTTTTCAGCAGGTACCCCAAGGCGCCATTCTGCAGCATATTGCTGGCATATAAGGTATTGTCGAAATTAGTAAGCGCGAGTATTTTGATCCCTGGATAATCTTTGCTGAGCCTGAGGGTGATCTCTTCACCGCGTATATCCGGCATGTGAATGTCTAACAGCAATACATCCGGTTGTTGTTGCCTGAGCCCGTCCAACAAAGAGGTGCCATTCAGGTAAGTAGCCTGGATATGTATAGCAGGATAGGTGGAAAGCATATCCTTCACACCATTTATCACCATAGGATGATCATCGGCAATAGCAACATTTATCATAGATACCTTAGCTGTCCCTGTTTGCAAACACCAAAGCCCTACAATAATACAAAAAACTTATCAGTTAGCAATAGCTTTGTGACGGTCAAATTCTATATTAATGGTTGTGCCCATGCCCGGTGAGGAATTAAACTGCATATACCCGTTCAGCATCCTCACCCGGGTTTCCAGATTGACCAGGCCTAATCCTTTTTTTACGTTCCGGTAATCGAAGCCTATACCGTTGTCTTCTATCAGCAGATGCAGCTTCCCGTTCTGCTCGAAGATCTGGATGATGGCCAGCGTAGCTTTGGCATGTGTAATTATATTCTGCAATATCTCTTGCAGCATCCGGTATATGGATAGTTTGGCAGATTGTTCGCGGATGTCTAATTCGGAGTGTATCTGCATATCGATACGCAAGTCCGGGTAAGCCCTGTTCAGCGTTTCGGCATACATGGTCAAAGCCTCTTTCAGGGTGAAATCAGTTACTACATCGGGCATCAGGTTGTGTGCTGTTTTCCGTATCTGTTCCGAGGTTTCATTCAGGTACGACATGACCTCACTTTGCAGCTCCTCGTCACCGGAGCTTAACCGCATCTTGATCACGGCAAGCATACCACCTATACCGTCATGCAGCTCCCGGGCAATCCTGCTCCTTTCTTTCTCTTCTCCCTCCATTTTTGCTTTCAGCGTATTGATCCGGTGCCTGCTTTTAAAATTCCGGTAAACGGCTATGGCTAATATAGTAAAGATGATCAGTGTTCCGGCTACCAGCAACACCTGCATGTTTTTATGCTCTAAGGCCCTGTGTTGTTGGGCAATCAGCAATTCTTTCCGGGCGAGCATTTTATCTTTTTCTGCCGTCCGGAATTTGATCTCCAGTTCGTTTGCCATCTTCAGTTTCTCCCGGCTTTGCAGGCTGTCCTTTAAAATATCCCGTTCATCCCGCCGTAATAATGCTTCCTTATAACGGCCTGTTTTCTCATATATAGATGCCAATGTAGTCAGCGCCTTTATGCGGTCTGCCGATATCCCGGATTCCTGTGCTGTAGCCAGCGCTTTTTTTAATGCTTTCTCCGCATTGACGTAGTCGCCGGATTGATCATAAGCAACGCCCAGGGTGTAATAAGGCATAATAACCGAATAGTAAGTATAGGCCCCCGGATCGGCATGTAGTGCTTTATTCAGCTCGGCTATAGCCTGCTGTGGTGCTTTCCGGGCGAGGAAGTTCCTGGCCTTAATAATATGGGCGGCCTGTTCCACATCCCAGGCCGAATATTTTTTTGCAGCAACCTGTGCCTTTCCGGCATAATCTGCAGTCTGTTTGTATTCTTTTCGGGCCAGTGCTACCTCAGCTTTATTTACCCATATATAGGCATAGTGAATACCAGGTTGACGCGTGTGCATGGTCTTCTCGGCCATATCAAGATAATAGGAAGCCTTATCATATTGCTCTATGTGCATAAATACATCGGCAATATTATTGTATGCCATGACAATATTGAGATCATCAGGGTTGGACTTCAGCATGAATTGCAGGATAGCGTAATAATAGCTCAGGGCTTTTTCATAATTTTCCTGGTAGAAGTAAGTAGCGCCTATGTTGATAAATAACTTAGACAGCAATGCATTCCGGTTGCGTGCCCTTGATATATAAAAGAGGGCATTCCGGTAATGGAAGAAGCAGGAATCAAAATCCCCTTTACCTAAGGATACCAAACCCATTCGGATGGTGGCGGCAGCAGCCAGATCATAATTATTAAGACTTAAGGACCGGTGAAAAACAAAATGGAGTATACCCATGGCGCTGTCCGGATATACCCACTTCAACCGGTCACTTTTCTTCAGGTCGGTATGCAATCTTATTGAATCCGGTATGTTCAGTATACCTAAGTTACCTGGGACTAAAGGTAGCCTGCCAGGTATTTCCGGATATAGTACCGTTTCGCGGGCATGCAGATGAGATACGCCTGAAGATAAGCCTATTAATAAGGAGATGATAATTAAACGTACTGTTGTCATTAGTATACCGGCGCAATGCTGCCACCCCTGTGATGTTGAGCCTCATTAGGAGGTTGATATCCTTTAATTAACATAACACGGGTCATGAATAATCATATAATTGCAATTCCCCGAAGAAGAATTTAGTGCAAGATTAGTGCATTTAAAAAGCCGATAATAGAGTAATAATACTCTATGATTGGAAT
>JBEBVI010000443.1:0-3646 GCA_040392805.1 Taibaiella helva
CCTGCGCATAAGCGAGCCGTGATGGCGATGCTTGCGACAGGTGTATTGCTCATGTTTGCCAATATGTCAATCGAGCCAATCATCACGGTATACGTTGCGGAGCTGGGCAGTGATCCGGGGAGTGTGATGATGATGGCCGGTTTCGTGATGTCTGCGACTGCACTCGGAGCCATCTTGTCTGCTTTCTTGTTGGGCTGGCTGGCGGATCGTGTCGGGCACCCCAAGATCATCGTCAGTTGCTTGGCACTCGCTTCTGTGCTGCTTCTGCTGCAGGCATTTGTGCACGAGACTTGGCAGCTTGTGATGCTGCGCTTCCTGATGGGATTGTCGCTCGGTGGGTTGCTCCCCTGCGTGGCGAGTGTGATTCGGCACAGTGTTCCTGAGGGGGCTGTTGGCCAGTTCCTGGGCTATTCGACATCTGCTCAGTACGCCGGCCAGGTGTTGGGCCCTGTCGTCGGAGGCTTTGTTGGCGGCCGGATCGGCATGACGGCCGTTTTCCTGGGCAGTGCCCTCCTCATGGGGTTGGGCGCCATTTTCAACTACCAGACATTCGTCCAGACGCGATTGAATGGCCATCCTTATTCAACATAAAAAACGAAACCCGCCATGGAACTGAAAGCAGTCGAATTGGACGACAAATACACCCTCAAGAAGGGACGTATCTTTGTTACCGGTACGCAGGCGCTGGTCCGTCTGCCGTTGACCCAGCAGGAAAGAGATCGCCAGCAAGGTCACAACACTGCCGGCTACATCAGTGGGTACCGAGGGTCGCCGCTGGGTACGTTGGACGACCAGCTTGGCAAAGCCAGGAAACACCTCGAAGATCACAATGTCGTCTTTGTGCCAGGGGTCAATGAAGACCTGGCAGCGACGGCCGTCTGGGGATCGCAACAGGCGGAGATCGGCGGCGAAGGCAAATATGATGGGGTGTTCGCGCTTTGGTACGGCAAAGGTCCCGGCGTCGATCGCACCGGTGATGCCTTCCGCCATGGCAACCTTGCAGGGACATCCAAGTTCGGAGGCGTCCTGGCGCTCATGGGTGATGACCACACCTGCGAGTCTTCAACGACCTGCCATCAGAGCGAGTTCGCGATGGTTGACGCCATGATACCGGTGCTCAGTCCTGCTGGTGTTCAGGAAATTCTGGACTTTGGCATCCTGGGTTGGAGCTTGTCACGCTTCAGCGGATGCTGGGTCGGCATGAAGTGTGTGAAAGACACGGTAGAGGCTACGGCGTCAATCGATGTGGACATTAACCGAGTTGAGATTCGGATTCCTGAGGAGGTACATCTACCAGCGGATGGAGTCAATATCCGCCAGCCTGATACTCCGCATGCCCAGGAAGCTCGACTGCATCGTCACAAACTTCATGCAGTGCGTGCTTTCGCTCGCGCGAATCGTATCGATCGTACGATCATCGAGGGTTTGGACGCCAAACTGGGCATCATTACTCACGGTAAGAGCTATCTCGACGTTCTGCAAGCGCTCGACGCTTTGAACCTGTCAGAGGAGCTCGCCGCTGGACTTGGTTTGCGTTTGTACAAGGTCGGTATGACGTGGCCACTTGAGCCTGAAGGGGCTTTGGAGTTCGCGGCGGGCCTGTCGAAGATCCTTGTTGTTGAGGAGAAACGAAGTCTTATCGAATTCCAACTCAAGGACCAACTTTATGGCCGGCGTGACGGTCCGGCTATCGTCGGAAAGTATGACGAACATGGTGGAGTTCTTTTTCAGTCCGAGATGTCACTGGATTCCAATCAGGTAGCGATTGCCATTGGCGAGCGCCTGCTGGAACTGAATGGAAACGAAGCGCTGCGCAAGCGTATCGAGGAGATCCGTTCCTTTCATGCGCCAAAAGGGATCGTGGACAGCCTTTCGCGCAGCTTCTATTTCTGCAGTGGTTGCCCTCATAGTTCCTCTACCGTGCTTCCTGAGGGAAGCAAGGGCTACGCCGGCATTGGCTGCAGCTGGATGGCACAATCCATGGACCGGTCCACTACCGGCTACACACAGATGGGCGCCGAGGGTCTGTCCTGGGTTGGCGAGGCGCCATTTTCCCGTCGCAAGCACATGTTTCAGAACATCGGCGACGGGACCTATTTTCATTCGGGTTTGCTGGCCATTCGTGCTGCTGTCTCGGCCAGGACGAATATCACTTACAAGATACTGTTCAACGATGCCGTGGCCATGACTGGTGGGCAGCGGCATGACGGCAAACTGGACGTGCCAACGATTGCACATCAGGTTCGTGCCGAAGGCGTTGAGCGTATCGCTGTCGTCTCTGATGAGCCATCGAAGTACAAGGTTGGCACTTTATGGCCTTCAGGGTTGACAATTCATCACCGCGACGAGATCGACCACGTCCAACGTGAGCTCCGGGAAGTCAAGGGCACCACGGTGCTGATTTATGACCAGACTTGCGCAGCGGAAAAGCGCCGCCGCCGAAAGCGGGGAACTTTCCCGGACCCGGCAAAGCGCATCCTGATCAATGATCTAGGATGTGAAGGCTGCGGCGATTGCGGTGTCAAATCGAACTGTGTTTCAGTGCAGCCGCTTGAAACGGAGTTTGGTCGCAAGCGGACGATTGACCAATCGTCATGCAATAAGGACTATTCTTGTGTCAATGGATTCTGCCCAAGTTTTGTGACCGTTCTTGGTGGCAAGCTGCGTAAGCCTGAACGCGTCACGGATGCTGTGGCTTTAACGGATCTGGCAGAACCCGTGCTGCCCTCGATCGAGGGCCGGGTATACAGCATTCTGGTGGCCGGCATGGGGGGCACCGGCGTAGTCACCATCGGTGCGATCCTGGGGATGGCGGCGCATCTTGAAGGCCGTGGCTGCGGATTGCTGGACATGGCAGGGCTGGCGCAGAAGGGCGGCTCGGTGTGGAGCCATCTGCGCTTTGCCTCGACGCCAGAGGCCATCAAGACGATTCGCATCGCGGCTGGCAGCGCAGACTTGGTGTTGGGGTGCGACATGATCGTAGCCGGTAACTCGAAGACCTTGGCGGCCACGAGGCGTGGGTTGACCAGGATGGTGGTTAACACGCAGGAGACGATGCCGGGCGATTTCACACGCCAGGCTGATATGCAATATCCGAGTCGCAGCTTGCGCAGCAATATGACCTACGCTGTAGGTGACGACGGTGCTGAGTTTGTTGATGCGGGACGTATTGCAACGGCGCTCACTGGCGATAGCATCGCTGCCAATATGTTCATGCTGGGATTCGCCTATCAGCGCGGTCTCATTCCGATCTCAGCAAAATCTATTAACGCCGCAATCACGCTCAACGGCGCGGCGCAGGAGATGAACAAGGCGGCTTTTCTGTGGGGACGCCACACAGCAGCCGATCCGGGGATGGTCGAACGCTTGCTGGCATCCAAGCGGACCTCCCACAAAGGAAGCGTATCTCCCGCACCTATAAAGGATATCGAGAGCGCCATTGAGAGCCGCAAGAAGTTCTTGATCGAATATCAAGATGCAGCTTATGCGCAGCGCTACAGCGACCTTGTGACGCGCGTGCGGGAAGCCGAACAACGGGCGTTCGCCGGGCGTACATCATTGACCGAGGCTGTCGCGAGGTACTACTTCAAGCTCCTGGCGATCAAAGACGAGTATGAGGTCGCTCGTCTGCACACGACGAGTGGTT
>JBEBVI010000444.1:0-3633 GCA_040392805.1 Taibaiella helva
AAAAGTGGATACCCGCACCGATCTCTCTAGCCGGTAATACGGATTGTTACCAGCCCATTGAGCGGCAAATGAAGCTGACCCGTCAGCTACTGGAGATATGCCTTGAATACCGGAACCCCGTAGGACTGATCACAAAGAATGCATTGGTATTGCGGGACATAGATATATTGCAGGAACTGGCATCCAGGGACCTCGTTATGGTATATACCTCGGTTACTTCAACTGATGAAAAATTAAGAGCCTTTCTCGAACCCCGAACAAGTACTTATAAGCGGCGGCTCAGTATAGTACAAACGCTCAGCAATAAGAGCATACCCACAGGTATCATGAATGCTCCGCTTATACCCGGACTGAATGATACGCATATACATGACACGCTTAAAGCCGCTTCCGAAGCGGGAGCAAAATGGGCGGGGTATACCATTGTCCGGCTAAACGGAGCTATTGGGGATATATTCAAAGACTGGCTTTACAAAACCTTCCCCGGCAGGGCAGAAAAAGTATGGCATCAGATAGAAGCCTGCCACGGGGGAGCCGTAAACGACAGCCGGTTTGGTACCCGGATGAAAGGTGAAGGCAAAATAGCAGAGATGATCCGCCAGCAATTCCGGCTTTACTGCCGCAAATTCAACCTCAATACAACCAAATTTGAATTTAATGTATCGGATTTCAGAAGGAGTACTAATGGTCAGCTGGAGTTGTTTTAATACACAAGCTTGCACTACCCGTCAATCTTTTACTTTTTCGATTGCTTTTAATGTCTGAATAACTAAGTAATGCCGACAAAATAAACTATCCAATTTTTGCCACAAAGGCGCTGAGTTTCTGCAAATGTTGTTGAGTGAGTTATTGTGACATGATCGCTAAGAGCGATTGGATTGCCGATTTTTATTTTCCGTGCAGAACCGCCGGTAAGATAAACAAGATGCGTTTTCCTTTATAACAGACAAACAATGTCAGGCAAGACAATTTTTGAGTTTTGACTTTTTAACCGAGGCTGATCCCCAGTCGCCTAAAAGCATAGAAAATAGCGGTAACATGCATACTCTGTACAATTTCCTGGCTGTCCAACAGCTCCTTCAGTTCTTCAATCGTAAAAAGATTTACCTCTATATCTTCATTATCATCAAGATCCTGTTCCGCCACCAGGCGGCCACCTGTAGCGAGATACATATGCATCCAGTTGTTATTGGTAGACGGGTTACATGATGTTTTCCCGAGGTACTCCAACCCGGAGAACACGTAGCCGGTTTCCTCCTTCAATTCCCTGGCTATGGCGTGCTCATACCCCGGATCGGTATCATCAACACAACCTCCGGGCAACTCCCAGGCTGTTACGCCCAGTGCATGGCGGTATTGTCTTACCATAACGACCCTGCCCTCTTCCGTAAGGGCGAAAGCATTTACCCAATCCGGGAATTCGTACACATAATAAGGATCGATCTTCCGGCCATCCGGCCTTTCACAGGCATCGCGCCGCACAGTCAGCCAGGTATCCTTAAACAGATAATCGGAGGAGCATTTTTTCCAGCGCAGATCTTTCATTATTTTCATTCTTTTGTGCTGCGTGAGATCATCAATAAATGATTTCACCAGGCAGGACGGCTGTCCTTACCCGCCCGGTAAAATCATCTTTAAACAAGCCTGATTATCCGATCCTGCCCGGTAAGCTTCTTAAAACAAAACGCAGTCCTCGTAGGTTTCTATACCATTATCGTCATATTTCCGGGAATTGTTTTTGCACTTGCTCTCGGCATTCTTTTTACTATCCGTAATAGGATATTCCCGAACGTCACCCTGAGGAAGCCCCGGACTTCCGGAATGACTCCAGGTACAACGGCAGGTGTACTCTCTGGTACAGGAGCTCATCAACAGCGCTATAAGAAAAAACGAAAAAATAAAAGCAATACAGTTTAATTTCATTGTATATATTTTTTACCGGCTTCGTCAAAGGTAAATAAGGGAATCTGAAATTCCAATGTATAGCCGAAAGATCTTTATTGCTGCTTTTCTCTACCTGTTCCGCATTCATGATGTTCATTTATATATTTGATCGCAGATTTACTAAGTTTTTCCAGTATATCAAGGTTAAGATCGTCCAGCTTTTTGAAATAAATGCAGGCTTTGCCCATTTTGTATTTTCCCAATTTGTCAAGGAGCTTTTCATCGTCGTTACCCGGACATGTGACATAAAGAGAGAACTCCGCTTTTCGGGGTGAAAAACCAATAAGAGGTGCGTCCCCCTCGTGCCCGCTTGCATATTTGTAGTGATAGCTGCCAAAACCTATAATAGCAGGCCCCCACATTTTGGGTTCAAATCCCGACCACTCCCGCATGAGCCCGATAAGCCGGAAACTATCCTCTTTCTTCTGTTCTTTGTCAACTAATGAATGGATAAAATCGGTGACGCTGACCAGGGTTTCTGCTGTCTTGTTTTTGGTAGCCATATTATTTTATTTTTTTTAATAAACCGACACAGCCTGATAGCTAAATGAAATGGACAAAGATGAAAAGCTGAAAGAATTTTTCGCAGCTCTTCTTTGTCAGGCAGGTATAACTGGTATTTCTGTACAAACAACTGGCTATTGCTTTCATAAGTAGCATACTCAATCGGTTTCTGAAATCTGGTAGGGCTCGGGGATTTTCAGAAATTCCAATACATAAGGTTCCCGTAGCAAGTCAGTAGGCTTTTCTGTTATCCGGCCTTTCCTGGCCAGTTCCAGGATACCCGGCTTATCCTGCGACGCAGCAAGACGGAGGAAAAGGGAAGATTTCTTTTGGCGTATAAGTTCCCGGACATTCCAACTCTCCAGCAGAGATTGCTTCTCATAAAAACTACGTTCCAACTCATCGTCTATCTTCAACAGCTCTACGTGGTGTGACCAGCTCAATTGGTGCGACAGTGTCGCACTATTTTGATAAGTAAGATAAAATTGTCGAAAACGCTTTATATTACTTAGGCTAAACCCCTTCTCGTACAAACTGCTCAAATCAGCCGAAAGCCTTTCCAGCAACCTCTTTCCATATTTTTAGCTCAGATTTATTTGTAAAAATATCAATTAAATTGAAATAACATTAACCTTCCTTTGGTTATGCCTGGATTTCCCGGAAATGTAGCAGATATATGGCGCGCAGATAACACAGATTTTAAAGGTTTGCGAAGATTTAGTATAGTCTCCCAATCAAGTTAATATCTGTGCGATTTATTTATATCATCAGTGGCGAACAGGCCTGTGTTCTGTTTTGGGCTTTTTATATATCCTCTATTTGGATCATATAGAGCCTGCTTAAGAAACCTTTCTTTATTTTGTACCGGATAAATACAAATAAAAACAGGTTTATGGACAATCACTTTGCTGTTTTCCTAAGCTGGCTGCACAGCCAGAACATACACCTCTCTATGGCGGACATGGACTTTTTGCAACAGCATACTGTATATAAATGTATTCCCAAAAATACCATTATCATGAAACAGGGACGCCCTGTAACAGAGTTTTATTATATTAATTCAGGTATTGCGCGCCTGTTTTTAAAGCATAATGATGAAGATATAACCATTGCATTTATCAATGCACCTCAATTTGCCTCTACTATTCATTACCTGCTCAACGGACAGCGTTCGCCGTTAGCTAT
>JBEBVI010000445.1:0-3629 GCA_040392805.1 Taibaiella helva
AAACTTATAGTAGTAATAATAGTGTCTACTTTTTTTAGGACGTGACATCACAAACCACCCCATTTCAAAGCGATGAGGAATTCTACCGCATTAAAAATGATCTGCTTCTCTATATAGAAGAACACAACCATCATCAGCATATGGAAAGGGGATGGAGGGATACGATGTTAGTTGTTAAGCCCAGGGTAGCAAGCTCACTGTGTTAGATAATAAATATCTCACAGGATAAAAATCAGAAGCGAGAAAGAGACCCATTTGGGGAAAATTACTTTACTTGCTGAAAAGGGCAGGCAATCAGTTTCGTTACATTAGGATCAGGACGCAGCCGCCTCCGTTGTCTCGGCAAAAGAGTCGCGAAGTATCTGAGTGAGATTGGAGCTGACCAATTGAACGGAATTCCGGATCATGGAAGCAAATGCCGGTGCATGTGATATGCCATGCCCGATAAGTACGGGAGCATTAATACCCAGGATAGGTGTACCTCCATATATTTCGTAATTGAACTGGTCTAAGAAAGAATCCTGTATTTTCCGTCTTTCGGCAAAGATCTGGTAGATGGACTCTGCCATTTTTAATGCAACATTACCAGTAAATCCATCGCAAACGATTACATCGGCATTGTCCAGGAAGAGGTCTCTTCCTTCTACGTTGCCGATAAAATTGATTCCGGCCAGTTGTTTAAGCAGCGGGTAAGCAGCCTGCGCCAGGATATTGCCCTTGCCTTCCTCTTCACCGATATTCAGCAGGGAAACTCTTGGATGTTCCAGGCCTAGTATGTGCCTGGCATATAGCGAGCCCATAAGGGCAAATTGAGCTAAATGTTCCGGCTTGCAGTCGGAGTTGGCACCGACATCTAAAAGAAAATTATATTTACCATCTAATTTAGGGATAGGAGAGGCAATAGTGGGACGTAATACACCGGGTATGGCTTTGACTGTATACATGGCACCTACCAGCATGGCCCCGGTATTGCCGGCACTCAGGAAGGAGTCTATTTTTCCCGCCTGCAGTAGCCTTAAGCCTATTGCTATGCTGGAATCCTGTTTTTCCTTCAAAGCTTTAGTCGGATGTTCGTTCATGCCGATCACGGAAGCAGCAGGTATCAGTGTGTAATGCTTTGCCCATGACTGCAATACCGGAAGGTAAGGTGCAGCGGCCTCCGGATTGCCTATTAATACTATGTGAACTTGTTCATCGCGTTGCTCTGAGGTCAGGTACGTAAGTACGCCTTTGATTGCTTCTTCGGGGGCAAAATCGCCGCCCATGATATCAATCCCTATATTCATCAGTAAAATGCGCTTCCTGTTAAGGAAATTGGAGAAAAGGAAAATTGCCGGCAATTTCATTAAAAGCGAGACTGCCGGCTAATTATATTTATGTTATTTATTCTGTAGTTCCTGTTTCTTCGGCAGGAGTGTTATCAATAACAAGTTTTCCTTTGTAAAATAGTTTACCCTCGCTCCAGTGAGCACGATGACGAACATGAGCTTCTCCGGTTACTGCGTCTGTGCTGATAGTTGCAGCTACTGCTTTGTAATGCGTGCGACGTTTTGCGCCTCTTTGCGCCGAGTGGCGGCGTTTAGGATTAGGCATAGTTTTAAGAAATTATAAATTATGAATAAAAATAGTTTAAAATTTTCGTTTCTCTTTTACAGTCAGTTTTTGTCTTCCCCGAAGTCGAGCCCCTTCAGTTTATCTAATCCCGACCATATCTTCTTCTTGTTCTGCTCGTCCTGAATGCTCATTTTCTGTAAAAGCTTCAGCGCTTCCGGATTGCAGCCTGATGAGCCATCTGCATTATCCGGATGAATGTGCTGCATAGGGATACTCAATAAGATAAACTCATATACCCACCTCGACACATCCAGAACAGTTTCACTCCTGGGTATGAAAACAATATCATCTTCTTCCTCTTCTTCCTCTTCTTCTTCCGGCTGGTCAGACGTTAATTTAACGATCAGGTCAAACTCATCCCACAAAGCCATTTTAAACATATCACCACACCTGTCGCAGGGCACATCTACCGTACCATCTACATCAAAATGCAACTGGAAAAAGCTGCTCTGTTTATCAAACTTCAGCGTTACCGTAGCATCCAGCCCGGTATAATCGGTATTCCCGTAACCCAGGTCTTCCAGAACTTTATCCGTTACATGGTAATGGAATTCATGAAGTCCTTCTTTCAGGCCAAACCAGGGTATTTCAAATTCGCGATGATATTTCATTGCTCGACTTATTACGGATCGCAAAACAGGCGGTTCCACACTAATTAAACTTTCTTCACAAACCGGAAAAGAAAAATTAACGCTTTATTTAAAATTACAGAACTCCCCAATGCTAAATTCGGGCTGCAAAGGTAAGCGAAATATTGAAAACTACATCATTTTATTTCGTTTGCGGAGATAGCGGGTTAAAATTTCTTCTACCGGTTCTGCAATATCACAGGCTACCAAATCAATACCGTATTGTAAACAATGGCTTTCCAGTCGTTCACGATACGCCTGCATATTATCTATATAATAATCTCTTATGTCTTCAGGATTGATTTTTAAGCGCTCTCCTGTTTCCATATCTACAAACTCGTAAGGCCTGTTCTCATATTCGAAATTAATTTCCTGCTTTTTGTCTGTTACATGAAAAAGCAGAACCTCATGCTTATTATATTTCAGGTGTTGCAGAGCGGAAAATAAGTTCTTTTCTTCTGTGGGGCTATCCGGCAGGTCACTGAATACAACGACGAGAGACCGTTGATGTAAGCGGTCTGCCAGCTGGTGCAGGGCAGACGAAGCATTGGTTTTTTTATTGTTATTTTCCCGGTGCAGCAATTGCTCCAGTTCAGAGATCAGCATACGGTAATGCCGGGTACCGGAGCGGGCTTGTGTAAGCATGTGCAGCTGCTCATCGAATAAGGCCAGGGCTCCCGCATCCATTTGTTTTTTGAGCAGATAGAACAGGCACGCCGCTGCTATACAGGAGAACCGCAGCTTATTAAACGCTTCATCCGGAAAATACATTGAAGCAGATGTATCGATGGCAATGCAGCATCTCAGGTTTGTTTCTTCTTCAAATTTTTTGACGAACATCCTGTCATTCCTGCCAAAAACTTTCCAGTCTACATACTTGAGGTTATCACCCGGGTTGTAGAGGCGGTGCTCAGCAAATTCTACCGAAAATCCATGAAAAGGGCTTTTGTGCAAGCCAATAATAAATCCTTCTACTACCTGTCTTGCGATCAGCTCCAGGTTTTCAATGGACGAATGCCGGGGTATGAATTTCATCGGATAAAGGTAGAGAAAATGTCTTATACGCTATTCATTTATTGAACGGCCCGATTATTTCCCGCAACGGGGCAACGGAAGACAACGACGAAAAGATGCTGATAGAACTCCTGGTACGCAGTATGAAAGTGAGGTATTACTTATTGCCCCGGAGAAACAAAATATAGAGTAATGACCTGCTTTAAAAAACAATAATTTCAGAACAACATGCAAAGCTGCGAAAATCGTTATGGTATAAAAAGGACATAGAAAACGAATGCTTTCTATGTCCTGTGTATGGCTGGTTGATCTGCGTTAGTAAAATAGTCAAAATAAATTCCTCACTTGTACTGAGCAGTGTCGAAGTAAGTA
>JBEBVI010000446.1:0-3621 GCA_040392805.1 Taibaiella helva
GCCAAGGCGCCCATCCAGGGGCCCATCTTTTCCTCTTCCGTGCCGGGCAGGAAGCCGATGTCCTCGCCCACGCTCACCGTGGCGCGGGTCATGATGATCTCGGTGTAGCGGCGATCGTCCAGCACCTGGGTCAGGCCCGAGGCCAGCGCCATCAGCGTCTTGCCGGTGCCGGCCGTGCCCGCCAGGGTCACAAAATCGACCTCCGGGTCCATCAACAGGTTCAGGGCGAAATTCTGCTCGCGGTTGCGGCTGGTCACGCCCCAGACGGCGTTCTTCAGGTGGGTGTAGTCCTTGAGCGTCCGCAGCACCACGGTCTTGTCGCGAATCTCGGTGACCCGGGCATAAAGCGAGGGTTCACCCGGTGCTTCGAAGTAGACGAACTGGTTGATGTGCAACTGGCTCACCGCCGGACCACTGACGCGGTAGTAGGTGTGGCTGCCGCTCTGCCAGCTTTCGATGGTCTTGCTCTGGCGGGTCCAGAAGTCCTGCGGCAGGGCCAGCGAGCCTGAATACAGCAGTTCGCCGTCGTCCAGCGTCTTGTCGTTCTCGTAGTCCTCCGCGGCCAGGCCCAGCGCCCGCGCCTTGACGCGCATGTTGATGTCCTTGGACACCAGGATGACCTCGCGCTGCGGGAATTTCTGGCGCAGCGCATGCACGACGCCCAGAATCTGGTTGTCGGCCTTGCCCTGGGGCAGGCTGGCCGGCAGGTCGTCGGTCAGCGGCTCGGTCTGGAAGAACAGCAGGCCGCGGGCTGCCTGGTGACCGGTGGCCGAGAGCTTGAGACCCTTGGCCATGTCGCCGCCGGCCTGGGCCACCAGGGCGTCGAGCGTGCGGCTGGTCTGTCGGCCGTTGCGGGCCACCTCGGTCATGCCCTTCTTGTGACCATCGAGCTCTTCGAGCACGATCATCGGCAGGAAGATGTCATGCTCCTCGAAGCGGAACAGGCTGGTCGGATCGTGCAACAGCACGTTCGTGTCGAGGACGAACAGGCGCGCCGGTCCTTGCCGGCCGCCACGCACCGGGCGAGCGCGGGTCTCGTGCGTGCGGGCCGCCGGAGGCTGGGCGGGCGAGGGCGGTGGCGTGGGCACCGCCAGCCGGTTTTCCGCCGTGTCCGCGGTCTTTTCGTTCTCGGCGGGTGCCGTGCCAGCCCGGCGCGTGCCTCTGGCCCGGGGTGCAGTTGGTGCGGTGGCCACCGGTGTCTGGCGTTTGCGCGGGCGTGCCGTGGCAGCCGGGGCTTCCGTCATGGGTTGCCCATCGACCCGCTCAGCCGGTTCCCGTTCATCGACGGTGTCCCGTGGGTCGGCCGCGGCCTTGAGGTGATAGAACTCGGGAGCGAGCAGGGTGGCGCGTTTGTTGGGTGCGGGGGGCAGGGGCATGGGCGCAGCGGTTCAGCGTGAGAGCCAGAAAACAAAAAGCCGCCAGGGAGACCGGGCGGCTTTCGGGACGGCGGTGCGGATGGCAATGCAACGAGGAGCTGAGCGGCTTCCTGAAGTCATGGAGCCATTATGCACGACGCCTGTGGCGGACAACAGGCTCCCCGGTGTGACGTGCCGTTGCCAGCGAGCGGCAGCGGGTCAGGCGGCCTTCTTCAGGGCTTTGACCGCCTTGAGGACTTCTTCGACGTGGCCGGGCACCTTCAGGCCGCGCCACTCCTGCTTGAGCACGCCGTCGGGGCCGATCAGGAAGGTGCTGCGCTCAATGCCCTTGACCTTCTTGCCGTACATGATCTTGTTTTTGACGACGCCAAACATGTGGCACATTTTCTCTTCGGTGTCGGCAATCAACTCGAAGGGAAGTTCCAGCTTGGCCTTGAAATCGTCGTGGGATTTCATGTTGTCGCGCGACACCCCGAACACCTGGGCGCCGGCCTTGACAAAGTCCTTGTACTTGTCACGGAACTGCATGGCCTCGGTCGTGCAGCCGGGGGTGTTGTCCTTGGGGTAGAAATACAGCACCAGCGTCTGGCCCAGGTGCGACTGGTGGCTGACCTTGATGCCGCCGGTGGCCTGGGCTTCGAATTCGGGAATGGGTTTGTTGACAACGACTGCCATGCTGCGAGTGCCCCTGACGTAAGTAAGTGGTGATTCGTTGGCTTCCCGATTGCGTCGTGCACGGCGACCGTGGTAACACCGGGTGTTCCGGGCTGGCTGCACGGCAGGAAGCAATCTGCTATTTTACCCCGAATGAATACCCCTCGCAGGGGATTGGTCACGGTGCCCGTCAGGCGCTCAGTCCACGAACAGGGCCGCGACCACGCTGCGCCCCTCGGCAGCCAGGATGTTGAACGTGCGGCAGGCGGCGGCGGTGTCCATGGTTTCGACGCCGATGCGCCGCTCGAACAGGGGGCGCAGCAGGGCCGGGTGGGCGAAGCGCAGGCGCGAGCCGCTGCCGAACAGCACCACCTCCGGCGGGACGGGGTCCAGCGTCAGTACCGCCTCGAAATGCCCGGCGGCGAGGTCCTCGAAGCGGGGGCAGGCCCAGGGGCGTACGCCGGCAAAGGCCGACAGCAGCAGGGCACCCGAGTGGCGTTCACCATTGACGGCGATCCAGCCGGGCCCGTAGGCGGTGATGCTGAACTGGTCGGGGCGGTCGGCGTGGAGTTTCATGGCTGGCGTGACCCGGCGACGGTGCTGGCGCGTCACGATGGCGCCAGCGATCTGTGTTCAAATTGCAGGTTTTCCGGCGCAGGCCTGCGTAATATAGCGCCGGCCCGCCATGCCCGCCCGTTCCACCCCGCATATCCCTGCTTGTATCCGTGCCTGGAGGCACCGTGAAGACCATCCGCAAGTCCGCCAAACTCAACAACGTTCTCTACGATGTCCGGGGCCCGATCGTGGACGCGGCCAAGCAGATGGAGGACGAGGGCCAGAAGATCATCAAGCTCAATATCGGCAACATGGCGCCGTTCGGCTTTGATCCGCCCGAGGAGGTGGTGCAGGACATGGCGCGCAACCTGCCCGATTCGGCAGGGTATTCGGACAGCCGCGGCATCTTTTCCGCGCGCAAGGCGGTGATGCATTACACCCAGCAGCAGGGCATTGCCGGGGTCACCCTGGACGATATTTACCTGGGCAACGGTGCCAGCGAGCTCATCCAGATGGCCACCAACGCCTTGCTCGACGAAGGTGATGAACTGCTGGTCCCCGCGCCCGACTACCCGCTGTGGACCGCCGTCACCAGTCTGGCGGGCGGCCGTCCGGTGCACTACACCTGCCGCGAAGACAACGGCTGGCTGCCGGACCTGGACGACATGCGCGCGCGCATCACGCCCCACACGCGCGGCATCGTCGTCATCAAACCGAACAACCCGACGGGCGTGCTCTATCCCGACGACCTGCTGCTCGGCATCGTCCAGATCGCGCGCGAGCATGGTCTGGTGCTGTTGGTGGACGAGGTCTACGACAAGGTCCTGTACGACGGTGTAAGCACACTGCGATGGCCAGCCTGTCGACCGATGTGCTCACGCTCACCTTCAATTCGCTGTCCAAGGCCTACCGCTCGTGCGGCTATCGGGCCGGCTGGATGGTGGTCTCCGGTCCCAAGGCGGACGCGAGCGACTATATCGAAGGCCTGAACATGCTGGCCAACCTCAAACTGGGGTCGAACGTTCCGGGCCAGCAT
>JBEBVI010000447.1:0-3616 GCA_040392805.1 Taibaiella helva
ACATGCTTATGCATCTTCGGGAACTTTTGTTGTCCGTCTGACAGCCCTTAACCGGGCCTGCCCTGATATTACGGTGGCCGATACGGTACGGGTATATGAGATTCCTCATGTGGACCTGGGCGCTGACAGCGGTCTCTGCTGGCGGGGTCAACCTATATTATTGGAGAACAGAGCACGTCTTACCGAAGGTGATTATCATTACCGGTGGAGCACGAGAGATACGACATCCCGTTTGCTGGTTCGCCATCCCGGTACTTATAGCATGACAGTTACCCATAAGCCTTCGGGTTGTGCTAATACGGAGTCGGTAGAGATTACCAAAGAATGTTATGTAGATATTCCCAATGCTTTTACACCCAATGGCGATGGCAATAATGACTACTTTTTCCCCAGGCAATTACTATCTGGTCAGGTAAACCACTTTAAGATGCAGATACTCAATCGCTGGGGACAACTGATCTTTGAAACTACCAGTACAGATGGCCGTGGATGGGATGGTACCGTGAATGGAGTGCCGCAACCCTCTGGTGCATATATTTATAGAATTACCGTAACCTTTGATAATGCTGTGACAGAGCAGCATGAAGGTAATGTCACTTTATTGCGATAGGGTTTGTAAGTCAAAAGTTTGTGGTTTGTTTCACGCAACGATCACAACGAAGGGCAACGACCGCAACGTCAGCTCGCCTGTGAAAGCATCTCAATAGCGCTCTTATTAAGGCTATACTACGGGAATATCCAAAATAATAACAAAACCCTGTTGCCGCTCTATAAGCATTGCGCCATTTAGCCTTTCAACGCGTTGCCGTATACTGGTAAGCCCCAGCCCGGCTTCCGCGACAGGTTGGACAGTAAATTGAGAGGTTTTGCTGCGCATCTCTATATGTACCCGGTCAGGAGAGAAGTGGATGTGAGCCGCCACCTGGAAGTCTTGCGTATGCTTGATCGTGTTTTGAATAAACTCCTGTAGCACACGCAGCAATTCATGAACCATAAACGGCGACAGGTAGTTATCCCGCTCATTATAGAGCAGTTCCACATGTTTCCGTTCACTTAAGGTATCCAGGAAGCGCTGCAGGTTGTCCACCAGTCCACCTGAAGGATAGTAAATATTGGTTTTAAAAAAGATCCGGGCCACTTCCCGGTCTATATCCTGAAGGATAGCTATGCTGTCCCTGATATCTTCTCTGCTTATCCTGCTGTCGGAAGTTTCAAGGTCACGGAAAAGTTGGCACAGGTTATCCAGGCGGGGAAAAAGTTGCTGCTCCAGGTGCTCAAACATTTTGCTTCGCTCTGTTAATTCGGCATCAAGGCGTGCATTTAATTCGGCCATTTCTTTTCCTTAACCAGTTGATACCGGCCTTTTTCAGCTATCTGCTGTTGTTTGCGCCGGATACGCCATATCTGGATAACAAGCAGAAGTACGCCTATACAAAGCAGGGTGGCAATCCATATCCATACTTTACGTTGCTGTAATTGTACCTTTTCTTCATCTAAAGTAAGCTGGCGTTCTATACGCATTTGCTCTTTTTCCAGCAATTGATCCCTGGCTACCAGGGAATCGAGAAAGGCACTTTGGGTGCGGTACCTTATGGTGTCGGCCATTTGTTTATACAGCCGGTAATAGGTATAGGCGCGCTCTTTATTTCCCATGGCAGCATAAGCATCGGAGAGCAGAAGGGTGGCGTGTATCTTAAATGAGTCTGGCGCTATGGTGGCAGTATCTCCTGTTGAATGACGTAATAGACTGATGACATTCGCAAAATTTCCCTCATTATATTGCTGTTGCGCATAGTCAAGAGTATCGGGCACAGTGCGGGCATCAGCCACCCCGGACGACATCAGTACAGCTATAAGAAAAATGATTTTCTGTAAATGGTTATACACGCCTGAAATTTATATGATCCGTCGTCGGCTAATTTATTCGTTATCGGCAAGCAAGTTGTGTTGTAATGCCGCTTTTACCAGGCCTGCGGTATTTTTTACGTCTAATTTCTGCAACAGGTTCAGCCTGTATTTTTCTACGGTGCGATGACTGAGGTAAAGGTGTTCTGCTATTTCCTGGCTTGTATATTCTGCTACAATTAATCTTAAGATATCGATCTCCCTGCTGGTTAGCTTTCCCTTTAATGTTACGCCTTTGCTGTTCATTTTTACCAGGTCAAACAAAAGCTCTTCCCTGATGCTACGGGCCAGGTATTGCTGTCCCTTATGTACGGTTTCAATAGCCTCGATAATTTCTTCTTCACTGCTGTTTTTTAATATATAGCCCAGGCAGCCTTTAGAGAGCATGGTTTGAATATAATAAGGTGTATCATGTGCTGTCAGTGCAATGACTTTAACCTCTTTATAGTTTGTTTTTAAGGTGTCCATTAAGGATATTCCGTTGAGCTGTGGCATTTGAATATCCAGTAACAGTATTTCACAACGATTCTCTTTCAGGCCCTGCAACAGTTCCTGGCCGCTGTTGTAAATACCGGTAAGGCAAAGGTGCTCATAGTTGTTGAGTAATTTTACCATACCACCAATCACCAATGGATGATCGTCCACAATACTGATTGTTATCTGTTCTGACATTAAAATTTAAAAATTTCCTTCTAAAGGTAGGAAACATACCTTAAAAAATAAAGAGCAGGGTTGAATACTAAGAAATGCAGAAACACCCTTTAACACTCCCCCTGGTCATCCTGGAAGGATCTAAACATCGCTATAACAACCTAACCAGGGCCTACCTGAGTACCTTTTATAGCACTTCCGGCATAACAAAAGACAGGTTATTCATTAGTCCCAAGAGGAAAACTACACATTAAAGGCTGTATACATGAAGTATCGTTTGGTTGTTGGTGAGAACACCATAGCCGTCAGGTTATCATTAATTCGTGAAACATTCATCATCAAAACCAACAGCTGTTAATATACCGCGTAGCGGTTACCCCTTTCATTCCATCAAATCATGAAAAATATACCTTTCATCAAAATCAATTTTATAATCATTAAGCATAGACAGGTATTCGTCCCGAAATGTTCTCTTTCTATGATGTTCCTTTTGGTTTAAAATATATTTTACCACAGCATCTATTTGGGAATGGCTGTTGCTAAAAGCGCCATATCCGCTTTGCCATTGAAATTTACCCTTTGTAAATTTTTCATTATTGATCAATTCAGAACTATCTCCTTTTACGAGGCGCATAATATCCGAAATAGACTGTTTGGGATTTAAACCTATAAACATATGTAAGTGATCGGATACAGAATTGATCACTAACATTTTATGACCATTATTTTGAACGATACCCGTAATATTTTTATGTAAACGTTCTTCCCATTGCTCGTGGATAAGGGCTGCTCTGTATTTAACAGCAAAAACAAAATGGATATGCAATTGTGTATAGGTATTTGCCATTGTTGTTGTTCTTTAAAAATAAAGTGAAAAGGGTAGCCGCTATGCGGCAAATACAAAATTATGATATTGCTACTACTACAAATAGGTAGCGCCTACGGCGCATTTTAGCCCTGATTGTGCGAAATATCTTTTAAGTTCGGATCGTAATGGAAGCATTGTATTATTAAAGCATGATAAAAACATATTATTTATTTAGCCTGACGGCTATGGTGA
>JBEBVI010000448.1:0-3614 GCA_040392805.1 Taibaiella helva
TATCCTTTAAAACTAAAAAAAACTGGTTATGATAAAAACATCACTCTTATTTTTCGCATTTCTGTTTTGCGTCCCATTCCTGCTTCATTCCAAAATTCCGGATAAAAGTCATACCCCTAACCACAATATGGTCTTTATAGAAAATAAAGGACAGATAACGGATCAGTATGGAACCGTGCGTAATGATATCGATTTTTCGTTGAAAGACCGGCGGATGAATCTGTTCGTCAGCGCGGGCAAAATTCATTACCAGTTCAGGAGCAGCAATGATACTGTACATGGAGCTTCTGCCATTGAACAGCCGGGCGGCACAGAAAAAACAAATACTTATACTGTGTACCGTTTAGATATGGAGCTGGTAGGAGCACGTTTTGATGTCCGGCCTGTATATGGCGAAGCGCTCCCGGCATTGCAGCATTTTTATATCAACGGCGGCGCTGTCAGGGATGTCAGATCTTATGATCGTATTACTTATAAAGAGGTATACCCGGGTATTGACTGGGAGATATACCTCAGGGATGGTAAGCTGAAATATGATTTTATACTGCAGCCCGGCGCAGATCCTTCCCGGATCAGGATAAAGTACAGCGGAGCTGCGCATTCATACCTTTCGGAGAACGGAAGCCTGCATATAGAAACACCTTTAGGTTCAATAACCGAAGATGCCCCGGTAGCCTGGACGGCGAAAGAGGGGAAAAGTGTAACCTGTAGTTTTGTTCAGAAAGGGCAATACTGGGGTTTTGCTACGGAATCTTACTCCGGCTCACTTATACTGGACCCGGGCTTAGGCTGGGGGACCTATTTTGGTGGTAGCGGAATGGAAGGGATGAATGGAACCATGTTTTTATGTACGGAGAAGACAGCCCCTTATAACCTCTATTTTACCTCGGAAACAGAAAGTACCGACCGGATTGCAACAACCGGTGCCCACCAGACTACTCTAAAAGGAAGTACAGACGCCTTTCTGGCAAAAATGACCCCGGAAGGTAAGCTGTTATGGAGCACTTACTTTGGTGGCAGCGAAGATGATATCTCCACAAGCGTGAGCCCGGATAAATTCGGCAATGTATATATTGCAGGTAGTACAACGAGCTCCGGTATAGCTACTCCGGGCGCGCACAACACCGTTTACCACGGCGGTCCCTATGGAGGATTTAATACTTATATGGCAGCCTTTGACAGCTCCGGCCGGCTAAAATGGGCAACGTATTATGGCATGGCAGGAGGTGATAGCGAGCCGGCTTATGTTGCTGCGGGAAGCGATGGCTCCGTTTATTTGTGCAGCAGTACACAGGAATCTGCCGGTATCAGCACGCCAGGTGCATTTAAAGAGCGTGTAAATGATACCTGGGGTGTGAACAGCGCTTTTGTGGTCAGGTTCGATTCGACAGGTAAGCGTATTTGGGGCACCTATTATGGTGGGGCCGGAACATCGGGTGGCACAGATGGTTATACGCTTACTGAGGGAGGTATGGCCCTTGATGAGGAAGATAATATTTTTATTTTCGGTAGTGCCGATGCGGGTACGAATTTTGACTTTGCCGGCGGCCACCAGCCTAAACATGCCGGCGGCTCTTATGATTGTTTTCTGGGAAAGCTGGACAAGGATGGTAAACATCAGTGGGGCACTTATTGGGGTACGACTGATGAAGACCGTGCCAGAGCCGTTTGTACAGACCATGATGGCAATGTATATGTAAGTTTATTGACTTTGGGTTTTGATAATTTAGGTACGGCAGGCACTTCAAGGCCCATGGTTATGGGCAGTGAGTTTATGGGTGACTTTGCCCTGGCTAAATTCAATGCATCAGGCAAGCAGGAATGGTGCACTTATATAGGCCCCGAGAAAGGCCCTGCTTTGGTAGGAAAGATGTCGGTAGATGCCTGTAATAACCTGTACCTGTGTGGTTATAGCATGGGTCTTTCGGATATAAAGCCGACACCTGATGCCTTGCAGCCGGATTTTTTGCCGATGACGGGATCAACTTTTGGTTATAACGGGGTATTATACCGGTATGCTTCGATGGACGGTACCCTGCAATACAGCACTTTTTATGGGCCGAGTGCGACTCAGCCGGCGGCCTTAACGACGGATCCTGTAGGGACGGTTTATATGTCAGGTATATCAATGATGATGTCCGACAGTGGTATTGCTACGGAAGGGGCGTATCAGACAAAGCTATATGGTGACATGGATATGTTTGTAAGCCAGTTTTTGAATATAGAGATCGATCCGGGGTTCAGTGATACATTGGTATGTGTGGAAGGGACTTTTGAATTGCCTTTCGTTACGGCAGGAGTATATAAAACCGGGAATGAGGTTAGTGTTGAAATGTCAGACCTGCCAGGTGAATTCAGTTATACCAACCCGGTTATTATCGGGACGGTCAGTGCCACAGGCTCCGGAACTATGACCTGTACGTTGCCATCTACCGCCAGGGCCGGTGAGGTGTACCGCATCAGGCTGCGCGCATCCGACCCGGAAGTGATTGGTAGCTGCTGGCGTACCATAACCGTAAGGCAGAATGGTGAACCGGCTGAGATTAATATTGATAAAACAAAGTTGGGCACCACGCAGACTTATGTATCTTATCAATGGTATTTTAATGGCGAGCCTATACCGGGAGCTACAGATTCTACGTACATCGTTACCGAAAACGGAGATTACAGTGTTGTGGTAAAAGAGGAGAATGGCTGTATCGATTCTTCAAATGTCTATACGGTGAATAACCTGGCTATTAGCAGTAAAGACAGGCTGCAGGCTGGTATCCTGGTGTATCCCAACCCGGTGAACAACAACTTATATATTAAGTCCGGCAAGCCTTATCATCTTGTATTGTCCGATATAGCCGGCCGCCGGCTGTTGCAATCGGATGATAAAGTGATATCTCTGAAGGATCTTGCAGACGGTACTTATATGATCGAGCTAAGCGATCAGCGTGGAAGGGTTGTGTGGAGAGAGAAGATTGTTAAATCAGGCAGGTAGCATTAACTCAGCAGTTTGCCTTTTTTAAACCTCGCGGGTACCGGTACCTGCGGGGTTTTTTCTCATTGGTTTTTTAGGTAACTTTGTGTAATCTAAAAAGATAGTTATGGAGGATAAAAAAGGGGTTCCTTACAGTTATATAACACTTAGTGAAGCGGTAAACGACCTGGCAAAGCGGGGATATACTACAGACTTTCTGCTGCAGTCGGAGAAGGACTGCCTCATTTGTCATAATAATACTATGGAATTATCTCCTGAAGATTTTGTAATAGATGAGGTACATCGTTTTGAAGGTATGACAGATCCCGCTGATGAAAGTATTGTCTATGCTATTTCGTCGGAAAAATATGGTGTGAAGGGTATTGTTATTAATAGCTTCGGTGCGGATTTCGGGTATCGGTCTTCTAAGCTGGTAGAGCATTTGCGGCGGCATGGTTGAGCGGGGAGGGGATTTTAGGTTTTTTTGATTTTAAGACTTTTTGATTTTTGGAGTGGGGGTTTGGCGGAGATACAAAATAAAATGGGTGTGGGTGCCCGGAATTTAGTTAGTAAAATAATCAGAATAACTTCCTTACTTGTACTGAGCCCGTTCGACAAGCTCAGGGCGGGCTGTGCCGAAGTACTTGTA
>JBEBVI010000449.1:0-3610 GCA_040392805.1 Taibaiella helva
CGACTCGACCAGGACCTAGAAGGCGCTGGTGGGCGAGAACGTGCTCAAGAACAACCGCTGCTGCGGCGAAAGCGGCACGCTCGGTGTCACGCGCCCCGATGTCGCCACCCAGGTGCGCTTCCGCAAGGAAGAGGAAATCCGCAAGGGCGAGGCCGCCCTGCGCGCCTCGGGTGCCGTGGGCGGGCAGGACAACGTGAAGATCCTCACCAGTTGCCCGAGCTGCCTGCAGGGCCTCAACCGCTACCAGGACGACCTGAGCAACGGCCTGCTGGAGGCCGACTACATCGTCGTCGAGATGGCGCGTCGCATCCTGGGCGAGAACTGGCTGCCCGAGTACGTGCGTCAGGCCAACCAGGGCGGCATCGAGCGCGTGCTGGTCTGACGGCAGGAGCGGCACTATGTCCGGACTGAGCAAAGACACACCCGTCCCGCAGGACATCACCGTGCATGGCGCCTCGCGCGTGCTGGAGATTGCCTTCTCGGACGGCAGGACCTTGCGCATACCGTTCGAGCTGATGCGCGTGTACTCGCCCTCGGCCGAGGTCCAGGGGCACGGCCCGGGCCAGGAAACCCTGCAGACCGGCAAGCGCGAGGTCGATATCGAGGCGCTGGAGCCGGTCGGGAACTACGGCATCAAGCCGGTGTTTTCCGACGGCCACGACTCGGGCATCTATACGTGGGCGTACCTCCACGATCTGGGCGCACGCCAGACGGAACTTTGGGACGACTACCTGCGTCGATTGAAGGAAGCCGGCCTCGACAGGGATGCGCCGATGCCCGCCAGGGCCGGCCATGCCTGTGGCGGCCACTGATTCCGGCCGCCAACCAAGAGAGACAAGCAACATGGCCACCACCCATTTCGGCTACAAGACCGTCGACGAGCAGGAGAAGGCGCAGCGTGTGCGCGGCGTATTCGACTCGGTGGCGCCCAAGTACGATGTGATGAACGATCTCATGTCGGCCGGTCTGCACCGTCTGTGGAAGCGCTACACGATCGACGTGGCCAATCCCCGCCCGGGTGACCGGGTGCTGGACATCGCCGGCGGCACGGGCGACCTGTCGATGGCGTTCGCCCGTCGCGTCGGGCCCGGTGGCACGGTGGTGCACACCGACATCAACGAAGCCATGCTGCGCGAGGGGCGCAACCGCCTGCTCGACCATGGCCTGGTGCTGCCCACGCTGGTGTGTGACGCCGAGAAACTGCCGTTCCCCGACGACCATTTCGACATCGTGTCGGTGGCGTTTGGTTTGCGCAACATGACCCACAAGGACGCGGCACTGGCCGAGATGCGCCGTGTGCTCAAGCCTGGGGGGAAGCTGCTGGTGCTGGAGTTTTCCCGGGTCGCCAAGCCGCTGGAGAAGGCGTATGACTGGTATTCGTTCAAGGTGCTGCCCGTGCTGGGCCGGGTGGTGGCCAAGGACGAGGACAGCTACCGCTATCTGGCCGAATCGATCCGCATGCACCCGGGGCAGGAAGAGCTTCGCCAGATGATGAAGGCTGCTGGCTTCGGCCACGTGGATGTGCACAATCTCAGTGCCGGGGTGGTGGCGCTGCACCTGGGGATCAAATGCTGACGCGGCGGGCGTGACGGCCGGGATATCAACAACGAGGGAGACGGTTGATGCGGGGAGGATGGTGGTGGTGGGGGGTGCTGGTGGTCGTGGCCGGCTTGGCGTTGCGACTCCTGTGGCGCACCCGGCGCACGCCCGAGCGTGGCGTGTACGATCAGGCACTGGTCGATCCCCTGCGCGTGGACTCGCGCATACCGCGGGACTACAGCCCGAAGAACGTGGGCAATGACGCCTCGGCCCGCCCCTGGTAAGTGGGGCCGGCCGTGGCGGGCACGCTGGCCAGCCCTGATCCGTGGCCGGCCGGCTTCGATGCCGAGGCCTTTCTCCAGGCGTCCAAGGCCAACTTCCTGGGGCTGCAGCAGGCCTGGGATCGCGGCGATGTCGCCAGCCTGCGCGCCATGATGACCGACACCATGCTGCAGCAGCTCCAGTCGGAGCTGGAGGAGCGCGAGCGGGTCAGCCCGGGGGCCAGCTCCCAGACCGAGGTGCTGATGCTCGACGCCCAGTTGCTGGGGGTCGAGGACCAGGGTGACGCCTACGTGGCGAGCGTGGAGTTTTCCGGCATGTCGCGCGAGCATGCCGCTGCCGGGCCCAGTCCCTTCCGGGAGGTGTGGAACATCACCCGGCCGAAGTCGGGCGAGGGCGCCTGGCTGGTGGCGGGGGTGCAGGCCCTGCAGTAAATAGGAGGGCTGACCCCGCCTCGGGGCGGCCCGGCGGCGGGACCGTGTCCCTCATGCGCCACCGCTGGTGCGGGATGCTGCGGTATTTATCCGTCAGAATCGGGGGATCATGCAAGCAAAGCGTCCCTTCTCTCCTTTCGGCTCTTCCTCGTCCCTGCCCGGCGGCGGCCTGCAAGGGCTGCTGTCGGCCATGTCGCCGCCCGACTGGGTGGTCGATGAGGTGCAGAACCGGGTGGTGTTGTTCCTCAACCATGTGTTGATGCCGGAGCCGCAGGCCCGGGAGCGGCTCAGGCGCCAGTGCGGCAAGCCGGTGCGGCTGCAATGGGCCGGCTTTCACCTGACGCTGGCCGCGACGCCGGCGGGTCTGGTCGAGCGGCCGGGACCGCAAGCGAAGGCCGATCTGGTGGTCACGCTCACACAGTCGTCGCCGCTGGCCCTGGCGCAGGCGGTGCTCTCGGGCGACAGGCCCGCGGTCGACATCCAGGGCGATGTGCAGCTGGCAAGCGAACTGGCCTGGCTGGTCGACAATGTCCGCTGGGACGTCGAGGAGGATCTCTCGCGCTTCGTCGGCGATGCCGCGGCGCATACCCTCGTGCGGGCTGCCACGGCGGCCGCGCAGGGGCTCAGGGCCTTTGTCGGGCGCCTGCCGGGTAGTGGCGGTGCCCACCCCCGGGCCGCCACGCCGACGGACAGCGAGCGCGGCGGACACGTGTCATGAGGCGTTTTTTCCGGGGTGCCTTCATTGTCTGGGTGGCGTTGCGCCATGGCCTGGACGAGTTGGTGCTGTCCAGCTTCCAGCACCCGGGTATCCGGTTGCTGTCGCGTGTCGTCTCCCTGGGGCGCAGGCTGGATGCGCCGCGCGGGCAGCGCTTGCGCGAGGCGCTGGAGCGGCTGGGGCCGATTTTCGTCAAGTTCGGCCAGGTGCTGTCCACCCGGCGTGATCTGATGCCGCCGGACATCGCCGATGAATTGGCGTGTCTGCAGGATCGCGTGCCAGCGTTCCCGAGCGAGGTCGCCGTGGCCACCATCGAGCGCGCCTACGGCCGGCCGCTGGACGAGGTGTTCGAGCATTTCGAACGCGTGCCGGTGGCCAGCGCATCGATCGCGCAGGTGCATTTCGCCCGCCTGAGGGACCCGCGCCATGCCGGGCGGGAGGTGGCGGTCAAGGTGCTGCGCCCGAACATGCTGCCGGCCATCGAAAAAGACCTGAGTCTGATGCGCATGATGGCCGGCTGGGTCGAGAAACTCTCGGCCGACGGCAAGCGCCTGAAACCGCGCGAGGTGGTGGCCGAGTTCGACAAGTACCTGCACGACGAGCTGGATCTGGTGCGCGAGGCCTCGAATGCGGCCCAGCTGCG
>JBEBVI010000450.1:0-3590 GCA_040392805.1 Taibaiella helva
TTTGGGCTGATACATACTAAGACATAATGAAGATAAAGACTGTACGAAGCAAAGCTTGAAAAATTAAATGAGGTACATGAATGGGTGCAACAATATCAAGAAATGTGGACGGAAAAACTTAAAGCATTAAAAGCCTTTGTAGAACAAGAAGAACTGCAATCAAAAAGGACAACCGGGGTCATAAAAAAATCAAACAAACGCCTTAATAAATCACAAAAACAAGGAAATGGAAAATAACCTGAACAAGAACGAAGTCTTTATCGAGGAGACGTTTACTGCCGGCATCGAAAAGGTCTTTCAGGCCTGGACAGATCCTGAAAAGCTGATGAAATGGTACGCGCCTGATGGTTGTACTATTCGCTTCAAAAAACTCCAGATTAAAAATGGCGGGCAATTCCATTCCTGCGTTTCCCATCCCCAATACGGCGACTGTTGGTGCATTGGCGTATATCAAGAAGTTGTACCCTATTCAAAACTGGTATTTACAATGACGAATGCAGACGAAAACGGCAAACCGGTACATCCGGCTGATACCGGTATGGACGCGGCATGGCCAGGAACTACATTGGTGACAGTAAGGCTAAAGGAAGAAAACGGGAAGACCAGGCTGCAACTGCGACAAACCGTATCACAAGCGCTGGCTAAAAAAACAGGAGCCTATCCAAGCTGGCTGCAAATGCTGCACAATATGCAAACTTTACTCGATCAAAACGGATAAAAATGAAAACGGCCCTCTTATATTTTGCCCCGGCAGTGCTGATTTTAGGATCATGTACCGCAGAAAACGGGGCCAATGAAAATGTTACCCCTTCAACAACCGTCATGAAAAACACCCTGGCATTTACAAGTGGCTATTCACAAGTGAACGGGATTAATATGTATTACGAAATCTACGGGCAGGGCAAACCGCTTGTTTTACTACACGGCGGCGGGTCTACGATCCAGTCCACTTTTGGAAACGTGATACCGTTGCTCGCTCAACACAGGCAGCTGATCTGTGTAGAGCTGCAAGCCCATGGGCGGACATCAGATCGCGATGCACCCCTTTCATTTGAGCAAGATGCAGATGATGTCCGTGAACTACTGAAAAACTTAAATATACAGCAGGCTGATATTTTCGGGTTTAGCAATGGCGGAAATACTGCATTGCTTTTAGCGATCAACTACCCCGAAATATGCAACAAAGTAATCGCTGCTTCTGCATTGCTCAAGCGTGATGGCGCTCCTGAGCAGTTCTGGACATCTATGAAAAACGGCACTTTTGAACAAATGCCGCAACCCTACAAGGATGCCTTTCTGAAAGTTACCCCCGACAGTGCAAAACTTGTAAATATGTACCGGAAATGTGCTGGCAGGATGATCACGTTTAAAGAGTTTTCAGACGAACAGCTTACCTCTATCCGGTCACCTGTCTTGCTTATCAATGGCACTGAAGATGTAGCAAGCCCCGAACATGTTGTCGCTATGTCAAGGCTCATTCCTGATTGTCGCTTAGCCATTATCCCCGGTGGGCACGGCGCCTACATCGGGGAAATAACAACGATACAACCCGGCTATAAGGAAAGTGAATTTGCAGTGGCCCTGATTGAAAAATTTCTTAACCGGTAAAACAGGGGCACTGTAATTCACTACAAAACAATCAACAACCAGGACAAAATGATCTTAATTACACAACTGATCTACATTATCGAGGGCCAGGAAAGAACTTTTGACGAATTTGAAAGTATTGCTATTCCGGCGATCTCAAAATATAACGGAAGGCTTTTATTCCGCGTCAGACCGGGAGAAAGCAATTTCGTAGAAAGCCATATAGACCAACCTTATGAAATTCACCTCGTGGAGTTCCAGGATCAACAGGACTTTGAGCGCTTTTTGAAAGACGAAGAACGAAAGAAGTATTTACATTTGAAAGAGCAATCTATCAAAGAGGCTATTTTAATCCAGGGAATAAGATTATAACGACCGCAATGCCCAGATCACCGGGCACTATAAATATCCTTATTGGGGTAAGAAATTTTGATAAAATACTGACCGGACACCAACTAAGGAAGCATTAACCAAAATTAGAAATGTTTCTATAAGTATTATTAATGGTAATCGCTCCTTGCAAAAGATGGTCCTAAAATCTAAAAAACTATTTTCAAATGAAAAAAGCAGCCCTGGCAACATCAATATATCTGCTTTCCTGCTTAATGGCAGCGCATAGCCAGGTATCCAAACCGGAGACCCCTGTAAAAGATGCACTTACCGGTGAAATAGTCAAAATTCTCAACAGAAAGATCTTTAACGGATTTGCCGTATCCATCGTAGATGATCAGGGGGTGGTGTACCAAAACGGGTTTGGATTTTCGGATGTTGCAACCAACACCAAATATACTGAAAATACGATCCAGCCCATCGCATCTGTCTCCAAGATCTTTGTCGGTATTGCACTGCTAAAGGCACAGGAGCTGGGTAAATTAAATTTAGATGACCCTATTGAGCGCTACCTGCCCTTTGTGGTAGTAAATCCAGGTTTTCCACAGGAAAAGATCACCATCAGGCATTTAGCAACACATACATCATCGATCATCGACAATGAATATTATCTTTCAAAAAATTATTTCCTAAAGCCTCATCAAGACCTGAAAGGGGTACGGCTCGACTTTGATAATGAGCAGATCTTTAACCCTCCTGATGCCGCTATCTCCATGCAGGCCTTCCTGAAGGAGGTAGTAGCAAAAGACGGGAAATGGAACAAAAACAGTTTTACGGATAAAAAGCCAGGTGACCTATATGCCTATTCCAACGTTGGGACAGCGCTTGCCGGGCTTATTATAGAACAAGCTACCGGAAAATCATTTGCTGATTTCACAAAAGAATATATCCTGGATCCACTGGGCATGAATGCTTCGTATTGGAACATTAAAGATACGCCGCTCTCCGGCGACTATGCTACATTATATGCCAGCCCAAACACAGCGCTACCCTGTTATGAAACGATAACGTATCCCGATGGTGGGTTGATCACATCAATGAATAACTTAAGCCAGTTCTTAACGGAACTGATTAAGGGCTATAACGGAAAAGGAACCTTGCTGTCAAAAGAAAGTTATAAAGAATATTTCAGGCCCCAGCTATCCGCATTCAACTTTACTGAACGAAACGAGCGCAATCCTTATAGTGAATCCTACAATTCCGGAATTTTTATCGGCTTTGGCTATACGGGTTATATCGGGCACACAGGCGGCGACCCCGGGGTAATGGCTATACTGTTCTTCGACCCCAAAACCAATCTTGGAAGGATGATGATTTTTAATACCAGCTTTTCAGATAAAGCGGGCAATGATACCTTCTATGACCTATGGAACCTCCTGGAAAAATACCAGTATGCGCTACAAAAATAACAACGATTAGCCCACATCATGAGCAACATAAACCAGTACCTACAATCCCCGGGGCTAAACAACCGAGCTGTTTGGGCCCAGGTGAAGGCAGCATACCGTAACAATGACCAGATTGCGTATTAAAGGATAAATCCATCCCCCGGCATTTTAGGTATCACTTCCGATAGGTGGAAAGCGATAGTACCTATTTGCACAAACGGTCCA
>JBEBVI010000451.1:0-3580 GCA_040392805.1 Taibaiella helva
TTACTGAATGATATTCAAACATTAATGAGAATTGCAAAGTATGCAGAAAGGCTGAAGATATTATTGAGCCCGACAATGCTAATTAACTAAACCAAGCCCTTTATCACACACTAATCTTCCAGTAATCCCATTTGTATAGCAGAATTAATAAGGCCGGCCGTATTTTTAATTTCTAATTTCTGCTGGATATTAAAACGATGATTTTCTACTGTCCGGATACTCAAAAAAAGCGCTTTTGCTATTTCCTGGTTGGAGTATTCCTTTGCTATCAGGCGTAAGACCTCTGTTTCCCTGCGGGTGAGCGGCGCCTTTTTTTCCGGTATCATTCTTTTATACTTCAGGAGATATTTAGCCCACTTATCCTTAATGACATCATCTAAAAATTCCTCCCCTTTGTATACTGTTTCTATAGCTGTTACCAGTGTATCCTGTTCAATATTTTTCAGTACATATCCCTTACACCCGTTTTTGAGCATATTTTTCACATGTGCCGGGGCATCCAGGCTGGAAATAGCCAGGATATTAATGTAGGGATATAAGCTATGGACACGCTTTGCCAATTCCTCACCGTGAATATCTGCCAGTAACACGTCAAGCAATAGCACATCCGGCTGTTCCGTTTCCAGGCCCTTCAAAAGTTTTTCACCCGATGAATAGGATGATAGTACCTGTATATGGTCAAAAGCAGCCAGCATATTTTCCAATCCTTTGATAGCAAGGGGATGGTCGTCGGTAATGCAGATCTTTATTATCATATAACAATGAATAATGGGTGACAAGGCGATGAGTGTCACCTTCAACTTTTCACTTTTAGTTTTTCACTTATAACGCTCAATTGTTTCCATAGCGGAAATATTATCCAGTTGAAATTGCAGGTAAACGGACACGCCACTTCCCTTACTGCTTTCTATTTCTATGTTTCCATTAAGCGCTTTCACCCTGTTCTCTATACTTTTCAGGCCAATTCCCTTGTTTAAATGGACATCCCTGCTATCCATGCCTACGCCGTCATCTTCTACGGTAACGGTAAGGATCTGTTCCTGGCAGCTCAATTGGATAATAACCTGGGTAGCAGCCGCATGCTTAATCACGTTTTGAACCAACTCCTGTATAATACGATATAACGACAGTTCAAAATTAACCTCCAGCCTGGGAATGGATCCATAGTATAGCAGCTCAATTTCCATATCCGTCATCTCACTGCAATTATCGCAAAAATAATCCAGGGCCGGAACCAATCCTTCCTGTAGCAGCATATCAGGCATTAAATTGTGCGCTGCACTTCTCAATTTACCGGTTGCCTGGTCCAGTTGCTTTAAGATGTTTTTCAACTCTTCTGTATCCTTGTTGTATGCATGGGTACCAATAAAGGTACTGAGGTTCATTTTTACTACGGCAAACCTGATCATAATGCTGTCATGAAGCTCCCGGGCTATCCTCGTTCGCTCTTTCTCTTCACTGTCCATCACCGAAATCCTTAATTTATCCTGTTGCAGCCTTTGTTTTATTCTATAGTTCCGGTACAGCACAATCAGCAATATAGTAATCAGGATACCTCCGGAAGTGACCAGGGAAATATAAAAGTTTTTCTTTGTCAGTTCCTGTTCCCTGCTTTTTAATGCCAGCTTCGTTTCTGCAATCACTTTATCTTTTTCCGCTGTTCTGTAGCGGGCTTCTATAGCCATTACAGCTTCTGTTTTTTCTTTGTTGTTAGTACTGTCCCGCAACTCTTTCTCCTGCTGAAGGTGGTAATGGGCTTTCCTGTAATTGCCTTCTTTTTCATATATTCTGGACAAGTATTTATGTGCGTTTAAGACGGACATTGTGTGGTTAGCCTGGCGCCCTATCTCTAAGGTTTGGTTTAGATAATGCTTGGCCTGCGTATACGCTCCTTTTTCAAAATAGGCTATGCCCTTAGTACATAAAATATGAATTCTGTTGGTAAAAATCATATCGGGGTATCTGCGGGCCAGATTTTGTACATACATTAAGGCAAGGTCGGGCTCATTATTATCCAGAGCCAGGTTGGCCAGGTTAGTGGTTGCTGTCTGCTCCACTTCCGGCTGCTGATAGCGCTGAGCCGAGTTCAGGGCCATTGTTAGATAATACCGGTAATTTATACTGTCGTTCAATCCTTTATAACTGATAGCCTTGTTAATTAAGGATCCGGAATACACTTTGTAGTGCTTATTCTTTTTTGCTTCTGTTTCCGCTTTGTCCAGGTAATGCAAGGCCTGTCTGTATTGCCCCAGATAGTTGAGTACTATGGCCATATTATTAAAAAGGTTCTCCCCGTGCAATTCGGAACCGTATTTATCATAAGCATCCAATGCTTTTTGGAATATACGCATGCTTCGCTCATAATCTCCCATGTAGAGATACACCAAAGCTATGTTATTATACATCCCGGCAATAAATATATTACTGCTTTTATACTGAGTATCACAATACAATAACGCTTCGCGACAGCTATGCAACACTTCCTTATAGTTTCCTTTTCTGAATTGAATCATGGATATACGGTACAGGCTTTTTGCCGCTCCGTACCGGTAGTTTACATACAGGCTCTTTTCTAATGTATTTTTCCATAGCAGGAGGGCGCTGTCAAACCGACCGGATCTATCAACCGAATCGGCAAGTAGTAATTGTCGGGACAGAGGCGGCATCTGTATATTATCAATGTGCGCACCTTCTGTCTGTGCTGATATTCCATATATAGTAATGACGAACAACAGTGAGGTTACTGCTGTACGGAATAATAGCTGACGATATGTAGAATAAGCTGATTTCAAAATAACGATTATACACTGCTGTTAAGCTAAAAGTAAAAATTTTGCTTTGCAAAAGATAATTCAAAATTAGAAATATACTTCCGGATTTTTGGGGCTGTTTATTTTCTTGATAATTGTGTCAGAATAACTTACTCAAATGATGCCCTGGCCTGCGAGGACGAATTTGGCAAAGTTGTTTTAAGGTGATATAAATATTTAATAGGGGAAAATGTGCAGTGTTTCATATAAATCAACATATCCAATGTAGAAGAGAAAGACAAAAACAGGCCAACTCTCACCTATCTTCTTTGTTTTGGATATGGCGATATACCGGGAAGACATAACAGTAAATTATATCAGTTAAGAAGCACATTTTTAGAAGTAAGCGCCAGAAATGCGTAGGAGGTAATAGAAATTTAATAAGCTTGTATCAGCACTTCTGCCGGAATATGTAATTTTTCAGCAAGCCTGCGTATCATAGCCAGGCTAAGTTTCCTTTTCCCGGAAAGAATTTCTGACTTACGGGAACGGGCGCCCAATACTTCCGACAATTCTGTCTCTGACATATTCATTTGCTCCAGGCGAAATTTAATAGCTTCTATTGGGTGAGGCGATGGTACAGGGTAATGCTCGTTTTCGTATTCTTTGACAAGAATGGAAAGAACCTCAAGCTCATCGCTCTCTTTCGAGTTGGGTCTGATGTTTTTTTGCATTAACGCATACACTCTTGAAAGTGCATCTTCGTATTGCTGTTTATTTTTTATTGGTCTTAACATAACTTACTTTTTTAGCATCAATTTTATCATATT
>JBEBVI010000452.1:0-3569 GCA_040392805.1 Taibaiella helva
GCAGGATTTACGGAGATACGGATGGAATCCGTCATTTCGCACTGCGGATGAAAACTACCGGTAAGGTAATAGGTAATGTCCTGCAGAGGGTAGGCTTCCGGCTCTGCTGTATAGGGATCGCTTAAATAGTCGGCAGGTGCCCATTGGTAATGGCTTGCCCCTGTTGCGTACAGCCGGATGGATGAGTTTTCACAAATCACGGTGTCATTATTCCATATTTTTAAATCCGGGTAAGGATAGAATGTAATATCGACGGTATCGGCTTCCCCTTTACAATTTCCTTTAGGTACCGTCACCCAATATTGCCCCGATGTATATACGGTGATTGAGGAAGTAGTATCGCCCGTGCTCCACAGAAAATCATGATAACTGTTTCCTGCTATCAGCTGAAGCGAATCTCCTTCACATAATATTTTATCCTCACCGAGATCTATCACTGTGTAGTCGTTGTCAAAATATATCTGAACAGCGGTATCGGCACATCCGGGGTAAGAGGCGGTGAGTGTATAGGTAATAGCGCCGTTAACGGTAATAACAGGATTAGGTGCTGTTGGGTCGCTTACGCCCGTTGAGGGCGTCCATAGGTAGCTGTAGCCGGGACTACCCTCTGTATTGATGGCAATTTTGGCGCCGGCGCACACCGAGCTGTCCACATTAAGTATGTTCAGTATACGCGGCACAAGGTCGATATGTATGGTGTCGGTCACACTGAAGCCACATACACCTTCCACAGTGTCCTTCACGTTTACATAATAAACATTGTTCACATTGGGATCCACATTTACCGTAGCTTTATCCTGAGGTGTCCGTATGCCGGTAGCAGGCCCCCATTGAATACGGGTATGTATACCGGGATTATTGATCGTAACCGCCAGATCTGTATTCCCGGTGGCCTGGCAGAATAATGTATCTCTTACTGCAATATCTGGCAACTCCGTGTGAAAGACTTCAATAGTCCGGTAAGAGGTGTCAAAAACATTGCAGGAACTATCGTTACGTACATATAAAGCTACCTGGTAAATACCCGGCCGGACATAAGTATGCTGAGGATTGGCGGTATAGCTCAACGGACTACCGTCGCCAAAATCCCATGTCGTGCTGTCGGGAAGAATTGAAGTGTTTATGAAGTCGACCGTATAAGGGGCGCAGCCGGAATCTTTCTGACCTGCCCCGAGCTCAAAGCGGGAAATGCAGATAAGCGACTGGAAGTCGAATTTGAAGCTCAGGTTGTCTAATCCTGAATTGCGCTTTTGGGGGAATACGGCATTAGATGTTATCGGGAAATTATTAACAGAAGAGCATACCGACTGATAGGTAATGCCTGCCGGATCGAACCTGTGAATGCCGGCATGGGTATGCCCTGAACCGAAATAGGAAGCATATTTTAAACTTTGGAACTCCGGCTCAAAAACACAAAACCAGAATCCCCCCGAGGTTGTCTGGTAAGCATCCCGGGTGGTAGGCAGTCCGCTGATTGCATTGAAACCGGATACATAAACCCTGCCGCAAATATCGTATAAAAAAGCAGAGGGAATAAAGCGGGTTGTGTCCTGAGGATTGCCCAAACGTGTGCTGGATAAAGAAGTGCTTAAGGTAGCGGAAAGCTTGTCTATAAATATATTGGAACGAGGAATGTGATATGCCCCGGAAGAAACCGGATAGTTTCCCAAAGTGCCGCCCAGTACGAAAACATTGTCCTTCTTATCCACCTGTAAGCGGTAAGCATGGTCAAAATCTACCGTGCCGATATAAGTAGAATGCAGCAGGCTTCCTGTGACGGGATTTATAATGGATACAAAACCATCTTCGTTTCCTATAGCTGCAGTATGCATGGCTCCTGCCGTAACGGGGAAGTTAGCGCTGGATGTGGCGCCGCATACTACTATATTACCGGCATGGTTGACAATGATATTTAAGCAAAGGTCGCTGCCACTGCCACCGAGGTAAGTGCTGTACAATAGCCGGGCGCAATCGGCGCTTAACTGAAAAATAATGCCGTCAGCAGGGCCGCCGGAGTAGGTAGAACGATAAGCATTGCCCGTAACCGGAAAGGCAGCGGAATTGGTACTGGCGCCGATCCATATATTACCGGCCTTATCCAGCGCAACTTCAAGTGGGCTCATTGCCATCCGTTCCGTATAGGTAACGGGCTCTGCTCCGGTTGTACCTATATAGGTGGCCCCGGCCAGGGTCGTTCCGGTGGCACTGAAATGAGCTATGAATATATCCTGGCCGCCATTATAGGTACTGTCGTAACAGCCTGTAGTAAAGGGTAGATTATTAGAACTACTGGTACCTGCTATTATCAGCTCCTCCTGGTCATTGGTGATCATGGTATTTACAATGTCATTGCCTCGTCCTCCGTAATATGTGGAATAGAGCAGGGCGGAGCCGGTAGCGTTATATTTATTAATACCGACATCTATGCCTCCGCCTCCTGTTCGCTGAAAAGCGCCAAGAGTAGCCGGCCATCCTACAGAGGCGGCATAAGCACCGGCATACAGATTCCCGCTCTTATCATAGGTAGTGGCATAGCTCAGGTGACTACTTCCGGTAGCACCGCTATAAGTGGAAAAAACCAGCTCCGGGTCTATAATTAAAGTATATGCCCGGTTATAATCTTCCGGTAATTCATACGTAACCATACCATCGGATAAGCGATAACGGCTGTTGATCTTCACTTCCCGGCCATTGATCACCTGGTATACATACGGTGCGCGCTCAATAACCTCATTTACGGAAGTGGAGATGCGGAGATGCCCTTCCGGTGTCAGCGCCGGTTGTATGCCTTCAAAATGCAGCACGATCTGTGAAGGGTCGGCTCCCGGGGCAATTATAAAATCGTATTTTATTGTTGTGCCATGACTATAGATGGCCATGTCTATACCTTTGTAAATGTCATGTTGCACGACTTTTTCGTACAAGCCTGCATTTCCTGCCCACCTGCCCGGATCGTTGCCCAGGAAATAATTATGATAATAAGACCTTTTCCCTGCCGTGGTATAGTGTGGTTGTTGTGCGCCGGAGAAGCTTATTTTATAGGCATGATGATGCAGGATCTCGTTACTGATGTCGGCCGGGGCTAAGCCTTTTTCTATCCTGCCACAGGTCAGCTCTTCGATACGCTTACGGTCGGTGGCACTTTCGAAATTGTACACCAGTCCATTGTCCGTTATAAACAGAGCGCCACCGGGGATCTCCGTTTTATATCTCACTTCTGTTTCCCACTGGCCTTTATTCTCAATAAAACTTAACCCGGAGCTATTAATAGCCGGCTCTGTATGAGCACGTGCTGTATGGTCTGATATGCATAGCAGAAATGTCAAAGTAATAAGACCTGTTGCACTAAAGATACTTTTCATCTCATATAAGCTATTTATTATGAAGTATTTATTATATTATGAAGCATCATTCCATCCGACAGGGATTCACTTTGATGGGTCTTATTGTTTAGACGGGTATTAATGCTTTGCGGATAAAAGCACATAAATATAATGCTAATTTAATAATTTATTTATAGAAAATATAAAAAAACAGAAAAATATATTAAAGTAGAGGGTTTCACACAA
>JBEBVI010000453.1:0-3513 GCA_040392805.1 Taibaiella helva
AATGCAAGAAGGTACAGTAAAATTCTTTAATGAATCAAAAGGTTTCGGATTTATCACACCTAATAATGGTACGGAAGATATTTTCGTTCACATCAGTGGCTTACAAAGCGACATTAATGAAAACGACAGAGTAACATATGATGTGCAACCAGGCAAGAAAGGCATGAATGCGGTTAATGTCAGACTAGCGTAATCATTTATTACCAGGGCTTCAAAGGCCTCAGAACCGGTGTGCGAATATTTCGTGCACCGGTTTTTTATTTCAGACAATTTCGGATACGGGCGTTTTGTTTGTATTTATTTATTAACACCGACCAAATTTTTTCTCGCAAAGAATTTAACCAGGTACTGAAAATGATAATATCCATTTAACTGTAAAAAATACCCTTCTACATCGATTACTATGTGATCCATAGCAAAGGGGCACTAAAGTTTAGTGTATTTTTGGCTACTCATTTTTAATCTACCCGTATGCAGCCGGAACATACAAAAGATCATATGGAAAGTAAAGTCATGAGACTGAGGCAGATCGCCGTATCCAGTTTGAAGCTGGGAACCATAGGTTTTGGAGGTATTGCCGGTATGGTTGCTACCATAGAGAATGAGATGGTGGTGAAGCGGAAATGGATAGACCATCAGCATTTTATGGATGTGCTCAGCACTTCTTATATTATACCTGGCCCCAATGCGGTTGAAATAGTGATGCATTGCGGTAAGGAGCGCGGTGGCCGACTGGGGTTGGTTGTGGCGGGTGTTTGCTATATATTTCCGGCCATGCTGATATGTTTGCTGCTGGGCTATTTTTATCAGCGGTATAGTACTTTGCCGGATGTGCAGTATTTTATTTTTGGTGTCCGGCCTGCTACTACTGCTTTGGTTATAGGGACGGTTTTCCGACTTTCCCATAACACATTGAAGAATAGTCGGAGACTCATTCTTATTTGCCTCCTGGTATTTTTGGGTGCGCTTTATGGCATGAATGAAGTGTTGCTGATCATTGTGGCGGGCACGCTTAATTATCTGATGTATGCAACAAAGAACAAGTTGCCTTCATCTGCAGGTATGCTTTTTATTCCTGTCGTTATGCAGGTAAGTAATCAATTTGCCGGAAACAAACTCTTTCTTATCTTTCTGAAAATAGGAGCGGTTTTATACGGAAGCGGTTATGTGCTTTTTGCCTATATGGATGAAGCGCTGGTGCGGCATAACCATTGGCTGAGCCATCAGCAATTGATGGATGCCATCGCTGTTGGCCAGATTACTCCGGGGCCTATATTGTCCAGTGCTACGTTTGCCGGCTATCTTATTAACGGGACAACCGGCGGGGTGCTGGCGACGGCCGGTATATTCCTGCCTTCATTCTTTATTTCATTCTTCCTACATAAGGTACTATCGTCTGCCCGCAAGAGCCAGAAACTAAGGCTCTTTTTAGATGGGCTCAGTGCCGCTTCCGTTTCCATAATAGCCGTAGTGGGATTTCATTTGTTTACTTCTTCTATAAAGGATTGGCGGGGATCGGTAATTTTAGCGCTGTGCCTTGCCTTAATGCTCTTACGAAAAAGATTGAGTACTGTGGTTATTATACTGGTTGGGAGTATGGCTGGTTTTTTGTTGCTTAAAATGTAGGGATTTGATATAGAGTGGGGGTATAGGGATGGAATAATCTGAATGAATGGATATCCCGGGTTTATTGGGATACGACAGAATAGGTATTGAGTAGCCTTAGCTACCATTCTGTCATAGACAACGGTTGTTGTATTTTCGACAAAGGCCAGCCACCATTCGAAGTACGATGACCCAATGCCACAAAAACGTATATACCCAGATTTAAAAAAATATCCTTATCAGGATAACAGTCTGACTAAAAATCCTCATCCTCTTCTTCTTCCGGAAAATTGAGTTCATCGCTTCGTTGCTCATAGCCGGGGCTAATTCCGATCGGATTAAACAATCCCCAGTTATCTGTAATGTAATGTGCGGGATTAAAACCTGCTACCCATTCGATAAAGAGTAAACGGAATGCTTCCAACTGCTCCCGAATCAGTTTGTAATATTCAACTTCCTCAAACGCTAACATCACTAAACTGTGATATGACACCATTAAATCTCTGGCTGCTTTTCGGATAAATGTGGCATTCTCCATTTTGATATCGTATAGTTTTACAGTAAATGCTCCGGCTAATTTTGCCTGAATAAGCATTGCATCACTCAGAAGGTGGTTTTTATCAATTGCAATCCTTGATTGTTCTCTGGAAATAAGTCTGTGATTATCCTTAAGGTTGCCAGAATTTCTTCCGACTTTTTATAAATAGAAGTTTCCCTATAGTTTCTCATTGTTTTGTTGGTTTAAAGTCAGTGCAACCATTGATATTGAGTGTTCTTTTTCCCATTAATAGTTAATGCTCATTCTTCTTTGCTGACAGGTTTTGAATTTGAATTATTCAAATAAGTTTCCTCATACAGAAAAGTATACCCATCACCATTTTCAGTAATGCTCTCTGCTAAACGATTTTTGTAGAAAACTTGTTCTCTGTCTCATATATTCAATTACGAATTAAAAAATTACGAATCACCGGATTTAGAATCGTAACTATCCGATTCATAATTCGTAATTGGCTGCATGCCCATTTCACTGCCAAACAAAGCCAGCACCTGGTTCACTTTATCTAGGCGAACAGATTGCTTTCCTTGCTCTAATTCACGCACAAGATGACGAAGAGCCATTTATTTCAATTTCGGGTTTTCTCAAGTTTCTCATCCGGTTTAACTTTTCTTATTTCTTAAACCCAATCCTCTCCCGGTTATCCCATTTCCTTTCTGCTGCTTTTTCATCCAGTAGATTTTCAATGCTATCATAAATCTGGCTTAGCTGTACATCATGCTCGGTAATTCGTTCCTGTATTAAACGCAACTGTTCCTTTATATCGGTTTGCTGCAATAGCACCCGGCGTATCTCTACAAAAGCTCGTATTATGGCAATATTCATATTTATAGCCCGGTCGCTATTTAGTACACCGCTAAGCATGGCTACGCCCTGTTCGGTAAAGGCATAGGGTAAGGCTGTTTTGGAACGGTGCTTTTGCGAAGTGGTCACAATTTGTGACCGGTTGGTTGTAGTATTTTGTATTTCAATGCTTTCAGATACCGTAAAGGCTTTAAGGTTGCTCCATTCCTGCCTTGTTAGTTGAAACATGAAATCCTCGGGAAACCGTTTAATGCTTCGTTTTACGGCTTGGTTAAAAACCTTTGTTTCTACCTCATAAAGGGCTGCTAAATCTAAAGCCTAACATTACCCTTTCTCCCCGTATTTCGTAAATCCGGTTTTGGATAGCTTGTATTACTTGCATATTGTAAACTTTAAAAGTCAAGTTTTATTTTTCGGCTGCTCCCGTTTTTTGGCTTTATGTATTAAAGATACAAATAAGGTACAAACTTTTACTAAAAATACCGATAGCAACACAAAACAAACAGATAGTATAAAAAACCAAAAAAGCCCTATTAGCAGGGCTTTTT
>JBEBVI010000454.1:0-3500 GCA_040392805.1 Taibaiella helva
GAACACCTCACCTTTATCATTGATCCTGATATTCTGCCAATTACAAACACCACTTCCGGATGCTGAAAATCCGGCCTTGCCGACAACTTCCCATTGCTGTGCACTGGTCCGGCCAGTGTTAAAAAATAAGCCAAGCAAACAAAGTAAAATAATGTTTTTTTTCATATTATCTGTTTTAGAATGGAAATATTTCTGCCGCTATCCTGCCTGATCATTTTTCTGCCGGACAGCAACAATATTGATTCGTACAAATATATTAAACCGGCTTCTACAGGTATAGAGGTAAACTACTCAATAAATAAGATTTGAGTAGAACTACTCAATAAATAAGCATTTTGTTCAAATCCTTAATTTGAATAAACACATTCTCTATTTTTGTAAGTGCAATATACTATAAGCTCTTCCCTTTCCTGATTATGTGTAAATACCGGTACTTTTTAGATTGTGGTCACAGAACAGCAGTATCAGCCTGTATAATCATCTTGTGCCTTTTACTTTCAAGACCGGCCCATGCGCAAGCCGAACTCCAACTCCGTATTTCCGATACGGCATCTGTCGATCAGCTGTTAAATAAGGCAAAAAGTCTGTTGCTTGCCGGTTATACCGATAGTGCATCTCATTTATTTTTACATTGCCTCCATAAAAGTAAATTGTTTCTTTACGACTACGGAACAATTAAAAGCCTGATAGGATTAGGGAATACTTATTCAAGCAGAGGCGCCTATGAAAAAGCAACCAACCTGTATTCGGAATCTATCCCTCTTTGTACTACAGGCAGAACCAGGCAATTGTTGACTACATTGTATAATAACATCGCTATTATATATACTTACCAGGGCAATTTTGAACAAAGCATGCTGTTCTATAGCAAAGCGCTTCATACTGCTGACATATACGGTGCAGAGCTTCCGTTAGAAGCCATTTACAATAATATAGCTATTCCGTTAAACAAATTAAACCAACCGCAGAAAGCCCTGTTTTATCTTAACAAAGGTGAAGAACTGGCATTACAAAAGGATAATTTCTATACGCTTGCCGATTTATCCGTGAATAAAGGCCATGCTTATAGTCTGTTAGGCGATAAGGCCAAAAGTAAAATATATTACCAAACGGTCTTAAATATTACAGAACGGTATGAAAATGTTAATGCACGCCATACAGCTTATACCAATATGGGCATATTGGAATTAAATAAAGGTGCTGCCCGGGAAGCATTAGAATATTTTAATAAAGCAGAAAAAGAGAAGGGCAGCCTTGACCCTTATTGTTATAATCTTCGCATACTGGGCACAGCCGGTGCTTACCTTAAACTAAAGGATTATAGCAAGGCAAAATCCTACCTGAAAAGATCCTTAGCCATTTCTCAAAAGTCGAATATATTGAAGGATATGGTCACCAGCCATAACCTGTTAGCTTATCTTTATGCGGAAACCGGTAATTACAAGTCTGCATATTACCACAGGACGCAGGAAAAAGAGTTAAGCGACAGTATCAACAAATACGAAACAGTTAAAATTGCAAATAAGATAGAAACACAGTACAGGACTGCTTTAAAAGATAAAGAGATTGCTGCCAAGCAATCTACGATCAACAGCCAGAAGTACGATATCAACAAAAGAGACTTATTAATCATTGCCTCATCCTCTGCCTTACTGTTGTTACTGGCTTTTGTACTGGCACAACGGAGAAATTACAACCATCGCCAGAAGCTGGAAAAAGAACAGGTGCAAAATTTACTAAACCAGCAGAAAATCAATATCATGAAAGCAATAATGAGCGGAGAAGAACAGGAAAGAATCCGCCTGTCCAGAGAGCTGCATGATAGTGTGATGATCCGTTTTTCCGTAGTCAAGATGAACCTTAGCTCCCTGATGTCTAAAATGCATCCGGAATTTGCAAAAGAAAATTTACAGCCGCTGGTCACACAATTAGATCAGGCCACTGATAACCTAAGACATACGGCTCATAAGCTTATGCCGGATATGTTATTGGAAGAAGGGTTGACAGAGGCCTTATATCACTTTTGCGATGATTTACAAAAATATATTCCTCTTAAGATCAGCTTCCAGCCTTTAGGAGAGATTCCGAGATTAAATGTACAATTTGAGCTTTCCGTTTACCGGATCGTGCAGGAACTGATACAAAATATTGTAAAACATGCAGCAGCTACAGAAGCAATTGTTCAGATCAGCTTTGAGAACAAGCTGTTAAGCCTCACCGTGGAAGATAACGGGAAAGGTATGCCCAACGAAAAAATTGATGAGAATTTCGGGTTAGGGCTTAAAAGTATTTATGCACGTATGGCTAGCCTTAAAGGAAGAATTGAAATACAAAGCGATAAAAATATAGGCACAACAGTGAGAATGGAATTTGATGAGCCGGAACAATTAAATCAATTTTAATTATTTTAGAGCCTGATATTTGATAAATTGCTTTCAAAATATATCAATGAAGATAAGGGTAACCATAGCAGATGACCATCCCATGGTGATATCAGGCATACAGAATATGCTGGCTCCCTTCAACCATATCCGTATAATCAGCTCATATACCAATGGTGCTGATCTGCTGGAAGGGTTAAAAACAGAGCAGCCCGATGTACTTCTTCTTGACATTCTTATGCCTGATGCAAATGGCCCGGAGATAGCAAATACGGTCAGTAAAACTTATCCTGACATAAGAATATTGGCCATAACCAGCCTGAATGCTCCCACCCATATCAAATCAATGATGCGTAACGGATGTAAAGGTTACCTGCTCAAAAACACCGATCAGAAAATACTTGTGGAAGCATTGGAAACGGTATATGAAGGAAGAGAGTATATCGAACCTATGCTAAAAGAGCAAATGCTCAGAAATATGTTACAATTTAAAGAGCGGCAGGATACGCACAATACAGATAAGCTACCGCTGCTTACCCGGAGGGAAAAAGAAATATTGCAACTCATTATACAGGAATACAGCAACCAGGAAATAGCAGATAAACTATTCCTCAGCCTGCGCACTGTAGAAAACCACCGCTTTAATATTCAGCAGAAACTGGATACCAAAAACACGGTAGGCATGGTAAAGATTGCCATACAGATGGGCTTGGTATGATTCTCCTATAGCCGATAATGTTTTTTCAGGAATTTCTGCAGATGTACCGGTAGGGCTTTGACCTGTATATTAAACAGAGGGATATTTTTAAAATTCCGTTTTCTTTCTCTACCTCTTTGCTGATTCACTGCTCTGATACCGGTCCCGAAACAAAACCTTTTCCGTTGATCAACATATACTCATGCGTGGGAACTTCAAACCAACGCTTATTTTTCAACCAGTAAACAACCCACTTTAAGCCATCGGGCCTTGAGTAAATCTGTTTCATATTTCTCCAGAAAGGGGCACGTACCCAATGAAAAGTAACATGGTATCCCTTTTTAGCCAATACTTCCCTGATATAAATTCTATCCTCGTCGAAATATAAAGCCTGTGCTATTACTACGCCATCATTACCCGAC
>JBEBVI010000455.1:0-3490 GCA_040392805.1 Taibaiella helva
AAGAAGCCTTACCCCTATACCCCAGGAGTTAAATGAGCTTGACTGGAAAAGCGATATTTCAAGTAAAAGTGAGCGACCGGCACATCATATTTCTGCATTTGCCAACCATCCCAAAGGTGGATATTTAGTATATGCCTGAATAATGACGGAACAGCCTTTTCTTTGACAAAGGATAAAACAGATGAAATAGTTCAAAAACTGGGGAACATAGCCAGAAACAATTTAGCGCAACCCATAGCCATTCAGCACGAGGTCAGCGATTTTAGGGGGAACAATATTCTTATCGTTAAAATACCGGAGCATCCGGACAAACCTGTTTATCTTCGGGGAGGCAATATTTATGACAGTTTCAAAAGGAGCGCCGGACAAACCGTTAGAATGACAAAGCAAGAAGTCAAACAACTTATTTCAGTTTCTACAGGAATTGATTTTGAAATGCAGGTTGCGATGTCCAATATAGATAATGATGAAGTGGTTAAGCAAATTGACTATAACAGTTACTTTTCGCTACAGGCAAAGAGACTGCCTGATACTAAACTAACCATACTCCACACTTTAGCTAATGATGACCTGTTAAAGTCTCATAATAAAAATTGGGATATTCTAAACTCAGGAGGGATTTTATTCTGTAAAGACATTCGAAACTTTAAAGATTTAAAAAGGAAGGCGGTTAGAGTTATCGTATATAAAGGATCGGGTAGGATAAATGCATTCAAAGAGCAAGAAAGTATAAAGGGCTACGCTTGCGGTTTTGAGGAATTGATGCAATATATATCAGACCAATTACCTTCAAATGAAATAATTGAAAATGCTTTGAGAAAGAACGTAAAAATATATCCGGAAGTAGCTATCAGAGAATTTGTTGCGAATATGATCATTCACCAGGATTTTACCATAACAGGAGCTGGTGTTATGATTGAAATTTTTGAAGACAGATTAGAGATAACGAATCCGGGCGCTCCTCTTGTTGATGTAAACAGATTTATTGATACGGCTCCGAAATCAAGAAATGAAAAATTAGCTTCTTTAATGAGAAGATTGAATATTTGTGAGGAAAGAGGTAGTGGCGTTGATCGTGCTATTCATGCTATTGAAGTATATCAGCTACCGGCACCTAAGTTTATTAAGGGCGATGACTATACAAGGATTATCATGTACGCCCCTGCAAGTTTGACAAAGATGGGTACTGATGATAGAATTCGCGCTTGCTATCAACATACCTGTTTACATTATGTCAGTAATCAACCTGTAAATAATCAATCAGTGCGAAAGCGTTTTAATATTTCTAAAAACAATACATCGTTTGCTTCAAAGATTATTTCAGAGACTGTAGAAAGTGGGTTAATAAAACCAAGTGATCCTGAAAATTTATCGAAAAAGTTTGCATCTTATGTACCCTTTTGGGCTTAGGTTTATTTCATTGGGAAATCTTCCGGCGCCGGCACACAATCATAAATTGTTGATTATTAGTCAATTGCTTATTTTATTGGAAAATCCCCTGCTGGCTCTAGCGTATTTCTTTTGCTAGCGCAGGTAGTTAATCTAGTCTTGGGCTGGCTTTTTCTAACTATACTGTACACCGTATAAAAATATGCAACCATTATTTTTCATTGCTTGTTTCCATCTCCACCGGAGGGGGATTAAGGGGGAGGCCTAAAACAATGCTGCATAAAACAATCAGGCGAGAAGTAAAAAAACATTCCACGCCACAAACCAATTGGTTAATAATGTGTAGATTCCGGTCCATGTTGACCCATGATTCCGATTTATGTTGACCCATGATTCCCGGCATGTTGACCCACCCTTAGTTTTACATTCGAAGGGGAGTTTTAATGATCCATTCCGGGATGTTGACCCACTTGATCTGATTTATTTTTGTGGTATGCCTCAACTGACATTCCGGCATGTTGACCCACTATCCAAGTGTTACAATATGATAGAATGCTTTTCTTATCGAAAGTAAGTCATTATCCAAAACACTTTCCTTTTTAGTCAATAACCTACCGATTCACAATATTACTTTCGATAATCTTCTTTCGATAATTGTTAAACTGTTTGCGCCCAATGCAGATATTCTTCAGTACGTGAGGCCAGGTAATAAGGCAGGTTTAGCAAGCCATATTCCTTACCGTTAGGCGTAATTAACTTATCACGCTTTATTTTGCCGTTGTATAACCTTACAGCCAGGTTATGAGGTGCGGCATCTATAAAGAGGTGGAGTGAACGCAATGTGCCGCTGGCACCGGATTTTACTTCTATGGGAATGATTTGACCATCATATTGAATGACAAAATCAACTTCGGCTGTAGCATCTACCTTTTGACGCACCCAGAAAAAAAGGCTGTTTAAAACATGTGATTGAGCTGCCAGTAATTCTTGTCCTACGACATGTTCAGCGACTTTCCCCTGATATATGTTATCCAGGTTATCAGTCCCGATAATCTCTTTTTGTAATCCGGCGAAGTGGTTCATCATGCCTGTATCCAACACCTGCAACCTTGGCGATTTTTTGTGGTCAGGGATTATAGGTATGACTGTATTGGTGGTGGGATAAATGAGGTGAAGAAGCATGACTTTCTCAAGGGTGCGCATTGCTTCGCCCACTTCTTTTGATGCATAGTTGGAACTACCAAAATGATTAAACTTGATCCGGCTTCCGGCTTCCCGGTAAGACGACTGTATAACGTGCCTGATAACCTGAACTAAATTAGAAGTGCGGCCGTATTTTTCCACGTCGTTAATATAAGAAACGATCAGTGATTCGTAAATGCTCCGCAAGGCGGTGAGGTTTCTGTGTGCCAGGTAATTATCTACAATGGCTGGCATACCTCCTATCAGGGTATAGGTATGAAACAGGCTGAGCAATTTTTCATGTGCATATTCATCCATTGGTGTTTTCCGGAATTGCTCCAAAGCAGCTCTGTCTGCGTTGGCCTGTAAAAACTCATCAAAGGAAAGCGGGCGGACGATCTTATATTCAACTCTTCCCACCGGAATTTTCACGTCACCGGTAAGCGCGGCTTCCAGCAGGGAACCGGCAGCGATTACATGAAGCTCAGGAACTTGTTCATAAAAGTAGCGGAGTATATTGATCGCTTGGGGTACTTCCTGAATTTCATCAACGAACAGCAGTGTCTCGCCGATTTTACTTATATCCTGGTCGCGCAAAAAGAAGAGTTGTTCCACCAACTGGCGGATATTCTTAAAGGCTTTGAAAGGGGCTGCGTCTTCCTGGAGTTCCAGATTCAGGCTGATGAACTGAACATAAGTTTGACCCAACATTTCTACAACTGTCGTTTTACCCACCTGCCTGGCTCCCCTCAGGATCAGCGGTTTACGCTGATCGCTGCTTTTCCACTGTTTCAGCTCATTTAAAATATTACGATTAAGCATTATCCTGTTTTGCGGGTAAAATTACGAATTTCAAAACCCATTTTGGGGGTAACTTTCAATGAAAACACACTCATTTTGGGCGCAATCTGGATAATTT
>JBEBVI010000456.1:0-3469 GCA_040392805.1 Taibaiella helva
TATTATTAAAGCATGATAAAAACATATTATTTATTTAGCCTGACGGCTATGGTGATAACACCCGCAACTGTATGAATCCTTAAGTTAATGACATTGGCAGCCTCTGTAATAAAAGCCGTTGCGGGTGTTATCACCCGCAACTGTATGAAGCCTTAAGTTAATGACATTGACAGCCTCTGTAATAAAAGTTATTTACTTATCTCTTCCATTCTTTTAGCTTTTGCATCCCTCAGAAATTCAGAAGCAAAGATGAAATCATTTAAAAGCTGGTCTTTACTGAAAATGATATCTTTATTTGAGCCTTCCCATTGCTTTTGGCCCTGGTGCATGTATACGATATGATCTCCGCTTTCCATTACCGTATTCATGTCGTGCGTGTTGATCACTGTGGTTATGTTGTATTCTTTAGTCAGCTCGCTGATCAGCTGATCGATAACTAAGGAAGTCTGCGGATCAAGACCGGAATTAGGCTCATCGCAAAACAGGTATTTGGGATTAAGCACTAATGCACGGGCAAGTGCAACACGTTTCTTCATTCCTCCGCTGATCTCGGCCGGAAATTTTTTATTGGCATCTTTAAGGTTCACCCGGTCCAATACCTCGTTTACCCGTGTCAGCTTATCGCGAAAACGTTGTACCGTAAACATATCCAACGGGAACATGACATTTTCCTGTACGGTCTTACTATCAAAAAGCGCGGAGCCCTGGAAGAGCATACCAATTTGTTGCCTCAATTCTTTCCTTTCCTTTTCGGGTATCTGTATCAGGTCCGTTCCTTCATAAAGTACAGCTCCCGAATCCGGCTGTAACAGGCCGATCATACACTTCATCAACACGGTCTTACCACTGCCGCTGGCACCAATGATCAGATTGGTCTTGCCGGCCTCCATAACAAAGTTTACGTCCTGAAGAACTTTTTTATCACCAAAGCTTTTGTACACGTTCTTTACTTCTATCATTAATGAGTGGTTTGAGATGGATGATGAGTGATGGGTTAATAAATGTGTTTTGACATTTTAATTTAAGCAACGGTTTTTCGGATAGTAAAAATAAAAAAGCGTATCCGGCTTGATGCGAATACGCAAATTTAATGTATTAACATGGAATTGTTTCATTTGTTCACCACCTGCAATTACGGCTACAGCTTACGGGCATCCTCCAGGAATTTGGCTAAACCGATGTCGGTAAGGGGATGGTTCAACAGCCCCAGTATAGAGCTTAAGGGGCAGGTACATATATCTGCGCCCACTTCCGCACATTGCACAATATGTAAAGGTGTACGGATAGATGCCGCCAACACTTCCGTCATAAAGCCCTGTGAATTATACATATTCACAATCTGCTCGATCAGGCGTACACCATCCCAGGTAGCATCATCAATGCGGCCTATAAAAGGGGATACCATTGATGCTCCCGCTTTTGCCGCCAGCAGCGCCTGTCCTGCAGAAAATACCAGCGTACAGTTAGTTCTCACATCATTATCGGTAAAATACTTAATCGCTTTAATCCCGTCTTTTATCATCGGTACTTTCACCACAATATTTTCGTTCAGCTCTGCCAACTCCATACCTTCGCTTACGATCCCTTCAAAATCTGTAGCAATAACTTCTGCACTAACCGGTCCGTCCACTATCGCACAAATATCCTTATAATGCTGCATTATCGCGTCCCGACCTTTAATTCCCTCTTTTGCCATAAGGGAAGGATTAGTGGTAACACCATCCAGTATACCGAGATCATTAGCTTCGGTGATCTGGGCCAGATTAGCCGTATCGATAAAGAATTTCATATAGGTAGAAGTATTTTTAAACAAAAAAAGAACCAAGTTTTCTGATCTGCCTGGCTCCGGGAATAAAAAAATGGCAAGTTACTTATATCGCACCGCTCAACCACTTATCCTTGCTGCATTCCTGCCCTGGGGAGGTTCAGCAGGAGCTGGTCGTATAAGACTTGCCGTCGCAAAGATAGGAGCGTTTTTTGAAAAAATGAAATTTTGGGCTCCGGCTGTTTAAAATAAATATAACCAACTTCCTGTCACGCTCTTCCTGGTATAGCGTCAGGCTTGTACTATCTTTCACTTCTCTGTACTACGCTTCATGTTCTTTGTTCTGCTTTAGGAGCAGGAGAGTAAAGAAACACAGGGAAAGTGCAATTCTTTCCGGATGCTTTCGGGTTATCTGTTAAGCAGCCCGGATTTATCCTGCAATGATGCAAAGATCTTCATTAAGATATATTCCGTTTTGACTTTTAAATTTTTACTGTGAGATAATGTCTTCCAGCAGGTTGAACTTTTGACTCATCCCCCTGTCTACGGCTCCAGCAAGGCGATCAGTTGCTGCATTTCCCGGGCTTTATCCTCTTCTTTCGTATAACTGTAGGTAACCGCCATTTCTTCCAGCATGCGTATGATAACCTGCTTATTGCTAAGCGGCAGAAACAGGTTTTCATCGCTGGCTTCGCCAATCTTCTTTAGATACACTTCCACATCATTCTGAGAATATACCATCCCGTTCAGCGGATCGATGTACATCTGGATCGTTTGTATGGGTTGCGAATCGGGAGCCAGGAAATGATACAGGGTATCAAAATAGGCTATAACAAACTGCCTGGGTATACCTACGGCAAAAATGGGAATATCCAGCAGCTCACAAAGCACAAGGTAGATGATGCCTATAGAATAAGCATTACCCTTCTTGCTTTCAAGCGTGTGGTTAATAAAGAACAGATTAGGGTTCCGCTCGGCTATTTCATGGCCCTGTAACTTGTAGTAGCTATATAGTATGCTATTGAATACATTGATCTGCTCCAAAGGGGTCAGGTAATTATTCAGCTCCAGCCAGATATTACGCCGTATATCGTCCAGCTGCTTCAGCATAGCGAAAGTATTGAGATCGGGATACTGGTACTTAGCTATAATCAACGCTCCTTCGAAAAGAGCCGGAGCATCGCCTTTGGCCCAGGTAACCAGCTCGTGCTGCAGTTCCACAAATAAAGCTCGATGTATCAGGTTCTCTATCCGTTGCTGCAGCTGTTCATTCTCCGTAGTTTCCCACAGATGCTCGAGGTTAGGTATAATGTCTTTACCATAGTGCAACAAGCGGTCTGCCACCGTATAAAAGACTTCATCATCCGGATCATCCACCAATCTCAGCAAGGCCTTTATCTCTTTATTCAAATGCATTGTTTACCAGAATTGCTGTTCATGTCAAAGTAAGGAAAACATATCGACCTGAAAAAAAATATTTATAAAAAGAGGTTAAGTAGGGCTTGCTAAATAGTTGTATTTTCTTACATAGACAGTAGCTCTTCCTCGTCTTGCTGTCACGTCCTTTCGACCAGGCCCGCCCTGAGCTTGTCGAACGGGCTCAGGACAGGTACTTCGGCGCAGCTCAGTACAGGTGGAAGCGTCTATAGGCACTAAGGAATGCCCTGGTTAGGTTGTTGTAGCGACGTTTAGATCCCTCCGGGA
>JBEBVI010000457.1:0-3467 GCA_040392805.1 Taibaiella helva
ATACACTGATGGATTATTGACCAGAACTTTGAGGGTAATTTTTTCTGCATAATTGCAGACTAAAGTGTCTGATACCGAAATATCAGGCACCTGCGGATCAAATATATGAATCGTTCTGTAGCTGGTATCATCTGTAATGCAGGTAGTATCGTTATGTGCATATAGAGCAACCTGGTAAGTGCCGGGAGCGGTATAGGTATGTACCGGATTTTCATCGTGAGACAAGGGGCTGTTATCGCCAAAGTCCCAGGTGTATTCATCAGCCATCGCGGATTTATTAACAAACTGCACTATATACGGTGCGCAACCCGAATCTTTTTGACCGGGAGCTAAACCAAAGCCTGAAAAGACACCGGCAAGCTGGAATGCAAATTTAAAAGCAAGGTTATCAACACCTGTATTTTGTTTCACTGGAAAGACAGCATTGGGGGTAATGGGAAAACTACCTGTTGGCGCATCAGTACATATTGACTGGTATAAAATACCGCGTGGATCAAAGCGATGTTTGCCACCGTGTTCATGATCCCGGACAGCATCACTAGAACCAAAGTAACTGGCATAGAGCAAATCCTCAAAGTCGGGCTTAAATACACCAAACCAAAATCCCCTTCGATCAGAAGCATAAGCACCCGGTGTAAGAGGATGGGAATTAGTATCTGCATATACACCTGCAACATAAATTTGATTGCAATTATCTACGAGAAAACCTGTTATAACAAATCTTCCGAAATCTGTAAAACCAGCCGAAGATACAGGTCTATCATGAGGCTTATAAGACTGTGCATTCCCCAAACGAGTAGATACTACAGAAGCACTTAAGTCAGGTAGCAGCTTATCTACAAACACATCTGTACCGCATGTTGCATATCTGCCGACCGAAATAGGATAATTACCATTGGTTCCACCGGCAATATAAATATGATCGTCAGCATCAACCTGCAATAAGAAAGCACAATCGATATCATTTGTACCTATATAGGTTGATGCCAATAAAGCTCCAGAAGTTGGACTAATAATTGAAATAAAAGCATCTGTAAACAACAATGGATTATTCCAAGCAGCGAGACCAGATGGCCCATATGCTACGGGGTAGGCAGATCTAGAGGTAGTTGGGAAATCCGAACTATTTGTATTTCCGCACAACACTATATTACCAGCATGGTTAATCACAAGTGCCTGTCCACAATCGTTGGTACTGCCACCAAGATAAGTGCTATATAATAGTTTGGAGCAATTTGGATCTAAGCCAAATAGTATAGCATCTCCATAGGTCTGTCCCAAAGAAGATTGAAGCGCATTTGGTGTAACTGGAAAGTCTTGAGAAAAACTACAACCCGTTACCCAAATGTTTCCCATAGAATCTAAAGCCACATCATTGCCCCCTTCAATTCTACTCCCCCCAATATAGGTCGCACCAAGTAGAATACTTCCAGAACTATCGAAGCGAGCTACATAAATATCTGAAGATCCATCCAAAATGCTATCATAACAATCATGAGTTACAGGCATATCTGAAGATGATGTGGCTCCAACAATAATTAGCTCCTGCGAATTGTTCACCGTCATAGCTCCGGCAGGTGAATGAAAGGCTTCTTTGGTATCATTGCCTCCGTAATAAGTAGAATAAATCAATATAGAACCTGAGGCATTATATTTGCTGATACCTATCGGAGACAGGGGATTCGCCTGAAATGCCCCAAGTGTTAATGGCCAACCGCCGCCGCCCCCAGAGGCACTTATATACATGTTCCCAGCAATATCATACGTAGAAGCACCCGCAAGGTGATTATTATTTGTTGCCCCGGTATAAGTAGAAAATACCAGAATCGGATCAATTATTAACGTAAACTGCTTATTATATCCGTCCGGCAAAGAATAACTAAGTTGATTATCGGCTAACTGGTACACACAAGCTATAGGCACCTCCTGCCCTTCAATAACCTGATAAGCATAAGGAGCTTGTTCAATTACTTCATTAACGGACGTCTTAATTTTCAGATGCCCCTCAGCAGTAATTTCCGGGCTAACGCCTTCATATTCCAGTACAATTTGCCCCGGATCCGCCCCGGCAGCAATAATAAAATCGTATTTAAAGTCGGTGCCCTTACTATACATAGTCAGATCAATACCATCATATAGGTTCTGTTGTATTACTTTGCCATACACACCTACCTGACCTTTCCAACGGCTGCTATCGTTACCAATAAAATAATTATGGTAGTAACTTCTTTTATCTTCTGCCAGGTATTTTAATTGATTACTGGCATTTACAAAGTTTACCCTATAGGCGTAGCAATGTACCGGCAGGACTTTTCCTATAGACGTAGAGTCATGATTTCGTTTCAAATCTGCTTCGCTTGAATAACTATAGACAAAGCCCTGATCCGTTATAAAAACACTGCCATTACCTGTCAGGACAGATTTATATTTCACCTGTTCCGGCCACTGTCCTTTGTTTTCAATAAAATCCAATACTAAAGCTTCCTTAGCTGCTTCATGTGTGGCTTTGCCAACTACCAATGATACCGAAAAAAGTAAAGAAAACAATAAAACAATATGCTTCATAAATAGTCTATGCATTATTACAAGTATGGACCAGCTTCCCCTTGGTGTAACACCTAAATGGGAAGCCGGTAGTATTAAAGCAATAATCTCCTTTTCAGGAGCATCATTTTATTTTAATCAATTTTTCCACTTTAAGGGTAGCATCATCTTCATTAGTGATATAAATCAGGTAAGTACCCTCTGTTACATGGCTTATATCTATTTGTTCTGCATTCTCTATTCTTTTGATCAATCTGCCTTCTATACTGGTAATCCTTGCATTTACTTTTATGGGTGCGTTGATATGAATGATACCATTTGAAGGATTAGGGTAAATCCTGATATGGTTCTGTAGTTCATCTAAGGTGCTGATTGCAGTATTGGTTACTTTGTAAATAGCTGAAGTGTCTGTACAACCGCTTGCCTTATCACTCACCACCACAGTATAATCACCGTTTTCAGCGACTTTATAAACGCTGTCGGTAGCGCCCGGTATGATTTTGCCGTTTAAATACCATTGATAGGTATCATAAGACCTTGTTGTACCTAAAACAAAACCGTCAACGGTAATAACAGGCGATAAATTTGCCATGCTGACAATAAAAGTATCGGTGCGGAACACACAGGGAGGCGTATGGTATTTAAGCCAATAGATACCGCTTGTAGTAACCAGACGGCCAGCGCCATAGGCACCCTCATTCCATACATAATCCCAACCGGAAGAGTCTGCTGCTCTTAATGGCTTATCTCCTCCGTCCCAATTGCAATCAGAAATAGCAAAAGTTGTATAAGCTGTATCTCTTTTAAATGTAGGTACGGGGCTACCAAGTCCCAGGTAAAGTTCCGCTTTCGGTATACTTATGGCACTTTTTATAAAACCGCAAGCCGCTCCCGGATTATTTGGAGTATCTATCCTGCCTAAT
>JBEBVI010000458.1:0-3463 GCA_040392805.1 Taibaiella helva
TTATTGGAAAATGAGTTTTTCTTAAAGAGCTTGCCCGGAATCTATCATTGGCGGAATTCCCGGTTAGAGGAGAGGATTGTATAGTTTAATATGTTTTTATTCACAAAGTTGTAGTAATTGTTCTTTATACTTCTTTCTTCTCTCAAAACATTATTCCAGTATCCTTTCAATCTTTGTAAATACCGGTGTCCGCGAAATATCAATTAATTCTGTACAGATTATATCAGGACCTTCACAATTCCTGGGTTTGTCACATCTTATTATATAATAATGAGCAACAAAATCAACTCTGAAAAACTGATAAACAAAGCCCTGCATTTTATATTTTTCAAAACATGCTAAGACTTCCGGTGTAGGAGATATGTTGAATTCCTTAGCAAACTTCCCGAAAAAAAGATGGTCCATAAAGTCATATACCTTCCGTTCGCCTATAGTATCAACCGAGCTCTGATGATCTGTAATGATAGAATCACGTCCGTCCTTTGATATATTTTCCAGGCAACCATCATTCAGGAATGGAAAATTTACTCCTTCATAGTATTTATCCCTGATCTTAAAAAAAGTATACGGTGCTCCGGTACTACCTTGAGCTTCATCGATCATATAGCATCGGAAATAGCTGACCGTATCCCTTTTTACTAAAGGATGAAGCGGATTATAGGCAAAAGAGCTATAAGATTGAATAATGACCATCAAAAGAATCATAAATCTCATCTCATTTTTGATTTTAAGTGTAGGGTAGATCTTCATGTCACTTAGGTATATATCCTGGTCAGCACCCATAAGTAAATGTAATAAATTCTCTGAAAGAATGTGTGTTTTGGGGCTACGGTCGTTCCAAAAAAATAGCACATTGTCAGTATGCGAGCCCTTTAGCACACTATTCACGACAGCAAAATTATTTTCATCGTCAATTTCTGCGCCCTATCGTCAATTTCAGGGCTTTAATAGAATAATTGAATTTCCCTTTTGTCCCCGGTTTACTTTCGTAAGTATTCAGAAGTGTTCTTTAAATCCGCGTTCAATACTTTAAAACTTCAACGAGATATGTTCAAATCTACAATGTTTGCGGCATTTTGTTTCTGCACCGCACATCTTACTTTCGGCCAGGGGTACTACAATCAAAGTCCGGAATTTTTAAAAGCCAACAGCGTCTGGGCCTTTCAAAAAAAGACCGGTCTGGATTTCCGCAACGGCGCTCCGATACCCATTAGCAGCGCTATAACCAGTGGTACTATTGCCGATGAAGGCGCAGCTTCGGTCTGCGACCCCAATACCGGGCAGCTACTATTTTACTCCAATGGCACTAATGTCTGGAACAAAAACGGAGCCATAATGCCCAATGGCACAGGTTTACTATCCGGATATTCTACGGCACAAGGTGTTTGTATTGTTCCGGTAATTAATGAGCCGGGCAGATATTATGTTTTCTCCCTGTATGGAGCAAGCAATCCTACCTATCCGGTTATGAACACCTCCTCTGGCTTTGCCTCCTTATCCTATTCCATAGTTGATATGAGCCTGGACGGCGGATCCGGCGATATTGTACCGGCGCAAAAGAATATTAAGCTGAGCAGTGATTCCTTATCCGAAGCGATGATTGCTATACCCGGCAACAATTGCGATATCTGGCTGGTTGTGCACAAATTGATCGATCCTGTTTTCCTGGCTTTTCACATAACGGCCTCAGGGATAGACACCATACCGGTAATTTCTGAAACAGGTGCCGCCATTAAAGGGAAAGGCAGCTTCTTAAATCCTTATGCTTATAAAATAAGCTGCATGGCCGTTTCGCCTGACCGCAGCCGCATCGGCATAACAAGTGCACCGGGTATTTTTCTCGGCCCGCCTCCAACGGAGCTTTGCGGGGCTTTGGTCTGTAAATTCAACTCTCAGGACGGTAAGGTAAGTGATGCCATAAAAATTACAGAATCCATAGTCTATGGTGTGGCTTTTTCACCGGATAATACCAGGATATACCTCGGCGGAGCCGGTCTGCCGCAATTTGATATATCTAACCATGACTCTCTTGCTATTGTCAATTCCAGGGTAAATATTGCAGGATCTTCTTTAGACACTTACCTCAGGCTATACAGGGATACGCTCTACTGTATGGAAAACACTCCCGGCACTAATCCGCCACAGTTGCCGGCCATTCATATTATTGCCCAGCCCAATAAAGCCGGTCTGGCATGTGACTACAAACCCAGAGCCATATTGTTCAATACGGATACCACAGCCCAGCCCCACTTGTCACTACCTAATGAAGTTGTTTTCCCGATGCCGGGTGAAACTTTCCATTCATTGCTGCTGGATACTTTGGTTTGTGTGAATCAGATTCGTTTACAGGCGCCCGATGAGCACATAGAATATACCTGGGAAGACGGAACCCGTGACCAGGGAAGAACAGTAACCGTGCCCGGAAAATATTGGGTATGGAGCAAAGGCAGCTGTCATGATCGTATCGACACCTTTGTTATTGATGGTGGAATAGAAAAACCTGTTATCCGGATAAACGAGTTTGAACTGAGCACCTTGCAGCAATATACCCGTTACCAATGGATGTATAATGGTGAAATTGTTCCGGGCGCCACATCCTCAAAATATAACGTAGAGAAAAACGGTAATTACCAGGTGATCGGTACCAATGAAAAAGGCTGTATAGATACCTCAGATATCTATGTAGTGAACAATGTTTCTGTTACGGATCCGGGAAAAATAACTACAGCCCGTATTTTTCCTAACCCGGCACAAGACCATATATTTATTCAGTCTCCTATACCCCTTAGTGTTTCTATCTATGATATTCATGGAAAATTATGTATGCGTATGTATAACCCCGAACACATGAGCACGGCGGGGTTGGCAAATGGCTTGTATCTTCTTATGCTTCATAATGAAAAAGGAGAACAGCTACAAGCAGAACGTTTGATTATCAATAAATAAGATCGCCATTGCTTAGCACTGCCATAACGAACTTCATCTGCCCTGGCGGGTACCTTCGCCCGCCAGGAAAACGGATTGAAAATAAGTATAATAGTCAAAATAACTTCCTCACTTGTACTGAGCTGTGTCGAAGTAAGTACCGTCATGCCGACCCCTGCGCCTATGCTCAGGGCAGGCTCCGTAGAGGCATCTTCCAGGCTTTGAAGCGGGAGTGTTATTTCGACACAGTTGCTAAGGTGATACAACGTATGAGGACTAATATATACAAGCGCGATATTATAATAATAGCTCTGTATGTTTTGAGCATTTCCGCCCTGATAGGTGTCTTTGCCAGGCAGGGTAGTGCGCAGCAGTATGGGCATGTATGGGCCTTTGGCGAAAAAGCAGGTATAGATTTCAACGGAGCTCAGCCTGTGAGCATCGAAACAGCAATAAACACTACTGAAGGTTCAGCTTCGGTTTGCAATGATAGAGGGCAACTCCTGTTTTATACCGATGGCCACCAGATATGGAACCG
>JBEBVI010000459.1:0-3451 GCA_040392805.1 Taibaiella helva
ATTTGCCGTGTTTAAAAATGGCGGTGCCGCTACGATGTTAGGGGAAAGGCGTGTAACCGGTGCAACCATACAAGTTGACCAGGATACTATCCGGAATGGTACGCCTAAGTTAGTGATGAAGAACACTGTAATACGTACTTCTGCAGGAAATGGATTGCTAACCTTTACTAGTACAGTACGGGCAGAAAACTGTCGTATAGTGGAATGTGCAGGTGAATGTGTGGCGCTGATAGAGGGTGGTGATTATCAATTAGATTATTGTACCATCGGCACTTATGGCAGTACTTATGTCGCCCATTCGGAAAGTGTGAGCATGGCAGTATTGAATTATTATGCTGTTTCACAAACAGAATACTATGCTGCTCCATTACGTGCCCGTATAAACAATTGTATTGTATACGGATCGGCGGAGAACGAGGCTATTTTTGATTACAAGCCGGATTACCCGGCTGATGTAGAAGTAAATAACTGCCTGTTGCGTATAAAAGACGGCCTTCCTTCCTTTGTAACCGGTACGGGTAATATACTGAACCAGGATCCGCTTTTTAAAGAACGGGAGAAGGATGATTATCATTTACAACCCGGTTCGCCCGCGATAGGCAAGGGTAGGGTAATACCCGGTGTCACCAGGGATCTGGATGGCTATTTAAGGAGCTCAGTAGCGCCCTCAATAGGATGTTATGAGTTTACGGAGTAAGTGAGCGCGAAGGGGGCAGTGTGTATGCGCACGGTATCTCCTGTAGTATAATGGTCAAAATAACACGCTCAGATGTATCGTCATGTCGACCGTAGCGATAGCGGAGTGGAGACATCTCTCTGGCTGTGGAACCGGGATGTTATTTTGACACAGTTACAGTTTATTGTATATTTTAATTTACTTTTTTATACGATTATTTTGAACAAAATTATCATTATCACAGCGCCCTCCGGCTCGGGTAAAACGACAATAGTTAAAAGATTGCTTCAGCAATCCCTCTTGCTGGCCTTTTCCATATCTGCCTGCACCCGCACACCACGCCCTGGTGAAATAGATGGGCGTGATTATTATTTTTTATCTGAAAAGGACTTTAAAGATAAGATTAAAGAAGACGCTTTCATAGAGTGGGAAATGGTCTATACAGGCAAATATTATGGTACGCTGAAATCAGAAATTGAAAGGATCTGGGAAGCCGGACGAGCCCCGTTAGTGGATATTGATGTGCAGGGCGCCCTGAATATAAAATCTTTATACGGCAAACAGGCTATTACCCTTTTTATAAAAGCGCCCTCATTAGAGGAGTTGCGAAACCGCCTTACAGCCAGGGGTACCGAGTCGCCTCAGAATCTGGAAGAAAGGCTTGAAAAAGCAAAATATGAGCTGAGCTTTGCCGGTAAATTTGACCATATTGTGGTTAACGATAATTTAGACGAAGCCATAGAGCGTATCCTGGTCATTATTGAATCTTTTTTGAAGTTGCCTGAACAAAAGACAGAGGTAATTGTATAAATTGGGACTAAATAATGATCTATGAACAAAATAAAATTCGCTGTTGCAGGCATGTCTCTTGCTGTAGTTTTAATGATGAGCGCATGTGGCTCCCGGCAGGATGAATCGGAAACGATAATTGAAACCGATACGTTGTATCCCGACGGTACAGAACAAACAACCTCGGAGGTGGACATCATGGAACGCCATGATGAGCCTACGTTAGGACAAAAGGTGGATACGGCTGTTGCCGACGTTAAACATGCTACCCATGAGGCTAAGGAAGATATCAAAGATGCCGCCCGTTCTGTGAAAGAAGATGCAAAAGATATGGCAAAAGACGTAAAAGAGGAAGCGAAGAAAGGTGCAGAAAAAGTGAGTAATAAAGCAGAAAAAATAAAAGAGGATTTAAAAAAAGATACTCAATAATATCTTTTCTTTTATACTGTTTCCGGTTTCCGGATAGCTGTTCTCCATTTGAACACTTTGACCGGGTAGCTAATGGCAAAAAGAAAGGGTTGTTACTTTTTAAGCGTAACAGCCCTTTTTAGTAATATTTCGTATATAATCGTTGTTGGCAGTCGGATATGGTATACTGTTGTTATATGCCTTATTTTTCTTTTACCCTGGAAACAGCCATTTTAAAGCTGCCATTTTTTAGAAGAGCTGTTGTACCGTCATTCTTTCTCATTAAAGCGGTACAAGTTCCTGTCATTTCATAGACATCAACATAATAAAATGATTCAAACTCTTTAAGGTACTTTACGGAGTTTACTTTCACATAAAAAATAGAACTTAACGTGTCAATAGAATAAATGGACTCCTCATTAAGACTTTGACGAATAGATACTTCAAGTTTTACGGGGGCGTTGTAGCCTTCATAATAGTAAGTAACGCCGGCCATATCCAGTACCTCCTGGTTCGTAGGGTGGTGGTCAAACCGGAATGATATTCCTATATCTTCGGGACCGGGAACATATTCAGTAACATAACCTCCAACTTCATTCTCAGAGAAAGGCATGTATTGTTCTTCACCGGTATTTATTTTATAGTCTTTGTTGTCAAAATTGTAGTTGAAAAAATAGGGTTTTAAGGCTCCGGGGTTATTGTTATTGCTGTTGTTATTATTATTTGGTTCCGGATCATCTTTTTTACCACATCCGGAAAATAAAAGCAGTGCCGAAGCAGCGGTCAGGAATAGAATTTGAATTTTTCTCATTATTTAATATTTCAGTTAATTTGATACAATGTTAAGGGAAATATTTGTTAAGCATTCCGACTGAGGTGGAACTTGTAGGGTAGCTATTGACGCACCATAAGAGTGTGTAACCCTGGTCCTGACAAGAGATATGCCGAGATTTATTGCGGCAATATCATTTCCGGCACGTCTCCCATCGCTAAAAGAGCAAGCGATGACGGACAAGTTTGTACTGTAGAGGTTGTTGTAATGACAAAAGAAGTAGTTATGTTTTGCTTTTAACTCATTGTTTTATTCATTCAGATAGCTAAATGAACAATTAAACTGGTTCGATCTTAAATTTAAGTAGTTGAATTAATAATTCCAGTACCTAAATCATTCATTCAAGGGATTAAAATATAATTATCAGTTGTTATTTTAATTATTGAATTTGTTGAAATATTCTTTCAAGTAATTAAATTGATAAGTCAGTAGGTTAAATTTCCAATACAACAATTAAGTTTTATTAGTTAACTACTTAAATTACTCAATAAAGAGTTTGTGTTATTGATTTTTAAACTGCTTAAATAGAAAATACAAAGATTTATTTATTGAATAGAACTAGTTGTTTTCTTTATTCAAGTAGTTGAATTTACTAAGTAAGTTGTTGAACGAGGTCCTCCGCAGCCTTAAAAGCGTTGCATAAGTCAGCGTTTTTGTATCCTTAACCCCGTAATTCTGTGCTTGGATCTCGATATAAGCTTCGTTCAGCCTTGACAATCTTTATTGTCAGGGCCTTTAAGAAAATT
>JBEBVI010000460.1:0-3446 GCA_040392805.1 Taibaiella helva
CGTCATCGATCGCGTTGTAGTTCGGGATGAAGAACATCACCACCGCCAGCGCGACCGATGCGAACGCCGGCACCATCAACGGCAACCCGATTCCCAAGACCTCGAAGAACAAGCCGAGCAGAGGCGGCGCCAACAGCCCGAGGACGGCGAACATGAGTTTGTCGCCGTAGAACTTCGCCAGCGGGATTCGCAGTAGCGCCAGTTCCCGAGTCGGCGTGCGAACCCACATCCCGGGAGGAAGCACCCGGATCGCCCAGACACCGAGACGTTCCTTGCCCGAGGACGACTCGGTGGAGGCAACCAGTTCGGCATGGCGGGACGGCGTGAGCCGCCCGAGTGCCTCAGCGAGATCCACCTGAGCTGGCAGCAACCGGGCGACCAGCAGGACACCGCCGAGCATCAGCAGCGCACCAGCCGCCATCGCCAAGGGCAGGCCCGCCATCAGGACGCCCGCTCCACAGGTCCCGGCGTACCGACGAGAAAGCGTGCCAGAGGCTTGCCGATCGCCATCCGCTTCATCCACACCAGCGTTGCGACGTACGCGGCCAACAGTGTCACCAAGATGACCTGGCCCAGCGGACTGCGATACGGCTCGACGTACGTCCCGGAGATCGCGAGGATCACGAGTACGCCGACGCTGATGATGGTCACCCAGCGAGCGGTTGCGCGGGGCTTGGCACGGTCGGCCTCGATCTGACGCCGAGCGCGTACGTCGGCAGAGACCGACTCGGCGAGGCTTTCCAACACTTGTGACAGGCCGGCGCCCTGGCGACGCGCCGCGAGGATCAGGTTCGCAGCAACCAGATCACCGGTCGCATCATCCAGTTCGTCGGCGAACGCCCGGATCGCCTCTTCGGTGTTCCATCTTGAACGCAGTCGTGCGACCAGACGCTGCACTTCACGCCGGATCGCGCTCGGAGTCGAGCGTTCGGTGGCCACCAGCGCCTGCTCCAGGCCGATGCCTACAGTCAGCACCCCAGACAGCGAACGCGTCCATTCCTCCATTGCTTCGAGCCGGTCGATGCGTGCTGAGGCGCCGGAGTTGGACAGCAGCACCGGCACACCCACGCAAGCCAGCGGTACGGCGACCAGCGCGAGCGCCCAGCCCGTCACCAGCCACGCCACGCAGCCTCCGACGACGCCCACCAGGAGCAGTCGCTTGGTACGAGCGGTCATCGGTTTACGTTGAGTTGGGCGTGGCCGTGGAGGACGAACCGGTGCCGGTTTCAGGCCGACGACCAACCCGATGATCCCGGCGACGATCAGTGCTCCGGCGAGGGCCGGCACCAGGGCGATCATGACAACGCCTGCTGCTCGCTGAGGAAGGTGCCCAGGTCGAAGCCACAGGATGCCAGCGCTCGGTACTCCTCCGGCAGGATCCCGGGCCGCGCTGTCCCGGAGGCATCGGGGGAGAACAGGTGTGTGGTCGCGTAGCCGGTCTCGCGTTCGCCTGGCGCCACCGCGATCACCTCACGCACGCAACGGTGCCGCTGGAACCCGTCCGCTGCACGCTCGGTGGTGAGATCCAGTTGCACGATCAGGTCGATGGTTGAGGCGAGTTTGCTCGTCGCCAGTTCGTGGGTGACGTGCGGGCCGGCCTCCATCGCACAGGTCACGAGCTTGCGAATCGCCGCAACGGCATCGGAGGCGTGCGTGGTCGAGATGGAGCCGGTGCCGGACTCCATCGCCTTGATCATCGCCCAGATCTCCCGGCCTCGGACCTCGCCGACGATCTGACGCGACAGGTTGAACCGGAACGAGTCGATCAACGCCTCGTCGAGGTTGAACTCGCCGGCCAGACGACCGTCAGCGCCACGCTCACCGGATCCGGGGCGTGCTTCCCAGGCGTGCACGATCTTGTGACGACCCAGTTCGTTGAGATGGAGTTCGTACTCGGTCTCGAAGGTGCCGATCGCCTCGTGCTCGTCGATCTCGCTGCACAGAGCGCGCACCAGCGTCGTCTTCCCCGCCCCTTGGCAGCCCGAGACCACGATGCTCTTGCGGGCACGGACGGCAGCACGCAGGAACGAGGCCAGCACCGGGGAGAGCATCCCGCGTTCGACGAGGTCGTCGAGCGTCACCCGCATCAGCCTGTGTCGTCGGATCACGACTGATGGTCGAGGCGTCACCCACGCCGCCGCCGCGAGTCGCGAGCCACCGTCGAGACGTAGGTGCAGGCGAGGTTGTGCCTCGGAGAACCCGCGGGCGTTCACCTCACTGCGCGAAGCGAGGAAAACCAGGAAGTCGATCAGTTCGGCATCGGAGTCAGCGACCGGTGGTCCCTCGATGAGAGATCCGTCGATGAGTTCGAGCATGACGTTGTCGTGTCCGGCGATGATGATGTTCTCGACCCGGTCGTCGTCGACCAGCGGCTGCAGCCGGCCCAGCCGGAACAGCGAATCGAAGACCGCCTGGGCCAGCGCCGCTTGGGCTGCCGAACTCCACGCTCCGCGCCCGTCGTTGACCCGGTCGGCCATCGTCGACTCGATCAGCTCCAGCACGATGGCTCGGCCCAGTTCAGTCTGTGCCGTCTTGTCCAGGCGGGATGACTCGGCACTCACCGCCTGGCTCAACTGCTTCGAGGCGAGGGTGCGCAGCGAGGCGACGACGCCCCAGTCGATGTCCGCGGCGTCGTACGACGAAGCTGCTGGCGGGCTCGGTGACCGCGGGGGAGCCGTAGCGGAGGCGCGGGGTAGCGGCTGGCCGAAAAGCGGCAAATCGATCAGTCGCGGGTCGGCGTTGGTGGGGCGGACGAGGTGGTCACTGGACATCGGAGAGCACCTCCGTCCCGAGGCCATTGCGCCGAGCATTCACAGCCGCGTGGATCGCGGAGATCGCAGCGTGGATGCTGCGCACGAGAAGACTGCGATCAAATCGGTCAGGAATCGTGACGCCGCGGTGCAAGACCGCCGCGGACTGCGGGTCGTCGGCGACGACGGCATGGACCGGTAAGCCGAGGACGTTGCTGACCTCCTTCGCCGAATACGGCTGACCCTCGCCCACGAGCATCACGCCCGGGTTCGCCCACGCCGGATGCCCGCGCTGGACGCTCTCGGCCCACGACCGGGTGGCGGCGATGGCGGGCAGGTGCGTGCGGCACAGGATCAACGAGAGATCTGACTCGGCGAGCACCGGCTCGGGCCACCCGACGAGCCCGAGTCGACCACAATCGACGACGACGTCTTGGCCAGTCGCTTCGAGATCCTGCAGCGCTGCCATCAGTGGCGCCCACAATCCGGTGAGCGCCGGTGCCTGGGTGTGCGCTCGTGGGCCGGGGATGAACGCAGCGGGCGAGGACCCGATTGGTTGGGCGATCCGCGGCACCAGATCTGCGACGTCGTCGGCTGAGAGGGCCAGCTCGACCAGGCCCTGGTCGTAGGCCTTGATGCCGCGGAAGTAACCCGCCAGGATGCCGGACCCTCCGGTGGCGTCCGCTTCGACCAGCA
>JBEBVI010000461.1:0-3428 GCA_040392805.1 Taibaiella helva
TATATAGAAACCTATGCACAAAATTACCCGGTGGAGAGTATAATTGACTCAAAGCTTTGCCGGTGGCTCCATAACTGTACCGCATTTTTCACAGGTGCGTTTATGCACGTCGGCATAAAAAGCATTCATTACCGGGGGTAGCTGGCTGACAATATCTTTTACCGGCAAGAACTCTTCATATAGCTTATGCGCACAGTTCTCACAGTACCAGGCGAAAGAATCCATCATATCATCTGCTCTTACTCTTTCTATAACAAGTCCTACCGTATTGGCTCCGCGCTGTGGAGAATGAGGCACCTTTGCAGGCAGCAAAAACATATCACCCTCTTTAATTTCTATCGGTACAATTTTGCCATCCTCTATAATACGTACAACAATATCGCCCTCTAACTGGTAAAAAAGCTCTTCTGTTTCGTTGTAATGAAAATCTTTCCTGCTGTTGGGCCCGCCCACTACCATTACTATAAAATCCTGCACATCTTTATAAACCTGCTGGTTGCCCACCGGAGGTTTTAAGAGATGCCGGTGCTCATCTATCCATTGCTTCAGATTAAAAGGTCGCATTACAGACATAGTTTCATATTTTTCCTAAAGGTATAAAATTTTGAAAAAACGCGTAATATGGTTATTTTTAATTTTATGAATAAGGAACCAAACAAAAAAAATCCCCGGCAGGCCAATATTATTAAATATACATCATTAGGTACCCAGATGCTGGTTTACTTAGGCCTGGGTGTATGGGGCGGCCTGAAATTGGATGAGAAAATGCACACACAACCCTTGTTTTTAATTATACTTCCTATAACCGGCCTGGGCATAAGCCTGTACCAGCTGTATAAAGAGCTTTCCAAAAAATCTTAGCTATATAGGCGGAATTCCATTGTAAAGGGACCAGAGGACAAATATCAATTTATATAAACCAACCTACAGATCTATGCAACCCTCAAAGAACCCATTTAAACATCTTTCCCGGAGTGAACGCACCGGCGCTTTAATACTAATGGGCATATTACTGACATCCATCGTAGTATGGCGGTTACTTCCTTCACTGATAAAACCTGTAACCGATCCGGAAGATGCCCGGCTACAAGAGGCTTGGGGACAGTTCATCAAAAACAGGGATCAGCTACATGATACGATGCCCAAATGGTCCACAAAGGAAAAAGGTAAATTCAAGGAAACGCTATTATTCTATTTTGATCCCAACAACATATCCAAACAGGATCTTGAAAAGCTGAATCTGCCCCGGAGAACGGTGGAAACCTGGATAAAATATCTCAGCAAAGGCGGCCGTTTTTACAAAAAGGAGGATGTAAAAAAGCTGTATAATTTAACGGCAGAAGATTATGCCCGGATTGCACCCTATATCCGTCTGCCAGAGCCCTCTCACAAAACCGTCAAAACAGAATACCAAACCCATACGGCAAAAAGCTTTGATATAAACAGTGCAACTGAAACCGATCTGATACAGCTTAAAGGCATAGGGCCGGTATTTGCTGCCCGTATTATCAAATTCCGCGATGCGCTTGGCGGATTCATCTCTGTTAATCAGCTTAAAGAAGTATATCATCTGCCGGACAGCGTCTATACAGAGATCAGTCCGTTATTATATTCAGATCATTCCGGAATCAGGAAAATAAATATTAACACTGCATCTGTCGATGAATTTGCACAACATCCATACATAAGCCGTAAGCTCGCCGGCAATATAATACGGTTCAGGAATGATATTAATATATTTGACAGCGTAGGTCAGATCAGGCTGGTACCTTTGATAAATGGCGAAAAATATCGTAAAATTGCGCCTTATTTGAGTACTCACTAACCCGGGCAATCAGCTTTGCCCGGCATAAAACACATATTAAAATTTATGGATTTCAGCCCTACGGAATTACAGGACCAGACTGCGGAAATGGTACGCGATTTTACAAATAAATTTATCAGGCCCCATTTAATGGATTGGGATGAAAACCAGATATTCCCGGTTGAAGTATTCCGCCAGATGGGCGAGCTCGGGCTGATGGGTGTGCTGGTTCCTGCGGAGTATGGCGGCTCCGGGTTAAGCTATTTCGAATACGTGACCGTAGTGAGTGAGATAGCAAAAGTCTGCGGTTCAATCGGGTTGTCTGTAGCAGCTCATAATTCTTTATGTACCGGCCATATTCTTTATTTTGCCAGCGAAGAACAAAAGAAAAAATACCTCCCCAAACTGGCTTCCGGCCAATGGATAGGCGCCTGGGGCCTTACGGAAGCCAATACCGGCAGTGATTCGGGCAATATGCGCTGTACAGCCACCCGCGATGGTGATGACTGGATACTGAACGGCACAAAAAACTGGATCACGCACGGAAAATCGGGAGATGTGGCTGTAGTGCTGGCACGGACGGGAGCACCCCGCAGTAAAAACAATATTACTGCTTTTATTGTAGAACGGGGCACACCCGGGTTTAGCGCAGGAAAAAAGGAAAATAAGCTGGGTATGCGTGCATCCGAAACCACCGAATTGATATTTGACAATTGCCGTATCCCGGATACACAGCGCGTGGGCGAAATCGGCGATGGTTTCAAACAAGCAATGAAAGTGCTGGATGGCGGAAGGATTTCCATAGCGGCATTATCCCTGGGTATTGCCAAAGGTGCTTATGAAGCAGCCCTCAAATATGCTAAAGAACGCCACCAGTTCGACCAGCCTATTGCCAACTTTCAGGCTATAGCCTTTAAGCTGGCTGATATGGCTGTTAAAATAGAAGGCGCAGAGCTGCTCATTTACCAGGCGGCAGATCTGAAAAACCGCAACGAAAAAATGACTAAGCAATCAGCAATGGCCAAATATTATGCCTCGGAAATAGCGGTACAAATTGCCACAGATGCGGTGCAGATATTTGGAGGCTATGGCTATACCAAAGATTTCCCGGCAGAAAAGTACTACCGTGATGCAAAACTTTGCACCATAGGAGAAGGCACTTCAGAAATACAGAAGCTGGTCATTTCAAGAGATATTCTGAGACAGTAGCTGTAAGGCTTATTATCAGAGATCAATCACGATTTTATTTTATATTTTCTTACTTTTGATGTAGTAACAACATTATATTCTATCACATAAGAGTATAATGTTACGTTGTTATGCGCCTTACTATATATTCCGTAACATGAATCCAAATTGCCGGACTCGTAACAGGATAAGATGGCGAAGTGTTTTCCTGTGTATATTTTGTGACAGATGCAGATAATTTTTTTAGTTGATCAAACTGTAAAGTAATTTATATAAGATGAAAATTTATACTCAGATTTTCCTGGTAGTTATACTGTTGCTGTTTTCCTGTACCACGGGCTTCGCTCATTCTTTTATGTCGGAAGACGGGATATTAAGTTTTATAGAAAACAAAGGACAATGGACAGAAGAAGCGAGATACAAAGCAATGGTTCCC
>JBEBVI010000462.1:0-3406 GCA_040392805.1 Taibaiella helva
AAATAGTGCGACAAATATTATGTCTTAATGGATCAACTTATTTGTGACACTACCATATAATGGAAACAACAATGATGTTGCCTCCTGTTGCAGAAACGCGCAATGGGTGGTACAGCTGTAAAGCCGGAGCACTGCACATTTTAACCTGTGAGATGTTATCTATCTCGTAGGCTGAATGCAGCGTAAAGTATAGTAAGTGTCGGAACAATAAAAAAACTTTCAACGACCCGCCGTGCAGGCCATTGAAAGCTTGGTAAGGTGCATAACGCTATTATATATCTACACTGTCGCTGGCGTCTTCTATACTTTTTTTCACCCTTTTCCTGGCAGACTTATAGGTCTGCTTGGCCTGGTCGGCCACTTCGCTAAGTTCTTCTTCGGCTTTATCGCAGGCCATGCCGAGCTTACTTTTGACACCATCGGCCAATGCCTTTGTCCTGTCGCAGATCAGGGTACGGGTTTCCGCACCGCTTTTCGGGGCTAATAATAAGGTAATGGCAGCTCCTATAGTTGCACCGGCCAGTAATGCCAACGCAATAGATCCCATATGATTTTCTTCTTCCCCGTGCAATTTCCGGGCAATCATTTTTCTGTAATTCATATTAATCCGTATTAATTACAGTGTATACAATTGTATGATGCTTTTGGTTGCTTTAAAATATGTTAAAGCTGCCGGATAAGACATTCATATATAATTTTTTGTGTGGCAGAGGTGGACTTCTGTAGGTATACATCCAGCCTCCCGGTTTTGTGCCGCATTGTTTTAGGGTTTCCCCTTGATCCTTCCCGATTGGGCGGGGCCGGCACTCCGGTGCAGGTGGAAACAAGCAATGAAAAATAATGATTGCCTATTTTTTATGCTATGAAAGGTTTATTTTCTCATAAGGGTGAATGCTGTGTGCAGTACAAAGAAGAGAAGTTCCGGGCGACTTGTATAGCTTGAACGACCAAAAATTAATACCCTTACTCCCGATAAGAAAAAATTATTAGGATTATTGTAGCCGGACAGATAATTTAGTTGTATAAAAAAGGAAAATTATTATGTTATATCCGTATCAGGTTCGCTCCTTTGATCAGTATAAGATGGCTTATGAACATAGCGTACAACATCCCGAAGCTTTTTGGGCCTCTGTTGCCGAGCATTTTGCCTGGAAGAAAAAATGGGATAAAGTATTGGAATGGAATTTCCGCGATCCTGATATAAAGTGGTTTCCGGGAGCTAAGTTGAATATTACCGAAAATTGCCTGGACAGGCATTTGGCTACTTTAGGAGATCAGCCGGCAATTATATGGGAACCGAACGATCCGGAGGTGCATCACCGGGTGCTTACTTATAAGGAGCTTCATTTCAAAGTAATGCAGTTTGCCCATATCCTTAAAAATAATGGTGTACAGAAAGGCGACCGGGTTTGCATTTATATGGGTATGATCCCCGAATTGGCTATTGCCGTATTGGCCTGTGCCCGAATTGGCGCTATACACTCTGTGATATTCGGAGGGTTTAGTGCGCAGAGCATTGCGGACAGGATACAGGATGCAAAAGCAAAATTAATTATTACCTGTGATGGCGCTAACCGGGGCAATAAATCTGTTCCCCTTAAAAGCGTTATAGATGATGCTCTGGTTGTTTGTCCTTCTGTTGAAAAAGTAATTGTGTGCACGCATACCCGTACCCCGGTGAGTATGATAAAAGGACGTGATGTATGGTGGGAGGATGAAATTAAAAAGGTAGAAACACAAGGTAATCCTTATTTTGAGTCAGAAACAATGGATGCTGAAGATATGTTGTTTATCCTTTATACTTCCGGCTCAACGGGAAAACCCAAAGGCGTGGTACATACGACAGCCGGCTATATGGTATGGGCGAATTACAGCTTTGTCAATGTGTTTCAATATCAGAAAGGCCAGATTCATTTCTGCACGGCCGATATCGGGTGGATAACGGGTCATAGCTATATTATATACGGGCCCTTAAGTGCCGGGGCAACATCGTTAATGTTTGAAGGTATACCGACCTGGCCGGATGCCGGAAGAATGTGGGATATAGTAGATAAGCACCGGGTAGATATCCTCTATACGGCGCCCACAGCTATCCGTAGCCTGATGGGCTTTGGCACGGACTATGTAAGAAATAAACGGCTGGATTCGCTTAAAGTGCTGGGAACAGTGGGGGAGCCGATCAATGAAGAAGCCTGGCAATGGTACAATGATCATATCGGCAAAAAACGGTGCCCCATAGTGGATACCTGGTGGCAGACGGAAACCGGCGGTATCATGATCAGCAACCTGGCAGGTGTGACGCCGGCCAAACCCACCTACGCCACTTATCCTTTGCCCGGCATACAACCTGTATTAGTGGATGAAGAGGGCAAAGAGGTGGAAGGGAATGAGGTGAGTGGCAATCTCTGTATCCGGTTTCCCTGGCCGGGCATGATCCGTACAACGTATGGTGACCACGAACGATGCCGTCAGGCTTATTTCAGCACCTACCCGGATTTGTATTTTACGGGAGATGGATGCCTGAGGGACAAAGAGGGTATGTATCGTATTACCGGGCGGGTGGATGATGTGCTAAATGTAAGTGGTCACCGGATAGGCACGGCCGAAGTGGAAAATGCGATCAATATGCATGCCGGTGTAGTAGAAAGTGCCGTGGTGGGTTATCCTCACGATATAAAAGGGCAGGGTATATATGCTTATGTAATATTTAGTGGCTTGCACGAGGATGAGCATCTCACCCGCCAGGATATCCTGCAAACCGTCAGCCGCCTGATCGGCCCGATTGCCAAGCCGGACCAGATCCAGTTTGTAAGCGGGCTGCCCAAAACAAGGAGTGGTAAAATTATGCGGAGGATATTAAGGAAAATTGCAGAAGGAGAAACCAACAATATCGGGGATACCAGTTCTTTGCTCGACCCGGATATCGTAGAAGAAATAAAGGCCGGAGCACTCAAATAACAATTTTACAGGTAAGATGAGGCTGTCTAAAAAGCCCATTGTCGTCATTCCGACTGGAGCGGAGCGGAATGGAGGAACTATTCTCTTGCGGAGCAAAATCTCCTAATCATTTGATTAGCCTTGTGAGATTTACCTTAGGTGAGAAAAGTTCTCGACTTCCCCCTCGGCAAGCTCGGGGTTCGCTGCCAATGACAGATATTATAAACTGTTTATTATCAACCTATTCATTTGCTATCACTCGCCGTCACCTGCGAGGCACGAAGCAGTCCCGAGCGCTTAGAGGTTGCTTCGTGCCTCGCAAAGACGAGGGGATTAAGTGGAGCCCGGAACTTGTTCTTTCTTGTCAGCCCCCAATGATGAAGGTAAACCTTATTGTTAACTCGAAATGACGACCTTTTTAGACAGCCTCCTATGAATTAAAATTATAGTAGTGTTTAGGAGAGGCAAT
>JBEBVI010000463.1:0-3399 GCA_040392805.1 Taibaiella helva
TTGCTGTGCCAGTTTTTTCATACCGTTTTGATAATGCTTTAAAAAAAAGAGGCCATCCTTTTTGGGGACGGCCTTGCTGCTTTCGTTTTTAATATATTACTATAAGCACCAATTTCCCCCCGCTTGTGGCAAGACTACCACAATAATGACAGAGAGCATAATAATCAGTGCGTTGTTGTTTTTCATTATGGAGGCAAAAGTAATTATAGTTTTTATATTGCCAAATTTTTTTTGAATTTTTATTTTCCATGAGTTATAGCAGGACATAGTAGGTAGTAGATATATTGTAAGCAACAGGATGTTATGGCAACATAATATTCAGTGGGTTTTTAAAAAAACCGCGAGAGAAAAACACTTCGTAAGAAAGTAAGCAAAAAAGAGAAAGAGCCTTATACCCAATAAGCACATCCGCAGGGCGTTAAAGATTACGGATCAAGCTCTGCAATTTTTAATTATTCATGGTCTGAACTATGATTTTTTTGATTCCGCAATTGGTGTGATTTGGTTTCTCGCAACGGGCGCAAAGAAGTCGCAACGACACAACGTTATGGTAATTCTTAATTTTTAATTCTTAATTAAGACTTAATCAATCCCATCTGAATAGCTTTTTTTATCAGTCCCACTACATTCTTTACATTGAGCTTGAGCAGTAAATTATACCGGTAATTCTCTACAGCGCTCAGGGTGACAAACAGTTTTTTGGCGATCTGGGCGCTGGATAATTCCTCGGCTATCAGTTCCAGCACTTCCTTTTCCCTGCGGGTAAGCTTAGGCATGGTCTCTGCATGTGAGGAGGAGCTCATCAGGTCTTTCAGGTTACCGCCTTTAAATGCCTTATCCAGGAATTGCGCTCCGTTATACACGGTTCCGATAGCTTCTACTAATGTATCCGGGTCGGCATCTTTGAGCAAATAACCTTTTGCACCGTTCATAAACATATTACGTACATGAAATGCATGATCCAGGTTCGTCAGGGCAAGGATAGCGATATCCGGGTATTGCTGCGATATGATCTTAGCCGCTTCATCTCCCTGCATCCCCTTCATCTGTACGTCCAGCAGTAAAACATCCGGCTTCTGTTTTTGAAGGCTTTCCAGTAAGGTTTGCACATCAGGACAGCAATCAATTACTTTAATGTAGGGATAAGTGCCCAGCATTTTTTCCAGCCCGTTAAGAACAATCGGGTGGTCGTCAGCAATAGTAATATGTATATAATCCATGATTCCTTAATATTTTGACCGGCGGGAAAGGTTAAATTCGATATAGACACCTGTGCCTTCTCCTGAAGCGGATTTAATATGCATCTTCCCGTTAAGCTCTTTTACGCGGCTTTCCACATTCTTTAACCCCATACCTGCACCGGGTTCCTGCTGCTGAAGATGCATACCCGTTCCGTTATCTTCAACGGTAACGTCCAATGCTTCATTATGGCGGCTTAATTGCACCAGGGCCTCTGTAGCGCGTGCATGTTTTACTATATTATGAACCAGCTCCTGGATAATACGATATACGGCAAGCTGAAAGCTTTCCTCCAAATCCTGGATAAGACCATAATATTGAAAATCGATCTCCAGACTGTTATCCTCCTGCATACTCTTGCAGAAAAGGCTGACGGCTTCCACTAAACCATGTCTTAAAAGAAGCTCCGGCATTAAGTTATGAGCAGTTTTTCGGACTTCCTGTATAGTGGTATCCAGCAAGTGCTCCGTTTCGCCGTAAATTTCATTCTGCATGATTCCGGGAGCGAATTTACCCATCATTTTATGCTGCATTTTAAGCGTAGTGAGCAGCCCCCCGATGCCGTCATGAAGGTCGCGGGCTATGCGGTTACGTTCCTTTTCTTCTCCCTTTGCGAGCGCCTGGTAGACGGCTATTTCATATTTCTGGCGTTCATGGCGCTGCCTGTTGCGGTAGGAGTAGGCGCCGCCGCCAAGCAGCAGCAGGGCGCCGATACAGGTGCCGGCTACCACGGTATTTCTCCGGACCAGCTTAGCCTCCTGGTTTGCTATCGTCAGCTTATTCTCGGCCAGCTCTTTATCCTTTTCGGCGGTGCGGAAGCGTACTTCCATAAGGCTGACGGCTTTCATTTTTTCAAGACTTTGTACGCTGTCTTTCAGCACTAAGTATTGTTTCATACAGGCTAATGCTTTAGCAGGATTTCCGGCCTGCTCATAGACTTTGCTAAGGTCATAATAGGCGCCGGACTGGTTAAACGGGCTGTTGGTTTGCGTGGCTATGGACAACACCTCGTTAAAGCAGGCTTCTGCCTTTTTAAAATCATTATTGCTCCTGTAAAGTGAACCCAATCTTGCTATCGGAGCCAGCCTGCCGGGCAGATCGTTTTTCATATTCATCAGGGCCTCATAGGTCTCGATGGCCTTAGTATTGTCTGCCTCCTGCTCATAAATAGTGCCCAGCAAATATTTGGCCTGTACTTCAATTTCCGGGTTAGGATTTTGTTTCAGTAAAATCAATGTTTTCTCGCATATTTCTTTGCCTTGCTTAATATTGCCCATATTCAGTAATGTCTGGCACTGGTTGACATAAATCGGGATTAAAAGCTTCTGAGCTTGCGTCGTTTTTTGTGCCGCCTTAATTCCTTTATCAAAATAAAGCAGCGCTTTGCCATCTTCATCGCTATTCATCAGCGCTACCCCAATATTAGCATAGATATTCGGCAGTAAATCATAGCTGTTGCTCCCCTCTGCCCATTTCGCTATGGGCATAAGTAATCTTAATGCTTCTTCATAATTATTGAGCCTTAGGTGTATGGAAGCCAGGTTATTGTTCAACTGTTGTATCATTGATATACTGTCAGCACTGCTTTGGCCTGCAGTCAGCTCCCGGCATTGTGTATAGCAAAGCAACGCGCTGTCGTACATGCCTTTAATAGTATAAACATTACCCATTCGTATCAGGATACGACTCATGCTCTTAACATCATTATGCTTTTTACTGTACGTTAATGCTTCCTGATATAGGCTTTGGGCGTTATCGGGCTGGTATCCTGCTGTACTATCTGCAGATTGCGTAAGCTTTTGTATCATCTGTTTGTCCGCATAGGCGTATTGTCCGGCACCGGGTGGGCCGTTTTTATCTTTACAGCCGGAACCGATACATACGCAAAATAAAAGAACGCTACCTGGTAGATATTTTAATAAACGCATATTTTGTTCATTCAGGATAAAGAATGTGATTTTATAAAGAAAGTAGGAACACTGTCACTTGATTAAAAGAGCTTTTTTCTGTACAATATTTATAGGGTTTATGGTAAATAAGCAATTGTGCCGGAATAAGTAACTGTGTCGAAATAACTTCCCATTTCCCAGGTTCTCGTTTCATCGCCGTCATGTCGAGTAAGTAACCGGGCGGGCCTGGATCATAAGGAGATGACAAGTT
>JBEBVI010000464.1:0-3390 GCA_040392805.1 Taibaiella helva
GACTATTTTGCTTGAGAGACAGGCAGCTTCTTGTAGGTATGCTGATAATAGTTCCTGCTTTCAATTTCCTGTACGATTATTTCAATATCTTTATCCTCGCCAAACGGATCATACCTTTTCTTCAGGTTGTTCTCGAAGAAAAAAGCGGTTGTCTGATATATGCGGGCATTCAGTCCGCCTTTAATATCCTTGATAACGCTATAACAGTCCCGGCCTGTCTGCCTGTTGATCAGCTTAACCAGTATCTGGCCCTGGGTTATAGACAGGTTTTTTAATTCATCTTTAAATCTTGCATTCATTTCTTTCTCAAGACTTTTAAGGTATGCTTTCCTGTCCCTTTTACTGGTCTTGGCGGCTGTTTCCTGATCTACTTTATCGAGCAGTGCGGCGGCGGTAACAGCATAAGGATAAACTTTAAAAACGTTGTACCGTAATCTGCTCAGTTCTGCTTTTCTTTTGGGATCCAGATATGTGCTGGAAATTTCGACTTCATCAATAAACGCCATAGGATACACTTCGTCACCGACTCTTATGCCGCCTAACAGAATCGTATCATTTACTCCCGGAGCCTGAGACTCCACTTTGAAATGAAGCACTATACAGGCAAGAGTAAGCACCGAAGCCCGGACAATGTGAAGAAACAACTTCATGATATTATAAAAGTAAGTATAAAACTGCAACTATTTTATTTAAATATCGAAATGCGCGGATTGGAATCATTCCGGGCAAGAAAAGTTTAACGAAGAAATAAGTATTTTAAATGACTATCATTTATCTTTGGAAGGATTTTTATATTTTATTATGGTTTACAATTTAAGTGTTCAGAACTCCCTGCTCTCTCACTGGTTAAGTGAAATACGTGATGTGGGTGTACAGGCAGACCGTATGCGTTTCCGCAGGAATACAGAACGATTCGGGGAGATTGCAGCTTATGAAATCAGTAAACAATTACCTTATCACTCCAAAACGGTGCCTACTTCATTAGGGGAATCAGTTTGCCAGGTGTTGTCGGCACAACCTGTTATCGGTACTATTTTGCGTGCCGGTATTCAGTTGCAGCAAGGGCTGTTAAATTACTTTGATCATGCAGATTGTGCTTTTGCTGCAGCATACCGCAAATACCGTGGAGACGGAACATTCGATATAAAGTTGGATTATACCACCTGCCCATCGTTATCCGGCCGTATATTTATTCTGGCTGACCCCATGCTGGCCACGGGCGCTTCTGTCGTGCTTGCTTTGGAAAGCCTGCTGCAATACGGGAAACCGGCCCAGATACACATTGTTTCGATGCTGGCCTGCACAATAGGGGTAGAGTACGTGCTGAGGCGTTTCCCGGAGGTTACTATCTGGACAGGTGATATTGATGATGAGCTGACGGGCAGGGGATTTATAGTGCCGGGCCTTGGAGATGCCGGTGATTTACTTTATGGAGATAAAGAGCAGGAATAATTTATGTTAATGCCGGATAGGGTACATTCTTTTTAAGGATATTTAACTTATATTTGTTGAGGAAAGCAAAAGATTATAAAGTCGGATAAAATTAATCGGGTAAAGATTGTATTATATCCAGGTTTGTATTATTTTGTGCTCAACTATTTTTAATATGGTCATTTGAAAAATAATAACATGAAGAAAATATTACTCAGTTCAGGAATTATATTGGGTATGTCAATGGGGGGATGGGCGCAGGATGTCCACTTTACTCAGTATTTCACTTCTCCTCTAACGCTTAACCCGGCGCAGACAGGGCTTACCCAAAACGACTGGAGGGCGTCTGCAAATTTTCGTACCCAATGGTACACGGTTTCCAATAATCCTTATGTGAGCGGTACTATTGCATTTGATTTGCCCTTGCTGAGAGGTAAGCTGCCAGAGGGCGATGCTTTGGGCGTAGGGCTGCTTGGATTGTATGATAAATCCGGTTCAGGTGGTTTACAGAACACAACCGTAGGGTTGTCCCTGGCATACCACAAAGCATTTGGTATGGATAAGCAACATACTGTTTCTTTGGGTATTCAGGGTTATCTGGTGCAAAAAAGCATCAATTTTGATAAGTTAGTATTCGGTGATATGTTCGACCCGGCTAATCCGAGCCAACCCAAACAAACGCAGGAGTCATTGTCTAATACCGATCTTACTTATCCTGATTTCAATGCAGGATTAATGTATTCAGGCCGGGTGGCAGAGAAAGCAACTTTGTATGCCGGAGCAGCTTTTTACCATCTTACACGTCCTGAAGAGCGTTTTTTATCAGGTGCCGGAACAGCTCAGAAAATTAATATGAGATATTCATTGCATCTCGGCGGATCATTTGAAATGAACGAGAATACGGTGATGTATTTGAGTACCATGTACCAGAAACAAGGACCGGCTTCCGAGTTGTTACTGGGAGGTGCAGTAGGGTTTGTTATGAATCCTGGTCACGATGAATACGTTCGCAGCACTATATTTTATCTGGGAGGATGGTATCGGTATGGTGACGCCCTTGCCCCTTATGTAGGTTTTGAGTGGTCCAGGATGAAGATCGGTGTAAGCTATGATGTAACAATGTCGCGTGCACAGAATATGACCGGTGGTCAGGGTGCGTATGAGGTATCTGTAATTTATAATGGCGTTATCAATAAAGTGACACGCCGGACTTATAATTTTGCCTGTCCTAAGTTTTAATTGCTATTTCATTATTTAACGAATATTCATTGAATACTTTTCTGATCATCAGATTACCTGGAAATAACTTTGAGTATCCCCGGCGAGCATCTACCTGTTGCCGGGGATTTTTCTATTGTGTGTATTATGGTTGGGTTAGGGGCGCTTGTCTATATTTTGGAAGGTTTCTTCTTTCTTAAAATGACCCGGTATACTTTTTCCTATCGTTTGTAGGAATAAGTTACTACACAGGGATATAATAGCTTTTTCTATGACTTGTGCTCCCCCGCTGCATAGAAATATTCATTGTATATTTCACACAAAGTGTGTTATGAATACAAAGGGCAGGGTTGTTCAATGCTAATTTCTGAGAAGTTTAAATTCAAAATTTATTGAATTTCTTGTAGAAAAACATGAATCGGGCGAAAAGCTGTGCCCTTTTGAGTAAAATCAAGCTTCGTTCGCCTAAAGATGAATTAGTTATCCACATTGTTTCTATAATTGAACAGCTCTGATACAAAGGGGAAAGTGTTGTACACTTTCGTATTCTTTTGCTCCGTCGTGTAAAAAGCAATGCATCGTGCCAAAATAACTTCCCGATTTAAAAATCTGAATTCAGAATACATTCCTTCGCGTCATGTCGACCGGAGCGTTAGCGGAGTGGAGATATCTCCTAATTTACTGTGGGAGAAGCGCTTCTTTACTCGGGAGGTATGACGTCAATTCGGGAAGTTATTTCGT
>JBEBVI010000465.1:0-3390 GCA_040392805.1 Taibaiella helva
TCTTGGGCTGCGCCACAATAAGGCCACGTTGGCCTTTACCAATGGGGGTAAACAGATCGATGATCCGGGTGCCTAAATTGGTTGCAGTCGTAAACAGGTTGAGCTTTTCGTTGGGAAATAAAGGAGTCAGGTAATCGAAAGGAACACGATCCCGGATCTCTTCCGGCAAGCGGCCATTAATATGCGCTACTTTAAGCAAAGCAAAATACTTTTCGCCCTCTTTAGGTGGACGCACGCTACCAGTAACCGTATCGCCGGTTTTAAGACCAAATAATTTTATCTGAGAAGGAGAAACATAAATATCATCTGGTGAGCTTAAATAATTATAGTCGCTGCTACGCAGGAAACCATAGCCATCCGGCATCATTTCCAACACACCTTCACCAGGGATAATCCCATCAAATTCAATATTGAAATTGGATTCCTGTTGCTGATTTCTGTTTTGATTAGGGTGCTGATGATGCGCTGCCGTCCTGTTTTGGTTTTGATGCTGCTGCGGTCTGTTAGGCGCTTGCTCCCGTTGTTGCGGTGGAGTGGGGGTTGCCACGGCTTCCTCCTCTTTGGGGCCTACTGCTGTTTCCGGTTGCTCCGGCGTTGCAGCAGCTTGCGGCTTTGGCTTAGTAACCGGAGCTGCCGGCTCTTCGAAAGTGAGTTCCTGCACGGCCGACTCGCTTTGAGCTACTTTAGATTTGGGCGTCTTTGCAGGTGACTTTTTCTGCCGCACCCGTTCTTCCTGGGGTGCCTTTGGTTCCTCTGCCTGCTCAGCAGGTATTTCGGGCTTTTCTTCCGCAGGTGTCTCTGCTTCCGCCACTACCTTAGGCTTTCTCCCACGTTTCTTCTTCGGTGGTTCTTCTGTTTGGAGCCCTTGTTGTTCAATGATCTTAGTAACCAGGTCTGACTTGGTCATTTCTTTAGCGGAACTGACACCCAGGGTATCAGCAATATCTTTTAATTCAGGAACGAGCATCTCATTCAATTGCTCAATATCGTAAGCCATTCAATTGGGGAAGTTAATTAAAAACAACAGGATAAGGATTACCCGAAGTCTTGAAAATGATATGTGTTATCAAATAAATAAAGGAAAAATTGTTGGACTTAGCCGTTCCTTGTCGAAGAGATTGGATAAGTGGAAATGTGGGTTAAATCACTTTTGTTGGACCAATACAGTGATTTGGTACTGCAATTTTACGACAGTTTTCGAAAAAATGAAAAATTATTTTTTTATTTAAGTATAAATTTTGAAGATGATCGATACCAGCGGTTATTAGGTGTATAAGTATAGTAACTTTGTCTGCTATAAAAAATGCAGCATCCTATGAACCTGATCTATTGCTATGATGCTTATTGCGGCTGGTGTTATGCCTTTAGTCCCGTTGTACAAAAAATTTCGCAAGATTTCGCCTCTACCTGTTATACCGAAGTGGTAAGCGGCGGCATGATATTGCCCGGCGCGCCAGCTCCCGTTACTGTTATCGCGGATTACCTTAAAGAAGTAGCTGAAACCGTAGCAGCACATACCGGTGTCCGCTTTGGTGATGACTACTTATGGCATACCCGGCACCCTGAGAAAAGCGATTGGTTCCCCCATTCAGAAAAACCGGCAATAGCGTTATCCATTATCAGGCAATATAGTCCGGATTTGTCCGTCAGTTTTGCTGCGGCATTGCAATCCGCTTTATTCTTCGAGGGACGGGATCTTACCGATGACGAAGCTTACCGTCATTTATTACCGGCTTATAACATAAGCCCGGAAGTATTTTACAAAGCCCTACATAGTACTGATTTTAAAGAGAAAGCGTATCATGATTTCTCTTTGGTAAAACGCTTGGGTGTTACCAGCTTTCCGGTATTGTTATTACAGGAAAACGAAAACCGCTTTCACCTGGTGGCCAAGGGCTATGCGGGTTATGACACGGTAAAGACACGCCTAGAGCAGTTACTCGCTGAACTTAAAGAAAAGGATACCTTCTAAGAGGAACCCCACTTTGCTATCTGCTTTATCGTCACTGCCATATCTTTAGGCAATGGTGCGCTAAGTTCGATGCGTTTTCCCTGTTCGTTATTAAAAATAAGCTCGGAGGCATGCAGACCCAGTCTTTGTAACAAGGGCTTTTCTTCTAATTCCTGTTCCGAAAGTTTAAATTTCTTCTTGATGGTCGAGAGTAATATGGGACTATCCTGTCCATAAAAGGAATCGCAAACTACTGGATGCCCCAGGTGCTGCAGGTGCACCCTTATCTGATGAGTACGTCCGCTATACAAGCGTAACCGGAGTAGCGAAAAAGCATTCCATCTATCCAGCACCTCGTAATCGGTGCGTGATGCACGACCTCTTTTCTGAACGCTCATACGACCTTTATGTACCGGGTGCTCCGCAATGGCGGCATCAATAGTTGCGGCATCATGTTGCGGCCTCCCGTGTACCAATGCCAGGTAATACTTTTCCATTACCCTGCCCTCGAACAAACCGGACATATACTTATGGCTGGCCGCTGTCTTTGCAAAACAGATCAGCCCGCTGGTGTCTTTATCCAAACGGTGCACTACAAACAACTGTTCGTGCTGTGCTGCCGCCAAGTGATACAAACAGGGGATATCCTTATTATACCGGTCCGGAATACTGAGTAAACCTGATGGCTTGCTGTAAGCAACGATGTCTGCATCCTCGTAGCATAATTCTAATTTCATTTATACGCAAAATATTGTTGAATACAATGATTTTCCATTTCTGTCATCAAAGCCTTATCGGCTTTACTTTTATCCTTATAGCCACAGAGGTGTAGTACGCCATGGAAAATAACGCGATGCAATTCCGTTTGATAATGCACGCCAAAACGCTGCGCATTTTCCCGCAGCCGGTCCACACTGATATAAATTTCTGCTACTAAAGCTGTTTTCTTTTCCGAAAGATCAAAGGTGATAATATCCGTCAAAGTATTATGTTGCAAAAACTGAATATTCTTCTCCAATAAGGCCTCATCATTGCAAAAAACAAAAGCAATGGTGATATTGGTGATACCTAACTTCTTCTTGATCAATTGCTTCAGGAAGGCCGTCAGATTTCTTTTTTGTCGCAGATCAGCGCGAACCTCCTGTTCGTAATAATGAATGGCCATAAGTAAATACTGTTTTATTCCTGGTACATCTTCCACCCCCTGTAGATGCGAAAAATACCATAGGCAGCCATTAAAGTGGTGATGGTATAAGTCAGTACATCATCACCCAAACGGATGCGGTCCTCTAGATGCAGATAGATCAGCACAGCGGCCACGATAATGTAAATACAGCCCATGGTCATACCCATCATGGCACGCGCCTTGTTCATGCTATTACCGCTGCGCTTATTTCGGGATACAGACATATAATTGGTAATATTAATCCGCAAATATA
>JBEBVI010000466.1:0-3389 GCA_040392805.1 Taibaiella helva
ATAGTCCGTGTAGTGAGCGTACCAATAGGCGTTTGATCAAAATAAGCGAGATTCTGATGTATTATTTTGCTGAACACACTTTTACGTACGTCATTCACAACAGTCTGCCCCAGCCAGTTAGTGATATACATAAAGAAAAAGCGCATTACCGTTTCTACCAGTATAATACCGACCTGTATCACAGAGATGAGAATGAGCGCGTCTAAAAGCCCGTTAATGATATATTTATCCACAGAATACTGGATCAGGTAAGGTCGTGCCGGGGTAATGACTGCCAATAAGATAGCCAGTACTATACTGGCTATTAATTTACTCTTGTAGGGACGAGTAAAAACAAAAACTCTCTTGAGGGTACCTAATCCGCCTTTGTTCTGCAATGCTTAGCTTGTTTAATATAAATCAGATAAACAGCAACCGCTGTTGTTATCACCATAATCGTCTACTTAAGCCCGGAGGACTTGAATTTGAATAGCCGTGAGTGAAACTCACGGTAAAAATGTTGGTTTTTTGGGTTGAACCCTGAAAGGGTTCAATAGCAAAACTGTTCCATTTGTCCACCGGGCATACCGGTGGCTATTCAAATTAGAGTACATTCAGGGTGTTTTTATAGTACATTTTCCTTAAGTATAATAATCAAAATAATTATCCCAAGTACCGTCATGCTGCCCCTTCGGCTATGCTCCGGGCAGGCTGCGTGGAGGCATCTCCCAGGCTTTGAAAAGGGGAAGTTATTTTGACACAGTTACTAAGCTTATGGTTCTGGTGTTATCACCAACATCTAAAAGTTAATAATATTGGAGCCGTTATAGTAATTAATTATTATAATAAAACGGCATCCCATAATAACGGCTGCAAAGGTACAGTGATTTTTGCAGTGCTTATGCTGCTTTATAGATGAATTAAATCAATCTATAAGACAAAAGAATTAAAGATTATTTTTGTTGGATAAATTGTGTTTTTTAGCGGAATAATTACAAATGGCATCCCAAAAATCAAAGAAAACATCAAAAGCCCCTAAGCAGGCAGCTGTGAAGAATCAGAATGAAGCGGACAATGCGGCAAAAAAGAGAAATGTACGGCTGGCAGCAGGTTTTTTGTTCCTGCTTTGCGGAAGCTTTTTTACCCTTGCTATTATCAGTTATTGCTTTACCTGGACAAAAGATCAGAATTTCCTGATCTCATCACAGGGGATCATTTCGTTTATTTTGCATGATAACACCCAGGTGGAGAACTGGGGCGGCCGTTTAGGTGCTGCTATGACGCACATACTGGTGTACCGTGGTGTGGGCATTGCTTCCCTGATTTTTACGATCTGGTTGGGCGCCTGTGGCGTCAACTTAGTATATGGTAAAAGGATCGTGAAGACCCGGAAATGGCTCCGTTGGATGGCTTTGGGATTTTTATTTGTTTGTCCCCTGCTGTCCTTTCTGTTTGCTTCTGCATCTTTTCCGCTGGGCGGCGCTTTGGGCAATGGTTTAGTGGAATGGTCAAACGGTATTGTCGGAAAGGCCGGTACACTTTTTCTGTTAATAACGATTTTTTGCATTTTTGCCTTTATTGTGTTTCAATGGGATATAAGGCCTTTATTGCAACGGGCCAGGCAATTTATTCCGTCTGGTAAACCTGTAGAAGAAGGCAGGGAAACAGAGGAAAAGTATACTGCTGCCGCTCAGCCCGATGCCTTTGCAGAAAATGGTACAAACGGGGAAGGAGATGATGAAGAATTTATTCCCCATGTGGTGCGGCATGGTGGTAACAAATTGAAAGAAGTACCGGAATATCAGGAAACAGAAGAAGATGAACCGCTGTTGCGCCCGGAAGAGATACAAATGGAAGTGATAGAAAAGAACTTTGAAGAACCGGCTGCCGAGCATAAAGTTACTGTAAAAGAAGGCATTCATTTAGAGCTTCCACAGGAAGAGGAATCATTTCCGGTTACTGCTCCAACAGAAGACACTGCTTTTCCTGATGAAATGGAGGAGCAGCCGGAAGAAGAATCTGGAGACACGGAACTGTTTGATTTTAAGGTAACTTCTATTGAAGAGAAGACGGTTTTGCCCGCACATGGTGCGCATATTACCGTAGCCAGCGGAGAGCCGTATGATCCTTCCCTGGATTTACCCCATTATAAATTCCCTACGCTCGACCTGCTCGAGGATATAGAGCAGGGCGCTATTTCTCTGGACCGGGAAGAGCTGGAAAAAAATAAAAACCAGATCATCAGTACGCTACGCAGCTTTGGCATAGAGATACAGCGTATTTCTGCCACCGTGGGACCCACAGTTACCCTATACGAGATTGTGCCCGCCGAAGGGGTGCGTATATCGAAGATCCGTAACCTGGAAGATGATATAGCTCTGAATCTTGCGGCATTGGGTATTCGTATTATAGCACCCATTCCTGGAAAAGGAACCATAGGTATTGAAGTGCCGAACACTAATAAGCAGATTGTGGCTATGCGCACGCTCCTGGCCAGTGATAAATTTGTCAATAATAAAATGAGCCTTCCTATAGCGCTGGGTAAAAAAATTGACAATGAGAACTACATCGTGGATCTGGCCACTATGCCTCACTTACTGATGGCCGGTGCTACAGGACAGGGTAAGTCTGTGGGTATTAATGCCATCCTTATATCGCTTTTATATAAGAAACACCCGTCCCAGCTTAAGTTCGTGATGGTTGATCCTAAAAAGGTAGAGCTGTCTGTCTACCGGCTTATAGAAAAGCATTACCTGGCTATGTTGCCGAATGAAGAAGAGCCTATTATAACGGATACGAAGAAAGTAGTCAATACGGTGAATGCGCTTTGCATTGAAATGGATAACCGCTACGAGCTGTTGAAAGATGCCGGTGCACGTAATATCAAGGAGTATAACGAAAAATTTATTAAACGTCGCCTCAATCCTAATAACGGGCATAAATACCTTCCCTTCATTGTGCTGGTGATCGATGAATTTGCCGATTTGATCATGACTGCGGGTAAGGAGGTGGAAATGCCGATTGCCCGCCTGGCACAGCTGGCACGTGCTGTTGGCATACATATCATAATTGCCACCCAAAGGCCATCGGTGAATGTGATCACGGGTATCATCAAGGCCAACTTCCCTGCCCGTATTGCTTTTAAGGTTTCCGCCAAAGTAGATAGCCGTACTATATTGGATGCCAGCGGCGCCGATCAGCTGATCGGGCGGGGGGATATGTTGGTTTCTCATGGAAGCGAATTACTGCGCCTGCAATGTGCTTTTGTAGATACCCCTGAAGTAGAACGGATCGTAGAGTACATAGGTAAGCAGCAGGGGTATGCTACGGCGTTTGAATTGCCGGAATACGAGGGTGCGGAAGAGGAGCGCATAGAAAGAGACTCGATAGACCTGGCCAAGAGAGATAAG
>JBEBVI010000467.1:0-3388 GCA_040392805.1 Taibaiella helva
ATAAGTCGGCATACGAAAATTATAAGAATGCCGTCACAATGATGAATAACATGGCCGGCCAAGACGTGAAAGCAGAAATTGCCAGGAAGGAGGCACAGCATTTTTTTGAAAAAAAGACAGCCCTTACAAAGGCTGACCATGAGAAAGCCCGTATGCGCTTATGGCTATTTGTCATCATCGGGTTAGGGCTGGCGATCATCGGGTTTTCGTTGTATTACATTACAAGGTTGAAAAAGATCAAAGAGCAGCAGATCTTACTGGCCCGGCAGCAGGTGATCAGTCTGGAAAAAGAAAAGGCAGAAAAAGAGTTAGTACAAGCACAAAACGACATACAGCAGTTTTTGAAAAATATAAATGATAAAAATACCATTATAGAAACCATATCGGGCGAATTAGATAAACTAAAGCATGCACCCTACCCGGTCATGCAACAGCTGACCGATTCACTTTCAGATCTGAGAGAAAAGAGCATACTGACCAACGAGGACTGGCTGGATTTTCTTAATTCTTTTAATAAACTATATCCTGACTTCATTACTATTATCAAAGCGAGGCATCCTTCTATTACCGCTTCCGAGCTTCGTTATTTAATGCTGAGCAAAATAGGGCTGGAACATAAAGAGATGGCCAATACACTTGGCGTAACCCCCGCTACCGTTCGTGTCACCTGGAACCGTACCCGCAACAAGCTGAACGGGAGGTTGGATGATACTCCTCATTCCTTATTGAGTAAAATGGGTATAAATTGATTCCAACCTTAACATTATTGACTCAATGCTGACACCTCCTTTTTATTTTTCCGCTGTGACACACTCCTTTGTTTTCCTGAAGGGATCCAAACATTGTAGCAACAATTTATTTTTTTTACGCTATATAGGTTTCTATCAGACCTTCGCGTTGTTGCGCTCCGCTACCCCGTTGCAGGAAATAATCCGGAATTAACCCGCTATATTCACCCCTCAATTGCTTCCACAAAGAAATTACAACAGGGATATCCCAGCATATTCCATAGCTTGGGCCATTCAGTTTAATTTTTAAAAATACGCATATAAAGTTGATAATGAATTAATTGAAGCAACACTATAGTTGTTACGTTTTTGTTACGCCCAAAATTTGCACATTCTTATTACACTGTACATCTTTGCCTGACCAGAAATAAATATAAGCATCTCTTTATCAATGCCTCCCATCATATCGGTAAGTCACATATCTGAAACATACTTCTGTTTATAAAGCTTTTCAACCACAGGGTAGCCGAAAACTGCAATTTTGATAGAGTAGGCAAGCAAAATCAACTATTATGAAAAAACAAACCCTCCTCAGCGCCATAGCGTTAACGATCTCTGCCGTCGTATATGCTCAAACACCAGTCCGGCCGCCCATAGCCAAGGAATTGCATCCATTGCTTCGCAGTATAAACAAGCAACCTGCAGGAAGTTTAGGGCCAGGAGTCTGGCCGGGCAACCATACTATCGGACAACGCCCATCGGCCGTAAAAGAACGATGTGTGTTACTGACCTATCTTCAGAACGGTACTACCAGCGACAGCATTTTTATGCTGTATAGCAATGGCAGAGGCTCCAATACCGGTGATAATGGGGAATTCCTGTACTATTCTTATACCAGTTTTGACACCTCCTATTTTCGGAATTGGAACGATGGATTCCGATCCCTGAAACCAAGCGGCAGTGGAACCTTTAACAGTTCAAGCAATCATCCGCTCACCTTCACCGACTATTATGAAAACAACCGCATCTATAGACATCGGGTGTTTACCTGGAATCCGGCCGATACTTACCAGGAGCATATCAACATCCGGGAATATTATCCCTTCGGATCAACTAATTCTTCTGACAGCTTCTATCAGGGCACCGCTCTTCATCCCGACGGATGGGGCCTGAGAGATACAATGATTTTAAACTATAGTCTCCATGACCCCACTCTGAAGAGCAATTATGTATGGACAAGCGAATTAAACCTGGACAGCCTCGGACGGCCCGGTTTTCAAAGAAGACAAAACACTACCATAACGAATATCATCATTGACAGCGTTGCCCGGGTCTGGGCATCACCCACAAGTAAAAACATTATAAAGGAAATAATAGACGTGACGAATATCAACCTGGCAACAAAAGACACTACTACGGAGCAATGGGTGTATGAATGGCGTTATAATAGTGCAGGACTGACAGATTCGATACTTCTATCCCTGGATGGCAAACCGGTCAGCATAGAAACCGCTGATTATTCCGGCAAGATCATGACTTCCTATACTACCCTTAACTGGGATACGGTACGCAATAAATACACAGAAGCAGAGAAAACAATCTGTACCATTAACGAAGCGGGAATGTGGGATACGGTAAAATTATATAAAGACGGCAAACTGTCGGCTATGACGACAAGCACTTTCACCTCTTATAATAATATAAAAACCAGGACAACCTATGACTATAACAAAGCCGCTCAAACGGTAAGTAATTACTTTTATGAGGAGTATGACCCAACAGGAATCAAAGACAACTGGAACAATATAAAAGCGACCATATTCCCTAATCCAATGACGAACGGTTTTTATATGCATATTGACGAGGCGGCTACCAGTGATATGAACCTGGTCATTGCAGACCTGAGCGGACGCCTTATGTTGCAGCAAAAAATCACTGATCCGCTTACTATGGTTCCGGCAAGCGACCTTTCACCGGGTATCTATATAGTTCACGTAGCCGGTAAGGATCATGCAAAACGTTTCACAAGCAAGATTATAAAAAACTGATCCGATGGTTAAGTCAAATATTGGACCATTTATAAAAAGTGAATGGTCCAATATTTGGATTATTTATTTTTTATCTTAATCTTGGACTACTAAATAAATATTATAATAACGTGAGTTCGACAAGATTGAGGCCTTAAAATCTAACCGGAAAATTTCTCTTCGTAACGGTGTCAAAATAACTTCCCCATTTCTAAGCTTGGGAGATGCCTCCACAAAGTCTACCCTGAGCACAGCCGAAGGGGTCGGCATGACGGTACTTACTTCGACGCAGTTCAGTACAAGTGAGGAATTTATTTTGACTATTTTACTTCCTGACTTTGAAAGAAGGTTTATTATCTCTGATGTTATAAGCCGCCAGGCATAGAACATGTTACTGAAACCATTACCCTCCGAGGCCTGGCATGCCACAGGTACTGAAAATCTTCGGACAGATTGATAAAGGCTTCTGCCAAAGCCCATTTCTTTAACATGAACTTGTATTCTCGCACATAAAAGTTTACCGCTTATCACTCTTTTTACAGGCAAAGTGCAAAAAGAAGACTGAATTCCCCAGATCAGAAACGACTTCGCAATCACGGAGCAAAAGGCCTTTTGCGTCTTGTTTTTTAACAG
>JBEBVI010000468.1:0-3387 GCA_040392805.1 Taibaiella helva
TATGCTTTGGTCCAGCTGTGCTATGATAGAGCTATACTCCTGGTTCTGCACATCTGAGAAGGAGCTGAAATGTGTTTTGATAACCGACAGCTGGCTTACTATTCCATCATGCAGTTCTTTAGCCAGACGACTTCTTTCTTTTTCCTCTCCTTCCATGCTCGCTTTCATCCGCATGATCGTCATTTTATGTTTTCTCCGGACAAATAAAAAAGCAAATGACAAAATAATCAGGATCAAAGCAGCGATAAAAATATATAGCATTCTCTTCTGCTGCTCTACCTTAAGCCGGGTCAGGGCTATTACCTTATCTTTTTCTGCAGCCCGGTACCGGGCCTCCATTTCAGCTACTTTACGGGTACCTTCTTTTCTGAACATTTCCTCATTCAACTGAATCTGCTTTTCTTTATAAATAGCAGACTCCTTGTATCTTCCCTGATCAAATAAGGAAACAGAAAGCTGACTATAACCATTTCCAAGCAGCCGGGGATTATTGTATTGTTCTGCAAAACGAAGACCATTTCGTAAATATTTCTCCGCTTTTTCAGGCTGCCCCAGCTGGTTATAGTTGTAACCCAGAATAAAATAGGAATTGATTTTCTTGTGGTAATCCTCGAAATCCTGCATTAATTCATAACATTTCAAACTATAAGCCAATGCTTCTTCCGGTTTGCCTTCCGCCAACAGACATCCTGCTATCATATGATAGCAGCCTGCCAAATTACCAGGCATATCCGATAAGGCAGGCAAATCGGTAACGGGGCTTAATACCTCTTTCGCGGATTTATAATCGCGCCTGGCGTTATAATAATAGGCAGCTTTATTGAACAAAGTTCTTACATAAGTATTCGTATCCTTCGCCAGCAACGCCAGTTTTGTAGCGCTATCGAAATAAGACAAGCTCTGATCGCCCAGGAGAAGCGAGCCGAATACCGAGCCCAGGCTTAAATAAACCTGGCTCAACTTTTGGTAATAATCACCATCTGTTGGTTCAATATTTAATTTTAATTCCCGCAACAGTGTATAGGCAGAATCCAGGTTATCTAAGCTATAAAAAGCACGGGCCGTTTTATACATGAGCTGAAAAGCATAATTATGTTTTATATCCACCTTACCTAATGAAGCATAAATAGCCGGAATATTGCTATAAGCCTCGTAAGCATAATATATGGAAATAAGATGATAAGCTTCTCTTAAATAATCCGGGCTCCGCTTGTCCAACCGGTTTAAACGTTGTGTGAAGTACAGGCAGGCTTCCTGGTAATACTGAGAAGAAGCAATAGTATCATTACTGGCGCGTGCCTGTGTAATAAGCTTCACATAAGCATCATAAACTCCCGGGGTATAATCCATCAGCAGGCTCTTGCGCAAAGCCTGCTTATATAATTCTACCGAATCGGAATAAACAATGACAGCAGATTCAAAAATGTCAGGTGAATTGACTATGGTCTCCACCACAACTTTCCCGGTATCATCTCTTACCTCTTCCCGTTTATCTGTACAAGACCATATACAAGCCACTAATAGCAACGGGAATGTATATAATTGTTTCCTAAACATAACGAGAGTAGCGGATTAATGCTTTCAGGTAAAACGTTTCACAGTAGGGATTCATATTATCCAATTGTGCTATATACTCTATTTACAATAGAGTATATAGGCTATTGCAAGGTAGATGGATGTTCAGTAATATTGTAAATATTGTATCCAACAAATTAGTAACAAAGTAAAAGTTTTCATTTCAATAATTTTCTAAATAATGCAATTTATGAAAAACGTAAAATTACATTTAATACTGATCCTGCATTATTTATTTCTCCCGGCTCCATGGTCTTTTACCGGGTAAACCTTCAGGAATGCAAGTCTTTATACTATGCTTCAGCGGCTTCTATTGGGTAATCGTTTCACTAAGGTGGCTTTGTCTTTGGAATATAACAGCCGCTTTGCCTTCTTCATTAAATAATCATTATCTGAACAAAACAAATTGCATATGATCTGCATTATCAATAAAAAAGTATTTTATTATTTATGGAGCATCACATGGCTGTTTGCTTTTTCTTATTGTTTTACTGCACATGCCATTCAACCTGTTACAAAATGGGCCAACCGGATAGGGGCCAATCAGGGAGATGAATCCGGTGACATTACCCATGATGCAAACGGCAATGTTTATGTAACGGGTTTGATCCATGGCCCGGTTAACTTCGACCCGGGCGGCTCTAATTTCACGATTAGCGGCCCCGGTCCGAGCGGCTTTATATGCAAGTATGATCCCAATGGCCGCTTTATCTGGGCCAAACGTATTGGTGAAGAGGGATATAGCTACGGCAGGATAATAAAAGCCGACGATTTCGGCAACATCTACATAGCAGGTAGTATGGGTGCGGAAACAAAATTTGATCCCGGTTCTCCGGCTATGGGGCCCGGTGGTATGTTCCTGCTGAAACTGGATACTGCCGGAAATTTTATCTGGGCAAAAAATCTTAGTCCGAACGGCTTTATGAATCCCAATGCCATAGACATTGATCAATACGGAAATATTTATGCCACGGGTGAATTTTCAACAACTTTAGATATCAGCATATCGGGAAGCCAGGTTAAAGTATCTTCAAATGGTCTCAATGATATCTTCATTGTAAAGCTGGATTCTGCCGGTAATGTTACCTGGGTAAAAGGTATTGGTGGAGAGAACGTTGACAATGCTTATTCCATAGCGGTAGAGGAATCAGGAAATGTTTATATTACGGGTGCATATTCGGGAACAGCAGATTTCAACCCTGATCCGAATGTGGATTTTAAAATTACCGCTTCCACTACGGGTTCTAACCGGGAAGCCTTCATTTCCAAACTGGATGCCGGTGGTAATTTTGTCTGGGCGAAGACATTTGGAGGGCGGGGAGAAGGAAACGGTGTTTGTGTAAATACCTGCGGAACCATATATGCTACGGGTTTTTTCAATGGTTCGGTAGATTTTGATCCCGGCCCGTCACAGGAGTTGATGACAGGTACTTATGCCATGTATGTAGCTCATTTGGATTCTGCCGGTAATATGCTGTGGGTTAAATCATTAGGGCGCAATATTTTTCCTTTCTCCATGGAGACAGATCAGCAATCCAATGTGTATGTTACGGGACGCTTCAATGCCACGAGGATGAATTTCAACCCCGGTCAGGGCGCAGCCGATACTTTTTATCTGAGCTCCGTCAAATGGGATGATGTCTTTATTCTAAAGTTGAATGCAGAAGGTCATTTTTCATGGGCAACAAGTTTTGGAGGTGAAGCAGCTGATGCAGGGCGCGCCATATCTATCGACAAGAACAATGATATATATGCTACCGGTATCTTCCAACTTGATTTGATAACAGATACCGCATTTAATAAATTCCCGCT
>JBEBVI010000469.1:0-3383 GCA_040392805.1 Taibaiella helva
AAGTAAGCTGCACCAGTTAAGTAAAGCGATAGCGGTCAGTCTGCCAGATGTGATGAAACTTGCCACTTTGATGATACATTGGGAGTTAAGGGACTTCCAAACAGAAACAAAACCCAACGATAGATCATCAAAGGCTATCCGGGGTAGAATGGTGTTGTGTGCTTATCGAAGGTTGCGTATGAACATGGGATGCCCTAACAATGCCTTACAAAGGTAATGCAGTTGAGGGAGTCGGATATGACCATAGTAGTGAAGATATCTGAAAAGGTAAAAGCGGGAAGAACGAAGGGGCATTACTATAGTCACATTTTTTTTAAATAATTCAACATGCAGAATTGATGACAAGTAATCATAAGATAGCAGAGCCGAAAAGGCAATTGGAGTTGTTTAAACGGAGGAAGCGGATATGACTACCGGGGAAAGAGTAGAATTATTACAAGAGAAGTTATATTGTAAAGCGGAACAGGAGCGGTCTTACAACTGCAAAAGCCAGTGCTAGAGCTGTTTGTACCGTAGTCAGGCATACGAGCAGAGCCGTTAATCCATACGTATGCCCTGATAAACCCTACAAAATATCGCGCAGCCGGGCGACTGTGAAGGCTTACAATGAAGGCCAGGAAATCCGTATACGGGAAAACCGCACGTACAAATTGACGAGGGGAAGGTGCAAGTGTGTTCTTGCTCCCTTTTTACTCAACCTTTCTGTTTTAGGTTTTTGGAGTCTTCTGTTTTTTTTATTGCTTTACTTACCCGGTTACCAACCGGGATATCAGGATTCTCGCTTTATTTCCTTTGCCCAACTACCTTTCAGCCCTACGGTTCGATTAAATACCAGCTTTTCAGTGGTAGAATCTTTATCTACACAGAAATATCCCTTACGTAGAAACTGGAATTTATCGCCAGGTTGTGCAGAGCGCAATGCGGGCTCTATAAAGGCATCTTTAATTACCAAAGAATCCGGGTTAATGTAGTCTTTAAAATTTCCCTCTTCCGATGAGGGGTTCTCTACGCAAAACAGGCGGTCGTACAAGCGCAGCTCGGCAGTATGCGCATGGGTAACACTTACCCAATGTATAGTACCTTTTACTTTAATACCGCTGGTATCGCTTCCGCTTTTGCTTTCGGGAATATAGCTGCAGTAGATTTCTGTCACATTTCCCTGCTCATCCTTTTTGTATTCTTCGCATTTGATAATATAAGCATGTTTGAGCCGCACCATAAGGCCCGGTGCCAGCCGGAAATATTTTTTAGGCGGTTCTTCCATAAAGTCGTCCCGTTCTATCCATATTTCCTTTTGAAAAGGTATAGTTCGTTTGCCAGAGAAAGGATCTTCTGGGTTGATTTCTCCTACCAGATCTTCTACCTGCCCTTCGGGGTAGTTTGTAATAATCACCTTTACGGGGTCAGATACAACCATAGCTCTATGGGCAATTTTATTAAGATGTTCTCTTATACAAAATTCAAGTAAGCCTACATCGGTAATATTTTCTCTTTTGGCTATACCTATGGTATCAGCAAAGTTCCTGATACTTTCGGGGGTATAGCCGCGCCTTCTTAATCCGCTGATGGTGGGCATACGCGGATCATCCCATCCGTGTACATGCTTTTCATTTACCAACTGAAGCAACTTCCTTTTACTCATAACGGTATAAGTCAGGTTGCGGCGCGCAAACTCATACTGGCGGGAAGGAAATATTTCTAATTGCTCAATAAACCAGTCGTATAACGGGCGGTGATGTATAAACTCTAATGTACAGATGGAGTGTGTAATATTCTCGATACTGTCACTTTGTCCATGTGCAAAATCGTACATCGGATATATGCACCACCCATCTTTTGTACGATGGTGGTGTGCGTGTTTTATACGGTAAATAATAGGGTCACGCATCAGTAAATTAGGGTGTGCCATATCTATGCGTGCACGCAGTACCATTGCTCCGTCCGGGTATTTACCGGCTTTCATTTCTTCAAACAGGCGACGGTTCTCCTCATGGCCCCTGTTGCGGTAAGGACTGTCTATTCCTGGTCGGTTCAAATCTCCCTTCATTTGCGCCATTTGCTCTGCGGTAGACTCGTCGACATAAGCCAGGCCCTTGTCAATCAACCGGAGTGCATATTCATACAGAGTGCCGAAGTAGTCGGAGGTATAATGTAATTCGTCCCAGTTAAAGCCTAACCATTGCACATCCTGCATGATACTTTCGACATATTCGGTTTCTTCCGTAGAAGGATTCGTATCGTCGAAGCGAAGGTTACATCTGCCACCATATTTTTGGGCTAATCCGAAATTCAGGCATATAGATGCAGCATGACCAATGTGCAGGTAACCATTAGGTTCGGGCGGAAAGCGGGTATGTATGTATTTATATTTTCCGGAGGCCAGATCATTTTCTATGATTTCCTCTAAAAAGTTAAGAGAACGTTCTTCCATGTTGGCGTTAAATCAAAATTCAAAAATCAAAACAGGAAATACTTATCCCGGAATATAACAGGTTACCAGGCACTATCCGTATTGGTTCCGTTATGCAGGGCGCTAGTCTGTATTTTTGATTCGGCCACTACTTTAGCCAGGTTGGCGCATATTTCGACAGCCTTTTCCATATCCTGCACACTTACATATTCCTGCTTGGAATGTATTGCCATTTCTCCGGTAAAGATATTAGGGCAGGGCAGTCCCAAGAAAGATAGCCTGGAGCCATCTGTCCCGCCTCTGATGCTTATCCTTTTAGGTTGTATTCCGCTACGCCGGTAAGCTTCTTCTGCATATTCCATTACTTCCGGATGCTTGTCCAGGATCTCCTTCATGTTGCGATACTGTTCTTTGACTGAAAACTCGTAACGGGCATGCGGATAGCAGGTTACCACATTATTCAGGATTTCCTCCAGTCTCTGCTCATATTCCTGCAGTTTTGATGTTGTATGATCCCGTACAATAAAGTCGATTACAGTTTTTTCCGCTCCGCCCTCTATATGTACAGGGTGTACAAAGCCCTCTTTATCCTGGGTGGTTTCCGGACTCCAGTGATCGCTGGGTAAGGTGCTCAGAAAGTCAGCAGCAATTTTGGTGGCATTAACCATTTTATTTTTGGCATACCCCGGATGTGCGCTTACACCGTGGATAACTACTTTTACACTATCTGCGGAGAAGCTTTCCCCTTCTAAATAGCCTCTTTTCCCTCCGTCAAGCGTATAGCCGAAATCAGCACCCAGCTTTTGCATATTTACGGCATCTACGCCTCTGCCTATTTCCTCATCCGGCGTGAAAAGTATTCTTATTTTACCGTGTTCTATTTGTGGGTTTTGTATCAGATATTGAGCCAGCTCCATGATTATGGCTACCCCGGCTTTATCATCGGCGCCTAAGAGGGTAAGGCCGGAAGCTG
>JBEBVI010000470.1:0-3376 GCA_040392805.1 Taibaiella helva
GCATATAAGGAGCAGAAACGAAGCGCTCGTCAAAATGATCGGTCTGGAAGCTGGCTCCTCCCTTGATCACGTTGTTTGTATTCCCGATAATGGTCTGGAAGATATAGTTTGCATAAAAGCTCTTTTGCGAAGCTGAATAATTCCTGGCACCATATTGGCTGTTCTGATCATGATAAACACCCGAAAGTTGCAGCCCCATGCTTTTCCAGGGTTTGGCAGGGAACACTTTTCCCAGCTTAGCCCAGCCTTCCACACGCTTGATATTTTGCTGATATCCCCAGGGATTGCCCGGTGTTTGCGGTGTTTCTTTGGTATAGTCTTTTTGCCCGCCGGTATTATCCAGGTATACACCTTTCACACCTCCCTGGATTTCGAATCCGTTTTGGTCGAAGTAAAACCACCTGTTAGCACCTACGAACGTATTACCCATCGGCTGATCCAGGAACCCGTCCTTATTCATGTCTACTTTAGCCCAGTCGGCCCGTCCGTGCAGCAAGAGATTGGTGCTGAGACCTTCACTCAACTTATGGCTCCATACGGCATTGCCTTCCGTTCTTCCCTGTATGCTTTGATAACCGTTGAGATACAGAGTGGGCTCATTTTCTTCAAAAGATTTTCGCCACTCCACGTTGATCTGTCCGGCTGTCCCTTCATAACCGTTGACAACACTGCCGGCACCTTTGCTGAGCTGCATGCTTTCTACCCAGGCCCCCGGTGTAAATGTAAGGCCCGTTATAGCAGCAAGTCCGCGCACATCAGGAATGTTCTCCCTTGTGAAAGAAGTATGTGTACCCGCAAGCCCCAGCATATGGATCTGTTTATACCCGCTTACGGCATCTGTAAAGCCTACATCTACAGAAGGGGTGGTTTCAAAGCTTTCACTGAGATTGCAGCATGCAGCTTTCATCAGCTCACGCGAACCGATGTGCTCCACCTTCATACTCCCGATCGTGCTTACTTCGGTACTTTTTTTCCGGCTTTCTATGATGACTTCATTCAAAGCAATGTTTTCCTGCAGCTTTATGGTAAGCTGCTCCGCCGTTCCCAGTAACACGGTATCTGTGTTGTAGCCTATGTAGCTTACGGTAATGCTCCGTGTACTATCGGGAATATCTATAAAGAAAGAACCATCAGGGGCGGATAAAGTGCTGTGCGTGGTTGCCAGCGATTTTATAGTAGCCCCGGCAAGCGGTTCATTATTCTTGCTATCCAGTACTGTTCCTGAAATAGTTTTCAGCTGCACATCCTGCGCCGATGCATTTTCAACTGATAACATCACCAGGAAGAGTATACTGCTCGTTATTATTGTGTACAGTTTCCTGTACCAATAATGTCTGTATATGATCTTCATTGATGCTTTTAGTGATCAGTTGCGTGATCATGTTTATAGGCGCAGCATTCAGGTAATTGATGATAAGCGGAATCACTTGCCTTAATATCTCCGGCATCGTGCCCGGCATTAGCAATACGTTGCTCTATTTCAGTAAGGGAAGTTTTGGATGGCCGATAGGTTACAGTGAGCTCTTTGGTTGCTTTGTCCCATTCTGCCCGCTTTACACCATTAGCATAAGCGGCATCCTCAATGCGTTTCTTACACTGTCCGCAAGTGCCTTTTACAATTATTTTTTCAGTTATGATATCTTTCTCTTTTTTCTGTTGTGCAACTGTGGAAAAAGAGGAAAGAAGAGCAAATGATGCTATGATGAGACTGAATATGCGTTTCATTTTTCAAAATTTTTATTACGGTAACAATAAATCAGAGATTAATTAACAGGAATTACCTGGTCAGGAGAATGTGCCTGACAAGGTAAGCTGTGATCTCATCCGTAATAAACGAAACGTCCGTGTAGCTTGTATAAAGGTATATTCTGCCAGAGCCCCGGAGGAGCCTGTGCGTAGTAAGCTATTATCGTTTTTTCTGTAACTGCGGTAGCCCAGCCCGGCAGTTGATACTGCACCGGAACAATAACAGCTGTTAAATCGATAAAGGAAGGATTGATAAGTACCGATCTGTCCTGATCCTGTTCTATCTTCAGCGTGATAAACTGATCAAAGCAGCAATTGCCGGAATAAGAAAAGACGGAAGCGGTAGATGGCGCAGGAGCCTTGTCAGCACAACAGCATACCGACTTCGCCGTGTTTAAATTCCATGATGCCAGTTTACTACCGCAATAATGAAACTGTACCATCGTACCGGAAACGGCCAGAAGGTACACAAATAAAAGCGGTATGGCTAAGAATTTTTTCATTTACAGATACTGCAAAATTAAGTATTGTTTTTTTGATAGATGTTAACGTTAGACGAAATATTCAATTACGGATTCCGGTAAAATAGTCAAAATAACTTCCTCAATATTGCCTCTAAGACACGAATTAAGTAATGACTTAATAATCTTTTATATAATTATATTTATTACCCATCACCTATCACTTATCACCTATAAAAACCGTCCCAAATCTCAAAAAAAAATCCCCAAACAAAAACTGCCGGGGATCTTCTCGTTACTATCTTATCAGAGTTACGGTACCGGTTCGCCGGTATCTCTTATGTGGCGGGTGTACGCAGTAAGCGTCAATTTCCCATACATAAGCGCCTATAGGTGCCGGGGTGCCGTCAATAGTTCCGTCCCAGCGCCCCTGGGGATTAGTAGTAGAGAAAACCTCTTTCCCCCAGCGGTCAAATATTTTGAAATAATTGATATTGTCAATCTGTAAATTGAGTAGCCCGAAAGTTCCCGTTTTGTTATACATACTACCCGGTCTGAACACATTAGGCATATAAATATCATTGCATGGCACAAACACCTGTACGGAATCTATCGTTTTACATCCATAGGTGTCTTTAATATTAAGATAATAAGTCATGTCGTAAGGCGGCCTGACCCTTGTATAGGCGCTGTCCGGTGCATAATCAAACCCGATATCCGGCGTCCACTGGTAAATATACTGTTTGCCTAAAGTCGTACCCGGGCCTCCAAGCACCGTTGTGGCGCCGTCAACAATAGTCCGGTCCGGTCCGGCATCAGCTACAATTTTATTTACAGAAACGGTTATGGTATTTTTTACGATACAATTGGTGTCATAAAATGCCGTAACCACATACCCTGTCGTCATTGCAGGATATACATTTACAAATTTTCCCCAAACCGTATCCAGGTTATATTTAGGCTGCCACCAGAAGCTATCCACACCAAAAGATAAAGCAGAGAGGCGGATCGTATCCCACTGGCATATTGTGGTGTCATTGCTTATCGTCAGCGGTGGATGATCATAAACATATACCTGTTCGCAAGCCGTTTGCACGGTAGGTAAACCTTCATTGATCGTGAGGAATACAGTATACAATCCCGGCTCGCTTAATGTAAAAGAAGGCGCC
>JBEBVI010000471.1:0-3348 GCA_040392805.1 Taibaiella helva
TATTTGTTAATTCTGGTGATTTGGACACCGGCCTTTTTACTGTTTAAAAACGCGACCGGTAAAGACAGCAGCTTTTTAAATAAGCTGTTGCGTAATGTAAATAACATACGCTGGCTGATACTGCCCATTAATTGGGTTTGAAAATAGCTTGTGCCCAGCATGATCAGGTAGATCACCAGAAGTATTCCGGAAAACAGGAGCACGCCGTCAAACTGCTTATGCTGTACATAATGATCTATGGTATAGCCGATGAGATAAGGGCCTGATAGGTTAAGAAGGGCATTGAGCAGGATAGCGATCAAGGCTAACGAAATAGCTTTTTTCTCATGAGCTATAAGCTGCAGAAGGTTTCGTAATGCGGTATACGTAGACGTATTCTTCTGATCTCCCGGCTGCTGGTTGAGGTTATAGTTCATAATTGCTTGTGCTTTGCTGAGAATTAAATAACTGTACGTATTCGGGACTGTTTTGTAACAATTCTTCGTGTTTGCCTGTTGCAATTATTTCACCCTGCATGATTAGTATGATCTGGTCGTAATTTTCTATGGGTGCTATTTTCTGGGTTATGGATACCAGCGTGATGCCCGGGTAATTGGTCTGTATATTATCTAAGATCTTCTTTTCCGTATTATTATCTACCCGCGCTGTAAAATCATCAAGTAATAATATCCGGGGTTGCTTTGCCAATGCCCGTGCCAGCATAATGCGCTGTTTTTGTCCGCCCGAAAGACTGGTGCCTCTTTCTGATACTATTGTTTCCAGCCCCTTGGGTAAGGTACTGATAAAATCTTTCAGCTCGGCGCTGTCCAGCGCCCTGTTTAATGATTCCGGGCTTACTTCATCACTGAACGCAATATTTTCCCTTATGCTCATATTGAAAATAATACTGTCCTGAAATACAAAGCCCACCTGACTGTAGAACGACTCTTTATTATATTCGTCAATAGAATAACCGTCAAATGTAATGGAGCCGGATTGAGGTCTGGTTAAGCCGGTCAGTAAATATAACAGCTGTGTCTTGCCTGCCGCTGTGGGGCCGACAATAGCAGTTTTGGACCCGGGTGTAATAGTAAAGGAGATGTCTTTTAAGACCGGGGTTTGATTATAAGTTAAAGAAACAGATTGTAATACTATATCTCCTTCCAGCTTCTTGACCCGTTGGCCCGTTTCTGTTTCATCCGGTGCCTCAATAATATTCCGGATACGGTCGTAAGAGGCCGTGGCCTGGGCAATGACATTGCTCATAAAACCGATAACCAGTATCGGAAAGATCAGCATGGCCAGGTAGCTGTTGAAAGCGGCAAACTCGCCGAGGCTCATACTGCCGGAGATGGTAAACCGGCCGCCTAATGCCAATATAGCTAAGGTGGCCATGTTTGCCGTAAAAGTAATTACCGGGATAAGGCCTGCAAAGAGGCGTAATATGGATAAGCCAAAATGTTTGGCCTGACTGTTCGATTCCAGGAATTTATTGTATTCTGTATGCTGGGCATGCACAACGCGAATCAGTGCAGCGCCCATAATGCTTTCATTAATTACCTTATTGAGGCGGTCGATCACTGCCCGGCTTTTTATAAACAACGAACGGACCTTGCGTAATACGAGGAAGAAAGTGACGCCTATAACAGGTATAATGGCAATAACCGTCAATGCCAGCCGCCAGTTGATGGAAATCAATAGTATGCTGGCGCCTATTATGATAACAATGGAAGATGCAATGGAAACGATAGCCTGTGCTACAAACATTTTTATAGAATCCACATCGGCTGTAATATGGGTTAAAAGCTTTGATGGATTTGCTTTTTCGATGAAGCTGTAGTTTTGCTTGGATATCTTATCAGACAGCCTGGCACGAAGATCGCGCGCTACACGCTCGGAGGTATAGGTTTGTAATATACTTTGCACATAAGTGAAGATAAAAATAAACACTATTGCAATGCCAAACTGAAGGAATACGGTCCGGAACGAAAAATCTCCCAGTGTAAATGCATCAATACCTGATGCAATGATCCGGGGTATAAGCAGGTTGAGCGCATTACTAAGCAGGGTAAAGAATAATAGCAAAAAAAGTAAAGACCGGTATGGTTTCAATAAATGGATAATGCTCGTTTTCTTTCCCATTATGGCAGGTTGAGTGCAAATTAGCTGTAAATGTAAAACGACAAATTTAATTGTACTTAATATTTTTAGCTTTTTTAAGAACTACGTATCCGGAAGTACAGCTCCCATGTTCTGAGTAGCCGGAGACTATGCCGAACGATGGATCTGCCGATAGAAAAACCGGCGCACAATATATCACATCACAAGTGAGCTCTGAAAAACCGGATACATTCTTCCACTACTTCTTGTGCGGGAAGAGGTAAGATAACAGATGTCCAGGGATGTTTCCTGCCAAACACATGATCGGAATAAACGGTAAACAACCGGGAATGGGGAGCTGCCTGCTGCAATAAATACGCATTGTCTATAGTTACCGATGTATCTTGAGTACCGTGGCAAATGAGAAAAGGAATGGATAGGCTACTCGCAGCTTTCATAATATCCAACTCTTCCTGGTGTGTATAATAGTCGGTGTAGAGCTGGTAATACATAGGTAACTGTTGGTTGGTGCGGCTATTCAGGTAATATTGAGCTCCGGTTTTTTCCCATTCATCTAATTTTTCCTGCGGCCAGTTACGCCAGGGTGTTTTACACACAGAAATGGAAGCCCACGTGCAGAGCGCTTTTATATTTTTATTTTGAGCCGCTTTAAGGATACTTATCCCGCCGCCCATGCTATGTCCCAATAAAGCGATTTTCTCCGGATGGATATAGGCGGAACAAGGGTTTGCCGGGTTCAGGCACCAGTTGATTACCTGCTCCAGGTCGTACAGCTCCCGTGTATAATTGTTGAGGGCGAAGGCTTCGGGGTCTACAAAGTCTTCCGGGTGCTCAGGGGAAGTGCCGTTATGAGAAAAATTGAACTTAATAAATGTAAAGCCGGACCGTGTAAACAGATCGGCAATTAAATTAAAGTTACCCCAATCCTTAAACCCGCAAAAGCCGTGCACATAGATAACAGCAGGTCTTTGCCCGGCCTCATTATCGTATGTAATGTCCGTCAGTATGGGCTTCTGATCGCTGCCCGGAATCAGGAAAGCATTTTGTACAATGGCCATAATGATATTTCCGAAAGGTTTTTATAAGAATACAAACATTTTGCCCGGCCTGTCTGTTCCTGCTTCCAAAGCTACCCGCATTTCCTTTAGTCAATCGTATAGCTTACCGTTCCGCCCTTCTCATCTTTTAAATGAATGCCGTTCTCTGCCAGTATATCCCTTATCTTATCCGATACGGCATAATCTTTCC
>JBEBVI010000472.1:0-3331 GCA_040392805.1 Taibaiella helva
CGGGCTGTACCAGGTACCGCATGGAATCTGTGGAAGGGTTAAGTGCCACACCGATCACATTGGTATTACTGCCCATTACATAATAGTTGATAGAATCCAGATCCAGGGCTCCGAACAAGGGTGATTTCAGAAAGGTATCTTTAGGCTGTATCACCATCGTCATAGTAGAGTCGGGCATTATCTGCTCTACCGAATCATAAGTCTGAAACTGTGCATGTACGTTCACTATAGTAGGCTCGTAACATTCCGGCTCGCCTGTTTCGCAAGATGCAAAAACAAAAGCTATCAATGTCGGTAACATTATGGCTATATAAAAAAAGTAATGTTTATTTTTTGATAAAAACACTTTCAGAGCATTTCAATATTTTTTTCAATCACCCGGATTACTTTCTCAAGATGCTTTTTCAGATTTTCCTTATCCTGTTCGCTGCTTACGGACGAGGCTACCTGCACCGCATGCAGTGCTTCTTCCAGCCGGGCTATCTGTCCCTTTTGCTTGTTGATCTGTTGAGACTGCTGCCGCACAATATTCCCTAACCGCTCATTATCCACCTTTACGGAAGTGAACCGTTTGAGCAACTGATCCAGTCTTTCATGCAATAAATCCAGCTCATTCATTGTAATAGCCAAATGATGGAACGTGAAAGTAAGAAAATTAGCGTTACGTATTGCACCTCATATTGAAAAAGTACCTGATATAGTTCAACTAACTATCCTCTGACCTGAGCCTGCAGCTCATCCTGGTATACAGTAATCAGGCGGCTCATCATGCCTTCCACCTCTTCATCCGTAAGCGTACGGTCGTTGAGCTGGAAAGTAAAGCTTAACGCCATAGATTTTTTACCGGTGCCTAATTTTTCATTTTCAAAAACGTCAAATAATTCATAATTTTTCAAAGCATCCCATTTCTGCTTATGCACAATAGCTTCCACTTTGCTGTATGGTATGTCCTTGTTTAAAACCAGTGCAAGATCACGTTTTACAAAAGGATACTTAGGTAATTCTGTATATTTTGTTGAAGACCGCGCAGCATCAGCCAAAGCCTTTACATTTACCTCTGCATAAAAGACATCCTGTTTAATATCAAAAGTCTTCCTGGTTGACTCCGGTACCTTTATAGCTTTTGCAATATTTTGCTTTCCCCTGTTCCACAACAGCTCATCACCGGAAACGGTTTCCTGCAATCTGCCGATGCCGCACAAAGTAAAAATATAATGCAATAATCCTTTGATATAATAAATATCTGCAGGTGCAGCAGCATACTGCCAGTGTTGTTGCTTCACATTACCGGTGAGCCAGAGCGACAGTAAAGCGGTCTGTTTGTAGCCGTCTTTGGATTCGGTATGATACACATGGCCGAACTCGTAAAGCTGTAGATCCTGCTGTTTGCGGTTGATGTTGTAAGCAATCACTTCCAGCCCGCTTTCCAGCATTTCCGGCCGCATAATATCCAGCTCGCTGGAAAGGCTGTTCAGCATACGCACCAGGTCAGGATGCTCCGGGTAGTATTTGCTGTTGGTGATGGAATTGGTTATAATTTCCTGCAGGCCTGCCTGTGTCAGGCCTGCAGCAATATGCTGTTGCCATTTTCTTAAGGTGGACAAGGGGCGGCTATCCGGATGTATATTTAACCGGTCGGGTATAGGAATATTGTCTAAGCCGTCTATGCGTAATATTTCCTCTACGATATCAGCCGGTTGCCTGATGTCCGGCTTATTGCCCGGTACAATTACTTCCAGCTCTTCACCTGTCTTGCCGGTTATTTGGAATCCTAAGGAAGAAAGGATATTATCTACATCTTCGGTTTTGTAAGCTTTGCCGCAAAGCCTGTTAATATAGCTGTAAGCAAACTTAATAACCGGAGCAGCCCATGGCGAAGGGTAAATATCCTTTATTGCAGAAGCAATCTGTCCGCCCGCCAGTAAAGTGATCAGGTTAGCCGCCCTGATCAACGCAGGGACTACCATATTGATATCAACACCTTTCTCAAAATGTGTAGCGGCATCAGTCCTTAAACCGTGATGCAGTGAAGTTTTACGGATAGATTTCGGGTTGAAATAAGCGCTTTCAAGGAATATATTTTGCGTGGCGCCGGTTACGCCGGAACCGATACCGCCAAATACACCTGCAATGCACAGCTCATGGCTGGCATCGCAGATCATTAAGTCGGTCTTTTGCAGCGTTCTTTCCTTTTCATCCAGGCTTATAAATTTCTTTCCTTCTTCCGGGTATCTTACAATAATATGATGTTGATGTATCTTATCATAGTCAAAGGCATGCAATGGTTGTCCGTATTCGTGCAGAATGTAATTGGTGATGTCAACTATATTGTTTACACTGCGCACACCTATTGCCTGCAGAGCGCTTACCAGCCATTCCGGGGATGGGGCTACCCGTACCCCTTTTATAGTAAGGCCGGCATACCGCGGACATCCCTGGTGGTCGTCAACAGTAATATCTACAGGTAAGGCTTCTTCCGTCGGAGGCACAAGCTCGGTTTCGGGTAATTTTACAGCCCACGACGTGTCACCTCCGGCCGCATGATGCGCCATATAAGCGCACACATCCCTGGCTACGCCAATGTGACTGTTGCTGTCGCTCCTGTTGGGGGTTAAGCCGATATGTATGGTATAATCGGGCTCAGGCATGTTAAAGTAGTTCCGGGCAGCCATTCCTACTGTAGCCTGCTCATCCAGTACCAATATACCGTCATGGTTAGTACCTAAGCCGACCTCATCTTCTGCACAGATCATTCCTTCGCTCGCTACACCTCTTATTTTAGACTTCTTAATGGGAAAAGGTGCCCCGGAAACCGGATGTACAGTAGTTCCGCTTGGGGCCACCAATACCTTCTGGCCCGCAGCAACATTAGGCGCCCCGCAAACGATGTTCAACAGTTCGGGGCGGCCGATATCTACAGTCGTTATTTTTAATTTATCAGCATTGGGGTGCTGTTCGCAAGTCTCTACACGGCCGATAACCAGGCCTTCCAGTCCGCCGGGAACGGATTCCGATTTATCTATGCCCTCTACTTCCAGCCCGATACTGGTGAGTATATTGCTTAATTCATCAAGGGGTATAGTAGCAGGAAGGTAATTTTGCAGCCAGTTATAGGAAATTTGCATATAATATATTACAGATTGTTAATATTTTAGGGCGTAAAGTTACTTTATAAAGTTGAAGTATGGAAAATAGCCAATGTTAAGCAGGGCTGTTCAATACCGATTTAAACCATTAAGAGATTGAGGAATTAAGAAAAAAGTAATGTTGTCATGTCCTTTGGACTTTAAGAAGAGAAAATACCTTAAAACAACATATTAATATTATTACA
>JBEBVI010000473.1:0-3305 GCA_040392805.1 Taibaiella helva
AACAAAAAAATAATATGAAAAATATCGGTCTATTTATATATTCACTATCGTATTAGCGCTACCAGGAATCCATTCGGTCTTTCTTCAAAATTAACGTTCATTGTCGGACAGGTCGCTATTTCATTACGCACCCGCACCCATCCGGAGCCATATTTTTCGATATCACCGGTCAGATAAAAGCTGCCGCAATCATCTTATTACGGGCTTGAGCCTGGTAATCATCGCTCATCAATACGTTTTTGAGAGACGTTGGTAAAACGGGGGACACCGCCACAATTATCAGTGCCCGTAACCTGTCCCCCGCGTCCCGTCAGTCCCCGGAAATAGAATGGAAACCTTATTTGCAGTGAGTTAGCATCTGCTACCTCATTAACATTACATTACCCTGATACCGCTCATTTTTGCTTCCATCAATAGTTAACTCTATTACATAGATGTACACCCCTTCCGGTTGAAGCCTGCCGTTAAGTCGCCCATCCCAACCACGACCTGCCCAACTGTAAGTTTCAAAAACAGCCTGCCCCCAGCGGTTGAATACCTGCATCTTAAAAGCGGTAATATTCCGGGACAAAAGCTGCCGGGGGAAGAAGTAATCATTTAAACCGTCGCCATTAGGTGTGAAAGCATTAGGAATATCTATATAACAATCTTTGGTAATAGTAACAGATTCCGTACTACTACAACCCAATGGACCAGAGCTTAGTGTAAGGCTGTAGGTGCCGGGGTGCTTCACTTGTATACCCGGTGTTGTATCGCCGGTATTCCACAAATAATGATAACTTCCGACGGCTGCCGGTGCAAGATTCTTTAAATACAGAGGGGCAGCATTTATGCAAAGACCATTATCGGAGCCTAAATTTATTACTGGCAAGTCAAAAATATATACGGTTTTGGTAAACGAATCTGAAGGGCAGGCACGGAATCGGGCGCTAAGTGTTACCGGAATAGTACCGGCCCGGTCAAAGGCATGTGGCACTATATTGTCGGTAGAAGACTGTGTTATATTATTTCCGAAATTCCAGTGTAGGTTACTAATAGTATTTCCGGATAGCTGATGATGAAAATTAATGTTGTTACCTATACATATACTATCGGCCATAACAGTGAAACTGACTTGTAGCGGGGCATCTACTACTATGGTTTTGTAAGCCGTATCGGGGCAAATACCGTCAATTTTACCGACTAATTGTACAAGATAATTGCCTTCTTTCGTATAGCTGTATGAGGGATTTTCTGATAGGGAAGTATCTCCATTGCCAAACAACCAGGTAAAGCTATTGAAATGTGAATCGGAAGTATTTTCAAATTGAATAATTTCATTTTCGCAAATAAGGGTATCCGCATTAAAAGAGACTTCATAATCTTTTTCAGGGTAAGTGACGATAAAGGTATCCACATAATGGACACATGCAGAATCATCCAGATAACTTACCCAATAGATACCCGATTTACTAATTTTTCTTGTTTTACCGGTGGTGACACCATCTTCCCATAAATAATGTGTTTGGTTGAGGTTATTGGCAATCATGGTAAAAGTATCGGCCTGGCATTTGCCGGTGAAGATTGTAGTAGTATAATATTTAGGTATATTATGTATATTAACGTGGAAAGTATCTACATGTACTTCACATTTTTGATTCCATAGCTTATAACGTACCCAGTATGTACCGGAGTGATATACCTGTCTGCTTTCACCTGTGTTGCCATCTTCCCAGATATGTTCTGTGCCCGAAGGGTTACCTGCTGTAATTAAAAAGCTGTCTGCACAGAATACCGTATCCGTTCTCGAGCTGTAGTGATTATTCCTGGAAATAACCAGGGGAGTTGGAAGACCTAAAAAGGTATTAGTTCCTGGCAATAAAGAAAGGCCTGCAATCTTAATGTCGCAATTAAGTCCAGGAAGATTGGGTCTGTTAATCACACCTAATGAACGGTTGGCTCCGGTAATCAGATAAATTTTGCCATCCGGCGCTCTTTTCAGTGCACCACCGAAACGCATAGTATCCGCTCCTTGTATTGTCTCCAGTCCGACACTCGACTGTCCTATAGCAGATGCGTTCCCAGTACTTACATCAAACTGAAAAACAAATGACGTATCATCTCTCAAAATGATCTTGCCCATATTGTTTGCGTACAACTTAGTATTATCTGGAGAAAAAGCAACACTGTAGTATCCCGCATTACGATCATCCAATACTCTTTCATTGCTAATTCTTCCAGAATGTACATCAAAATCATATAAAGCTAAATTCCCCTGTGTTATAGCTAACTTGCTCCGATCTGGAGATATATCCATACCCACCAAACGCAATCCACCATACCCAATGCCGGCTGATTTTTTAGAAATTACGGGAACAGTGTCCAATCCATCGATCCCTATATTCCGTGCCTTTAGCTCATCCATACCAAAGGAAGTATTCAAAAGCCATATATTACAATTATCATCGGAAACAGCAACCATACGTTCCTGCAAACCCTTGTCTAACAGTATTCCTTTCGCCGCAGCTACTACATCACCGTTTCCTTTATCTAAGGTCATGTCAACAAGACTGTAATATAATTCACTGGCATTAACATCAGTAAGGCCGCAATGCGTTAATGAAAAAACATAATACATTTTATTACTACCAGGCAAAGGAACAATTATCGCAGCTTGCGCTGTACTATATGTTCGGGTCTTTCCAAGAGATAAGCTAACCAAGTCACTACCGTTCGGCATTACCTGATGGTTTTTATTCCATACGTAAGTTCCGTCTGTATAAAACAACAATTGCCCATTATCATCACATATGGTAGCGCAGCCTTCTGTTGTAGATATACCAGTTTTAATTGGCACTGGCGGATTGCTGCTAAAATCAACACCGGCGCTATCGCCAAATGCCCATACCTTATCGTATTGTGCATTGCATTTTAAACTGATGAATAACAATACACCTATAATAAACAATGTAGATTTATATAGCATTATATAAATTTCACGAATGTTGACCAGATCGGTTGGCATTATATAGTAGTAGAAGCACACCGTGGTACTTCTACTACTATATCTCAAGAACAGCCGGTCATAGCCTTTTTATTACTTTTTCTGTTTTCAGTAACCTGCCGTCCTGATTATAAATTTGCAGAAAATAGATACCTTCTGCTAAACCTTTCAGGTCAATCCGGTTGGTTTTTTTTACCTTCTTCAGGATCTTTCCTTCAATACTGTAAAGGGAAAGATTTACTATTGCCGGAGTATTGATATGTACTGTATGATTAGCAGGATTAGGATAAACAGTTATTTGTCCGGAAGACATCTGAACATT
>JBEBVI010000474.1:0-3298 GCA_040392805.1 Taibaiella helva
GCAGGTACAACGGTAAGCTTTACGGCAAAAGTAAATGCAACCGGTACTTACCTGAATACGGCTACTGTAGGTAGTGATACGGAAGACCCGGATACAGATAACAATAAGGATGATGAAGAGACAACACCTATACCCCAGGCTGACCTTCGCATAACTAAGGTGGTAGATAATGCTACACCTAAAGTAGGCAGCAACGTGGTGTTCACATTAACGGTAACGAATGACGGCCCAAGTGCGGCTGCTGACGTAAAGGTAACAGACCTGCTGCCTGATGGTTATACTTATGTGGGTGACAATGGCAGCGGGGCATATAGCAATGGAACCTGGATGATAGGTAACCTCGCCAACGGGGCAAGCGTAAGCCTGGAGATCACAGCTAAAGTTAATGCATCTGGTACCTACCTGAACACCGCTACGGTGAGCAGCCCTACAGAAGATCCGGATCCGTCCGATAATGAAGATGATGAAGAGCCTGTACCTACAGCTGTTATAGACCTGAGCCTTACCAAAGTAGTAGATGATGAGGAACCCTATATCGGTACAGAAGTAACCTTTACGCTTAATGTGCAAAATGAAGGACCAAGCAGAGCTACAGGCGTTACCGTTTTAGATAAGCTACCGAACGGCTATGAGTATGTTAGTCATACCGGTGGTGCTTACGATCCGGTTACAGGTATCTGGAATATCGGTAACCTGGACAGTGGAGCAGCAACTTCTTTAAATATCAAAGTAATGGTGGGCGAAGCCGGCAGCTATAATAACATAGCACAGGTACAGACAGCCAATGAAGAAGATAAGGATAGCGAGCCCGGAAATGATAATCCGCAGGAGGATGATCAGGATGAGCAGATAACCCGTCCCCGTCAACCCGTGGCTGATTTATCTATTACCAAAACAGACTTTTCTGATACTTATGTTCCGGGAAGGGCAACAGTTTATACCGTAGAGGTGAGGAATGATGGTCCCAGCAGAATTAAAGGAGCAAGAGTTAAGGATATAGAACCGGCAGGAACAAGTATCACTAACTGGACTGCAGTGTTCGCAGGAGGTGCAACCGGTAATACTTTGGGTAATGCTTCTGTAGATGAACTGGTTAATATGCCGAAAGGTAGTTCGATAACGTATACAATAACTGTGGGTGTTCCTTCCGGCTTTACCGGCGACCTGGTAAATACTGTGCATGTAGAAGCACCGCAAGGTGTTACAGATCCTACACCGTATAATAACACGGCATCAGATACAGATCGCCAGTTTAGCCGCGCAGATGTAAGCATAGTGAAAACCGGCCCGGCTTATGCGTCGGTTAATGACACGGTGACTTATACCCTGTTAGTGACGAATAACGGTCCGTCGGATGCAGACGGTACCCTTGTACGTGATGCAGCAGTGGAAAATCTGCGGGTATTGAACATAGACTGTATTGAGGTAGCCGGATTAGCAGCATGCCCTGTACCTTACTCTACGGTGGAAGCATTGCAAAATGGTACCCTTTCCATATATAAGCTACCGAGCTCAGGTAGTGTGAGCTTCTCCGTAACAGGAGTCGTAACGGGAGCGAAGGATGAGAAGATTGTGAATATAGCAACAGTGACGGTACCATCTCATATTACGGAAGAAAACCCTGGTAACAATTCAGATACAGCTGTTACCATCATAACGGATCACCCGGTTAGCCGTGCAGATGTAAGTATAGTGAAAACCGGCCCGGCTTCTGCATTGGTTAATGACACGGTAACTTATACGCTGACAGTGACTAATAATGGCCCGTCGGATGCAGACGGTACCCTTATACGGGATGCAGCGGTAGAGAATCTTCAGGTGGTAAGCATAAACTGCGTTGAAGTAACGGGAGAGGCGGTATGTCCTGTACCTTATTCTTCAGTGGAAGCCTTACAAAACGGTACGCTTTCTATATTCAGGCTACCTGCTTCAGGCAGTGTTACTTTCTCTGTAACAGGTGTAGTGACCGGAGCAAAAGACAAGAAGATCGTAAATATTGCTACAGCCACAGTGCCAGAGTATATTATGGACGAAAATCCGGCTAATAATTCTGATACGGCTATTACTATTCTGTCTGAGCCGCTGCCGGTAACGCTTGGAAACTTTGTTGCCTCAGCTGAAGGTGCCAGGGCTAAGCTATTGTGGACCACGTATACAGAGAAGAATAACAAAGGGTTCCGGGTAGAGCGTAGTACGGATGGTAAGTCCTGGAAAGACCTCGGATTCGTAGCGTCACTTGGAGAAAATGGTAACAGTACATCAGCGCTGAATTATGAAGCATATGATGAAACGCCTGTAAATGGTACGAATTACTATCGTTTGCAACAGGAAGATTTAGACGGACAGTTCAGCTATAGTGAAATACGTTCGGTGAACTTTTCCAGCGATAACGCGATCAGTATCTATCCTAATCCGACTTCAGATAAGGTTTATATTGTTATGGAGGAATGGGATAAGATCAAAGAAGTACGTGTTCTGGATATCAAAGGAAGCGTCGTTTACAAAGGAAGCGCTGCTGAGGCCAGACATGGTATTCCGATGAGTACTTTGACGGATGGTACTTACATACTTCGTGTTGAAGAAACAGATGGCTCTGTTTCTAACTTTAAAGTGGTGAAGTATTAGATCACTGCACTGTGAAACAGAGTGTTAAGTTTTAAAAAGTAAAACAGCTGCCTGGTTTCCGGGTGGCTGTTTTGCTTTTTTATGGGTTCGATGTTTCCCGCAAAACTCAACGGGGCAAAGATTTTAATTGGAACAGTGTAAGATGAGGTGATTTTGCATATTGTGGCGGAATAGGACTGGTATGGCACAACTTTTATTTTAACCATCTCATTTTCATTCCGAAGGAGTTTTTTCACTGTATTCTGAATACTACTTTACATAGGGATTTTAGCGGAATGAAGCTCCTCATGCCGCTCCTGTGCCTGGTTCCTGCTTGTCGGAAGATGTTGGAGGACTTTGGAAAAGGTCCTTTGCTCAGTGATGCCTTTACCCCATCAAAGAAACTCATCATTGTCCGGGAGCGAAGCACTCTCCGAACAGAGCCTTGACTCCATTTTTAGTACTAACGTGAGTTCGGCAGCTAAGCCGTGGGAGGCTGTCTGAAGAGCCCGGTCAGGAGCTTGTCGAAGTATTAACGCATGATTGTCAATACTCTTCGACCCAGGGTGTTAATGAAACGCAAAAAAGCTGCTTCTTAGGCAAACGCTATGACCCAATAAGAATTTTTCAGTGGGCTCAGAATAATATTATAGCTGATCCAATATACCGGCATATAAGCATATGTGATATGTTG
>JBEBVI010000475.1:0-3281 GCA_040392805.1 Taibaiella helva
ATTGCCGATCTCACCATTGCGGAGACAACATCAACAACGGGATGAAGCTTTATTATTGATGATAATTTATACATCCCCAAAGAATTCGTAGAAACCGAAATAATAATCCGATAATATCGGGATAATATTGTGTTAGTTAAAACAATTATTGTTAACCATTAAAAATAATTAATAAGATGAAGAATATTACAAACACTGCATTTTACATTTCTGATGCTGCCTGTTGCGGTAGTTTGTGTAGCCTTTTTGTAAAGGCCGTTGCTTTTTTAGGGAATAAGAAATGGCTGGCTTGCCTGGGCTTGCTTTTTTTGTTGTTCTATAATAACATTATATCGGCACAACAAGGCTCGGAGTTTGCCTGGGTAAGGATATATGGCAATGAAGCAATTACATCACGCACGAATGTGAATGTTGCTAACGACAGACGACTTGCTATTGATGATTGGCAAAATGCTTACGTAGCCGGATCATTTACAAAGGAAGCAGATTTTAATTTGTTGTATAATCCTGTATTACTGACACCTAAAAATTCGTCAGGGAACGTTTTTATAACAAAGCATAATGCAGCAGGGGAATTAATATGGGCAAAACAATATTTCAGTACAGATGAAGGGGGAAGTGCCTGGTGTGAAGGTATAATCAGTGATCGTTCCGGGGACATATATATAACAGGAGAGTTTACCGGAACGATCAAATTCCAGATAGGCCAGTCATCGGATTCGATGACCAGTACTTATGGTACCCGCTCTTATACCCGTGATGTATTCATTGCAAAATTGGACTCTGCGGGAAATTGCCTTTGGGCAAAAGGATTTGGTGGAAAAGCTGAGGATTATGCTTACTCATTGGAAGGTGACAATAATGGGCATGTTTATTTAACCGGTATATTCCAGGATACAGTAGATTTTGACCCTGGTGCGGGTATTACCCGCCTGGTTTCCTCAAGAAACAGGGCTCAGACAGCTTTTGTAGCTAACTCCTTTATTGCCAAGTTTGACAGCAATGGTAACCATATTTGGGCAAAACATTTATATGGTGCTACTGCCCAGTCAAATACTAATTCCATTGCTGTAGATAAAGCTGGCGCCGCATATATAACCGGTAAATTTAGTGATACCCTGTTTTTTCAGACCGGTTCAGGACAAGAGTATATTGTCAGTAGTGCAGGCACTATCTTCTTTATTGCTAAAATTGATTCTTCCGGTGCTTTTCAATGGGTGAAAGGTACCGGTACCGGAGGAGCAAGATTTACACAAGGTATCGGTGTAGATGATTCCGGAAATGTGTTTTATACTGGCCGGTTTCGCGGTACAGCTGATTTCAGTACGGATGCTTCCGGCCTGATGCTATCGAGTAGTGGAGAAGAAGATGCTTTTGTATCTAAACTAAATAGCAAAGGCGATCTTTTATGGGTAAAGACCTTCGGTAGCGGTGGTGGTGACGGAGCTTTTTCATTAGATGTGGACAGAGTAGGTGGAGTATATATAACAGGTGGATTTAACGGCACTGTGGATTTTGACCCGGGGCCGGGTATCTTTAATCTGACAGCTACTCAAAATATTACCAATACAGATCTATTGGATGACGTATTTTTTTTAAAGTTACATGGGAACGGGGATTTTGCCTGGGCCAGAGCGATTAATGGCAGTTACGGAGAGACGGAAGTGGGAAGGAATATCCGGCTGGACAGGTCCGGCAATATATATGTTGCCGGTAGTTTTTGGCTTACATCAGGAGATAGAGTAGATTTTAATCCGGGCATGACGGATTCAGATACATTTTTTGTTACAAAAATGGGAGAGGCCTTTTTGTTAAAGTTAGGTTGTACAGATACAAGTTCTTTTTCATTGGATGTAACAGAAAGTTCGAATAGCTATACCTACGATGGCGAAACTTATACGAAAAGCGGGCAGTATATCCATAAATTTCTGAACGCAATAGGCTGTGACAGCACGGTTATTCTAAACCTGCTCTTATGTAAGATTGAAAAACCGGTAATTAATGTGGATGTATTTACGTTAGGAGTAACGCGTTCTTATACATTATATCAGTGGATAAAAAATGATGAAGTAATACCTGGTGCGACCGGTGCAACATTCACGGTAACCGATAATGGAAATTACCAGGTTATTGTTACTGACGAAAATGGTTGCATTGATACATCAGATGTTTATGTTGTTGACAATGTGGGTGTAGAAGATATTCTGTTCCGGAATACTTTACAGCTATATCCTAATCCTACATCCGGCTATATAACTTTTACATCAGCTGAGCATCTTCAAAATAGCACTATCCGTTTGGTCAACCTTCTGGGCCAGACCGTAAAGATATACCGAAACATGCAAGGCAACAGATTCTCATTTGATTTAAGTAGCTATGCAGACGGTATCTACTTCATAGAAGTTACAGAGAGTGACAGAAAAGCACGGATGAAAATAGTGAAGGTGAAATAAGTTGGAATGGTGCTGTTGTATAAGCGTGTATAGATTTTGATTCGCAAGAGAGAAGTTCTCTACGGAAATGACAAATGGGGTTGTGCTTAATAATATTTGGTTTGGCCCTGAGGGTATTTATTTTACACCTTCTTTTTCACCCATCCTTTGTCTTCCGCCCAAGCGGAACTATTCATACTGAACATTGCAGTAACTCAATGGCTCCTCTGCGGAAATGATAAAAATACTGTTTTATACATTGTATAGTCGTTCCGCAGAGAAGCCAAAAATATACTATTTCAAAAGCCAATTTAGATTCTTAGAGGATACTTTGCTGTTGTGAAGAAAATAATAGAACCAGAAGGGAGAAAATAAAATTTGCACAATTAGGCTTTATTATTGATTTACCTGTATGAAAGAGGAATGTTGTAAAAAATATGGTTATTACCTGCTAATCTGTATTTTATTTGGTACGTATACAACAGCATATACCCAACACGACAATGTATGGGCCTTCGGACGTTATGCCGGACTTGATTTCAGTACCCGCCCTCCTACGCCTATAAGAACCAGTATAAACACCAGGGAAGGCTGTGCTGCTATTTGTGATGAAAACGGGAAGCTGCTTTTTTATACGGATGGTAATTCTGTATGGGATAAAAACCATAATCTGATGCCCAACGGAAACGATCTGACACAGACCGGACTCAGGTCTTCAATCACAAGTAGCACGTCACAGGGTGCGATTATCGTTCCTGTCCCGGCCCGTCCGGATCAATATTATATCTTTTCTCTCACATGTCAGGAATGTGATATTTCGGGAAGACTAAGTTACAGCGTAATCAATAT
>JBEBVI010000476.1:0-3257 GCA_040392805.1 Taibaiella helva
AAGCCCGGCATAACGCCCGAATGCCCAGATGTTGTCATATTGTGCATTTAGGAAAAAAGGGCATAATACAACCAGGCAAAGTGCTGTTAATATAAAACGTAAAATTTTCCGCATATCCGGTATTTATTTTTCACACCATGAATATCTAAAAAGCGCCTAAGTTTCACACAAAGAAACAAAGATTACAAAAGCCACTACCTAAAGTATTCAATATAAATCTCTGTTTCGTAGTTTTCTTCGTTCACTTTGCGTGAACTTCTCTCTTGCGGAGCAAAACAAGCTTATAAAAAAGAAAACTATAGTTTTTAGACAGTCTCATGGTGCCTGCATCATAATTTTCCATACCCCTATCCGTCATGTCAAGCGCAACGTAGTGGAGCCTGGACATCTCCGAAAATGAGCAACGTGCCCTCTCATAATAAGAACTTCTATCACATCCTGGTCCTTCGACATGGGAGATGTTTCGACTGCGTATGACGTTGGATTCCCCCATTAATGCCATAAAGTGCAGAAGACCTTATTAAGGCTTTCTACACTTTATCATGGCAGTTTGACTGTTTTATTTCTTCACTATCTTCTCCACACGTACCAAATTTCCTTTAGTATCCAGGATAGTCAAAAGATAAATACCGGGTGACAGTTCTTTTACAGAAAGCTTATGCGATGCCGCATCATTACGCCCGGAGCATAATAACCGGCCATCCACACCCGTAAGGGCAATACGCACCGCTACCGGGCTCTTGATATAAATGACATCTTCGGCAGGGTTAGGGTAGATATACATTTTTGCAGCAAAAGCATCTTGTATACTGCTCTGATTCGTTACAGGGTACACCGCAGAGGTATCCGAGCAGCCGGATTCATCGGTGACAATCACGCGGTAATCCCCGTTTTCCGATACGGTCAGGTTCCGGTCTGTGGCGCCCGGTATAAGCTCACCGTCTTTCATCCATTGGTACGTCTTATAAGCTTCCAGTGTCCTCAGGGTATCTACTTCAATCGTTACCTGCGGCTCCGGCAGGATTAACGTTAAATTGATAGTGACCATACTATCGCAACCCGTCCAGTGCCTGAACGTGGTATAATGTGTTCCTTCTGTGGTGAAGGTTTCTCCATTGATGGTAAAGCCATTGCAGTCCGTTGCCGTATCAATAACAGAGCCATTGAAGGCGTAGGCGCTCGATGTATCTATTAACTTTTGTAAATAGACGGCGTTGTAAGAACTATATGTAGGACTCGGACTTGCTATAAACGAGCCCGGCCCCGGATCGAAATCAACAGAATCGTAGTACTGTCCCGTAGTGTAAATATGCTGTCCTTCGAAGCTTACAGCAACCGACATGGGCATTACCTCGGTAGTGTATTGATCCGTGGGGTACTTCCCTACGCCGCCGTATGCTTCTACCCATTTTAATTTACCATCGGGATCTAATTTAGTGATAAAAGCCGCGGGATGGTTTGCCGGCCGGCTCAACATCAGGCTGTCATTTCCCGGATCAAAGTCAACAGCGCCACCGGTGGGTATCAATTCAAACCCAAGCCCGAAAACACCCGTAGTAAAGATATTCCCGTCTTTATCCGTTGTAAGATTCGTGCCTTTTGAATACCCGTTACGCCGGGCCTGGAACGCTTTCGCCCAGATAAATTCCCCGGTAGTATCTAATTTTAATACGAACGCCGCCTGCGGAAAGATATTAATATCATCACTTGCAGGCATCAAATAAAAGGTATCAGCCGGATTGTCGCTTGGGTTAAAATTAACTTTACCATTAAATGTACCGGTGGTGATAATATGCCCCCGGCGGTCCACAGTCATCTTACCTCTGTCAAATGGATACCATTGCATCATACCGCCATATGTCATTACCGGTTCTTTACCCAGTATCCTTACCCATTCCATCTTACCGCTATTCCCATTTAATTTTACAATATAATGGCTGTACATGTCTTTGACACCTCCGAACGTAGTATTGTCCATCCTTACGGAGTCGGGTAGCTGGCCATAGGCATATACACTACCGCTCAGGTCAGCAGCAATAGACCAACCTTCCATCGTACTATTAGTCCTTAAACCCCGTATGCCGGTGATCCATTTACAATGACCATCAGCATCTATCTTTGTCATAAAGGCATCCTGATTGCCATAAGGCGGTAATTGATTCCAGTAAAACGTGTCTAAAGCTATACCTCCACGGAACCAGCCTGTGAGGTAGGAATTTCCGGCTGTATCCGTATTAATATCTAACGGCCATATATAAGTTTGCGTGTGGCCTGCGCCCGGGGCTATATTACTGCGCAACTGTTTTACCCATATCGCGCTTCCACTGGTGTCTAACTTTGCAACAAAAGCATCGTAATTAGGCGCCCCTGCGCCAGGGTTTCTGCCAATAAGGAGAAAAGTATCAATTCGTATAGAGTCGGCAAAGAGCCCGGTGACATAGACATGGCCCTTATGATCTAAAGCTATGGAAAGGCCTTGGCCCTGTTGTCCGGTACGGAATTGTTTCACCCAAACCGTCTTACCCTTAGCGTCAAATTTGGACACAAAGGGATCCGAAGGATATCGAAGCCCTGTAGTAACCAACGGTACTCCTCCCCATTTCACGGTGTCATAAGAAGTGCTACTGGAAATGCTGGTAATGGTGCCGATATGATACACATTTCCTTCACAATCTACGGCAACACCGTTGCCAGCATTTCTATAGGCTTCAGGAGGGCGCGTACCCGCTACCGCCCAGTCAAATGCCGCGCCTTCCTGACTATAGGCTTTAGAGAGCGGTATCAGACCGTATAGCAGAAGAAAGCCTAATATCCAATGTTTACGTTTTGTCATATTATATCGATTTTATTGTGAATAATGAATAAACAAAAGTAACCACGGTATTTATAAATTTCATAGGGTATTAATACCCCATTTTCAGGATATAGATGTGCGGCTTACATAATTTATTAAATTCGTTGCATGCTGATCAAAACATTTTTTGGCCCTTGGACAACAGTATGGTTCATTCTCGTGACTTTATGTGCTGCGCCCTTGTATGCACAATATTCTGAAAGCGTAGTGTCGCCTCCCGCTCCTGTCCTTTCCCTTATAGACACGAATGATATCAACAGATTATTGAACCGCTCCTCGGAGCTGCTCGATTCGCATACCGATAGCGCTATTGCCCTGTTCTTTTTGGCCGAAAACAAAAGTCGTCAACTGAATTATGATTACGGTATCATTCAGTCATTGATGTATTTATCCAACTGCTATG
>JBEBVI010000477.1:0-3220 GCA_040392805.1 Taibaiella helva
CGAACCCAGATCAAAGGTTTTGGAGACCCGTATGCTACCATTGCACCATGCCCGTGTATTTTTATTTAAAGAGCTTCAAAATAAAAAGCCAAAAGAAGAACTTTTGACTTTTCTCTAAAGGATGGCAAAGATAATAAACCTTTCATGGAATAAAAATTTTTTTTTGAACAAGCTGTACGAAGCCTGCATGCGGACAGGATAAAGCAAATATTCCATAAGTAAAAATAAATACGGATCAGGCCGGAGAAAGTCATGCAAATCATTCATTTTTTCAAATAACCTTTGTGATATGAGTGGCGTTTCCTAATTTAGCTCCCCGATTGAATACTTTACTATTAACTAAAGTAAAAAATCAAAACAGGGAATAACCTGGAGGTTGATGCACGATATACGGGTTTGAATATAACGGCAAAAATTACCTGGCTTGATACAAATAATATTATTATCCTTTTTATATTTTGAGCTAATCATATTTTCTTTTCCATGGTTGAAATTAAAGTCCCTCCCGTTGGTGAGTCTATCAGTGAAGTAACACTTGTACAATGGATCAAAAAAGATGGGGATTGGGTTGATCGAGATGAAATTATCTGTGAGCTGGAGTCCGAAAAAGCCACATTCGAACTTAATGCCGAGCAGGCAGGCATCCTGCATATTGTTGCACAGGAAGGAGACACGCTTAACATAGGCGACCTGGCCTGTACCATTGATGAAAGTGCAGAAAAACCGGCATCTGCTGCCGGCAGCAGCCAGCCAGCCCAGCAGCCAGCCGGCCAGGAAAGCAAAGCAGAACAGAAAGAACCTGTAGCCACGACTCAGGCACCTGCAACAACTTCTCCGGAAGTAAAAGCAACACCCGTAGCCAATGCTATAATGGTCGATAAAAAAGTGCAACCGGAAACAATAAAAGGTAGTGGTTCACATGGAAAAATATTAAAGGGTGACGTGTTGGCCGCCCTGGAGCAGCCAGGCAGAACGCCGGGTAAGCCTTTATTCAGCCGTGAAGATAAGCCTCAGAAGATGAGCAACCTGCGTAAAACCATTTCCCGCCGGTTGGTAGAGGCTAAAAATACAACCGCAATGCTGACTACCTTTAACGAGGTAGATATGACACGCATTATGGAAGTGCGCAAAATGTACAAGGATAAGTTTAAAGAGCAACATGGTGTCAATCTGGGCTTCATGTCGTTTTTTACCAAAGCCTGCTGTATCGCTTTGCAGGAGTGGCCCGCAGTAAACGCCTATATTGACGGTGATTCCATTATATATCATGAATATTGCGACATTTCTATTGCCGTATCGGCGCCTAAAGGCCTGGTAGTACCAGTTATCAGGAATGCGGAAAGCCTGAGTATGAATGAAGTTGAAGCAAAAGTAGTAGAGCTGGCTACCAAAGCAAGGGAGAATAAGCTGACAATAGAAGAAATGACCGGAGGAACATTCACCATTACTAATGGTGGCGTATTCGGCTCCTTAATGAGCACACCAATCATTAATATTCCGCAGTCCGCTATCCTGGGCATGCATAAGATACAGGACCGGCCTATGGCGATCAACGGTAAAGTAGAAATTCGCCCGATGATGTACCTGGCGCTCAGCTACGACCACCGTATCATAGATGGTCGTGAATCAGTAGGCTTCCTGGTAAGGGTAAAAGAATTACTGGAAAATCCTGAGCTGCTTTTAATAGGAAAGGATCCGGTAAAAGCGCTATTGGAATTATAAATATATCATCATCTATAGTCAAGTCAAAAGTCCACCCTGTTTTAGGCCTCTCCCTTAATCCGGCGGAGGGGAAAACAGGCAATGAAAAACATAATCTTTTGACGTGACGCCATTATAGAACAAAATACAAGAGAGAAACGACTCTAAGGGTTGTTTCTCTCTTGTATTTTGTTCCCACACCTCTGCTAGGGCTGTCTAAAGGCTATAGTTTCCTTTTTTATAAATTTATTTTTGCTCCGCAAGAGAGAAGTTCACACAAAGTGAACAAAGAAAACTATGAAACAAAGATTGATATTAAATACTTTGCGTAGTGGCTTTTGTAATCTTTGTTTCTTTGTGTGAAATTTATGCACTTTTTAGATAGTCCCCCTTATTATATTGCCTTCGGCAATTCTCTCAATGGCGCTGGCCGTACAAGATTAAAAGTTCCAGGTAGCAAGGAAATAAGCACTTTCAAAATATTGATTACAATATATTAAGGCGATATAAATTTTATAACAGAAAGAGATTTAAATCCCGGAATGTTATAAATCAAGTATTATGGTCCTGTAATATAATGATTTCGAAAGATTATAATCTAGAAATATTATAACTATTATGGATAAACAATCCCAAAAGTAAGGTATGATAATCAGGCAGCTCGCAACAACAATAGAACAAAAATTCTTCAAAGGAAAAGCGATTTTAATTCTCGGGCCTCGCCAAAGCGGTAAATCCACGCTGATACAAACCTTGTTGCAAGACAAAGAATATTTATACCTGAACGGTGATGACGCAGATGTGAGAGAGTTATTAAACAATACTTCCGCATCCAGGCTAAAGGCGGTTACCGGTACACATAAAATAGTATTTATAGATGAAGTGCAACGCATACCGAATATCGGATTAACATTGAAATTATTTACAGATCAGGGAAGTGCAGGTGATCGTCCTGACCATATTTTTACTCTGTAAGAACATTCATAAAAATAAGGATACCTGTTTTACACAGGCACCCTTATCTCTTATATCACGAATGTGGTTACTATTTGACTATTTTCTCCACCTTGATCAACCGTCCTTCCCGGTCTGCAATATGAAGGAAATAAACACCATCAGCTAATTCCCGGACAGAAACAGCAGTTGCATTATTACTCCTCAAAATAACTCTGCCATCCCCACCTGACAAGGTAATATGTATTGGGACAGGGCTTTTAATATGAATGATATCTGCAGAAGGATTCGGGTATATTTTTATCCGGCTTCCGGCCCCGTATATATCATTTATAGAATTAACATTCTTCACAGTGTAGATATCAGAAGTATCCACACAACCATTTGTATCTACCACCACAACCTGGTAGTCCCCGTTTTCTTTTACTTCGTAAGTACTGTTTGTTGCGCCGGATATGATACTTCCATTTAAAAGCCATTGATAAGAAACGAAAGGCATTGTAGTGCCCAGAGTGAATTCATCAATATTGATCTGTGCGGAAGAAGGGGGAAGCAATGTAAGGTC
>JBEBVI010000478.1:0-3219 GCA_040392805.1 Taibaiella helva
AAAGGTCGTCATTTCGAGCGAACCCCGAGCTTGCCGAGGGGAAGTCGAGAACTTTTCTCACCGAAGGTAAATCTCACAAGTGTAATTAAATGATTAGGAGATTCCTCCGCTCCGGTCGGAATGACGACAATGGCTTTTTAGACAACCTCTTGTTGCTTTTCCGTCTTTGATATATTGAAATAAATCTTGTTTTCAATATGCGCTATTTATATGTCCTTTATTGTTCGCTGCTATTTATTTCGCTTTTTTTATTATTGTTTCCTGTCTTCCTGTTACTAAGCTTTTTTGGGAAAAAAGGGCGTAAGGCTACCTGGTATGTAGTGAAAGGCTGGAGCTATGTGTGGTTTACATTAATTGGCATGTGGGTTAAGTGCATTTATCAGGCAAAACCGCAAAAGGGACGCCATTACATCGTAGTCGCTAACCATACTTCTTATATAGACACTCCTTTAATTTTCCGGACTATTCCCTTTTTCGTACGCCCATTGGCCAAGACCGAGCTGTCGCGTGTGCCTTTGTTCGGATTCCTTTACCGGCAGCTGGCGGTTTTGGTTGACCGGTCGGATAGTGCAAGTAAGGCTAAAAGTGTGCGCTTGTTACGGGAAACCTTAGATAAGGAGGGTAGTATATTTATTTTCCCGGAGGGAACATTTAACGAAACGGAACAGCCGCTTAAAAACTTCTATGATGGCGCGTTCAGATTGGCATTGGAAACCCGGACACCCATTTTGCCGGTCATCTATCCTGACGCTGTTTTACGCTGGCATTACCGCAGTTTCTGGAGCTGGTCTCCCGGACTAAACCGGGCTGTCATATTGCCGGAAGTAGATAGTTCCGCATTTTTGCCGGACAATACAGAAGGGTTCAGGCAGGAAGTATTTGCCGTGATGAAAGAGGCGCTTTGCGCGGCAAGGCGATAGCGTGGTGTGTCGGCTTTTATGACAGCCTTTATTTTCACGTATCATCTGCCATCTGATTATGCTCATATTATCCATCGGTTATCATTAGTACCTTTGCAATCTCGAAAAAATGATGAACCAGCCTTATAAAATAGTTATTGCAGGGAATCCCAATTGCGGTAAAAGCTCGTTGTTTAATGCATTAACGGGAATGCGCCAACGGGTTGGCAATTTCCCCGGTGTAACTGTTGATAAAAAAAGCGGAACTTTTGCTTTAGATAATAAGGCACGGGCTTCTCTGGTGGATCTTCCCGGAACATACAGCCTTTATCCTAAAAGCCCGGATGAATATATTGCTTATGAGGTGCTTCTTAATCCGGATAACAGGGATATGCCCGATCTGGTGCTGGTGGTGGCAGATGCTGCTAATCTGAAACGGAGTCTTTTATTCTGTTCCCAGATTATTGATCTTAAATATCCCGTAGTGCTTGTGCTGACTATGATGGATGTTGCGGCATCAAAAGGGTTGAGCATAGACTACAGGTTATTGCAACAGCAACTGGGCATACCTGTAGTGCCGGTTAATCCGAACCAAAAAAGCGGTCTGCAATCTTTAAAAACGGAAATAGCAGCACAGTATCATAACCGGGCATATAGCATCGCTCCTGATTTTGTTGCGCTACCCGGTTTTCCTGCAGCATTAAGGCAGCGACTTGTCCGTATTACAGGGATTACAACACCATACCGGCTTTTGCATATAGCCAGTAATTTTGAGAAAATGGGCTTCTGGAACCCGCAACAGAAGGAAGAGATGAGGGAGGCGCTAAATGATGTTCACTTTTCAAAGGCTGTTGTACAGGCAGAGGAGATAATGGCCCGCCATTCCAGAATAGAAGAGCTATTGCGCGAGGCTATTGTGCAAAATGAGCCGCGGAGCAGGCCATCTGTTTCAGAGCGGATAGATAAAGTTGTATTGCATAAATTATGGGGCAGCCTGATATTGCTTGGTGTGATATTTATTATGTTCCAGACCGTTTTCTGGCTGGCCGATTATCCTATGAGCTGGATAGAAACCGGTTTTGCCTGGCTTCAGAACGTTGTAAGCAGTTACCTGCCCGGTGGTTGGTGGAATGATTTTATTGTGAACGGCCTGATGGCCGGTATTGGTGGAATTATTGTTTTTGTACCGCAAATAACCTTACTTTTTGGGCTTATTACCCTTCTTGAAGATAGCGGGTATATGGCGCGTATCAGCTTTTTATCCGACCGGGTTATGCGTTCTGCCGGCCTTAACGGCCGTTCTGTAATGCCGCTGGTCAGTGGTATGGCTTGTGCTATTCCTGCCGTAATGTCGGCCCGCACTATTGAAAATCGTACCGAGCGCCTTATTACGATCATGGTTACCCCTTTTATGAGCTGCTCTGCCCGTCTTCCCGTTTATATTATTCTTATTGCACTGGTTATCCCTGATCATACCTACCTGGGCTTCATTAAGCTGCAGGCTCTGGTTATGACCGGTATGTACCTGTTGGGGATATTTATGGCATTGATGGTGGCACGGGTAATGAGCTGGATGATGCGTGGCAGGGAAAGAAGCATTTACCTGATGGAACTGCCTGTTTACCAGGTGCCCCGCTGGCGTAATGCCCTGCAGATCATGTATGAAAAAGCAAAGGTTTTTGTAGTGGATGCCGGTAAAGTCATCATGGTTATCTCTTTAATTATATGGGTGATTACCAGCTATGGCCCATCCGGTAAGATGCATGCCGTGGAGCAGCGTTATGCTGCATTAAAGGCAGGGCAGCACGGAGCGCTCTCCGAAGAACAAGAGGAGCAGATGATAGCGGATAAACAGGAAGCATCCTATGCAGGTCATTTAGGTAAGCTTATTGAACCTGTTATCCATCCTTTGGGTTACGATTGGAAAATGGGCATAGCGCTGATTACTTCTTTCGCGGCACGGGAGGTATTTGTAGGCACGATGGCAACCTTATATAGTGTAGGTGATGCGGATGAAGACAGCGTGCCGCTCCGGGTAAAGATGGCGAATGAAAAACGGCCGGATGGTACACCGGTATATACATTGGCTACCGGCTTGTCGCTAATGGTTTTTTATGCGCTTGCTATGCAATGCATGAGTACTCTGGCCATAGTAAAAAGGGAAACCAAAAGCTGGAAGTGGCCACTGATACAATTATCCTACATGACCGTTATTGCTTATGTATGCTCGCTGATCGTTTACCAGGTATTCAAATAGGTGATGCATGTTTACACCCCGATCAAATAAGGAGCAATATTGTGTTTTACCCGAACAATATTT
>JBEBVI010000479.1:0-3207 GCA_040392805.1 Taibaiella helva
GAATACGGCCCAAAAAATCCCTCGGCAAACCTCGCGTCAATAGGATTAAATGTAGCAATTGCGCACTGGAACCTGCCAACAGATGCGTTAACTCAGAAAACAATAGAATTAGGACAAGGTGTATTGAATGATACAGGCGCTTTGTGTGTGAGTACCGGGAAGTTTACAGGCCGATCGCCGAAAGATAAATTTACGGTTAAAGATGAGATTACAGAGAAATCGGTAGACTGGGGTGATATTAATATTCCGTTTAGCTCCGAAGCTTTTGATAAGTTATACGATAAAGTGTGCGCTTACTTTTCAGGTAAAGAAGTTTGGGTACGTGATGCTTATGCCTGTGCTGATCCTAAATACCGCCTGAACATAAGGGTGGTTAATGAAACGCCCTGGGCTAACCTGTTTTGTAATGATCTTTTCCTCAGGCCGACTGAGGAAGAAATACAAACACAAACCCCAGACTGGCTTATTCTGCAAGCTCCGGAATTTCTCGCCGATCCTGCTGTTGACGGTACCAGACAAGGCAACTTTACCATAGTTAATTTTACCCGTCGTATCATCTTAATAGGAGGCAGCGCTTATACCGGCGAAATGAAAAAAGGCATTTTCGGTGTGCTGAACTTCGTATTGCCGCATGATCATAAAGTATTGTCTATGCACTGCTCTGCCAATGAAGGTAAAGATGGTGATGTGGCTTTATTCTTCGGATTGAGCGGTACAGGAAAGACAACCCTTAGCGCTGATCCGGATCGTGCTTTGATCGGGGATGATGAGCATGGATGGGCAGATGGTTCCGTGTTTAACTTTGAAGGAGGTTGTTATGCCAAATGTATAGACCTGAGCGCTGAAAAAGAACCGCAGATCTTTAATGCGATCAAGCCCGGCGCCTTGCTGGAAAATATAACTTTTGTGGAAGGTACCAATACGGTAAATTATGCCGACAGCAGCATCACTGAGAATACGAGGGCTGCTTATCCTATCTTCCATATTGATAATGCCAAAGAACCTTCATTTGGCGGAGATCCTAAAAATATTTTCTTTCTTACCTGTGATGCATTTGGTATCCTGCCTCCTATCTCCAAGCTGACCAAAGGCCAGGCCATGTATCACTTTATCAGCGGATATACTGCGAAGGTAGCCGGTACGGAAGTAGGCGTGACAGAGCCGCAAACTACTTTCTCTGCCTGCTTCGGACGTGTATTCCTGCCTCTGCATCCTACCAGGTATGCTGAGCTGTTGGGAAAGAAATTAGAAGATCATCCCGGTATTAATGTGTGGCTGGTGAATACCGGATGGAGCGGTGGCGCTTATGGCGTAGGCAAACGTATGAGCCTTAAGTATACCCGCGCCATGATCACTGCTGCGCTTAAGGGCGAGCTTGACCATGTAGCTTATACACCACACAGCGTGTTTGGTGTGCTGCAGCCGCAAAGCGTGCCTGGTGTACCTGATGAAATTCTGGATCCGAGAGCTACCTGGGCAGATAAAGAAGCTTACGATAAGAAAGCTGTAGAGCTGGCAGGTTTGTTTGTTAAGAATTTTGAACGTTATGCCGATCGCGCAAACGAAGAAATATTAGCCTCCGCTCCTAAAGTGTCGGCTGATGTGATTAATTAGTTTTCAGTCAAAAGAAAAAATATAGATTACTGTTGTATTGTGTAGAGGCTGCCCGCATGGGTGGCCTTTATTCAATTACGAATCTTCAATTACGAATTAAAAATTACGAATTGGCTTTGCGTCGTTGCGACTTCTTAGCGTCTTTGCGTGAAACTTTTCAATTACGAATTAATAATTATTCATTCAAATTAGTAAGTTTGCTCTATGCAATCTCTTACCATAAGTTTGGTTCAGACCGATATACATTGGGAGAATAAGGAGAAAAATCTTCTTCATTTTTCCGGTATCCTATCCGGTATTCCTAAAAACAGCCAGGTAGTTGTACTGCCTGAGATGTTCAGCACGGGCTTCAGCATGCATCCTGAAAAGCTGGCCGAAGGTATGGATGGTAATACCGTAAAGTGGATGAAGACTATGGCCTTAAAGCATAAGAAAATTATAACAGGCAGTGTTATTATAAAGGAAGATGACCGGTATTTTAACCGGATGATATGGATGCAGCCGGACGGCAAGTATTATCATTATGACAAGAGGCATTTATTTAGTTATGCTTCTGAAGACAAGCATTATACTGCGGGTAATAAGCGCCTGATCGTAAGGGTAAATGGGTGGAAGATATGCCTGCAGGTATGTTATGACCTGAGATTCCCGGTATGGCTCCGGCAGAAGGAGGGTGTGAGAACTGAAGCGACTGATAGCGGCTACTATGACATGCTGGTGTTTGTGGCCAGTTGGCCTGCAAAAAGAACATTGGCCTGGAAAACATTGTTGCAGGCCAGGGCTATAGAGAATCAGTGTTATGTACTGGGTGTAAACAGGGTAGGTGAGGATGGCAACGGGCTGGAATACATCGGTGACAGCCGTATAATAGATCCTTTAGGCGATATTATCTGGCAAAGCCCTGGAGAGGCTTCTGTTTGCACACATACATTTTATAAAGAAGACCTCTATGGAGTAAGGGCGAAATTTCCTTTCCTTAATGATGCGGATCCGTTTGTGCTGTTATAATACGGTGATGATTTTTAATCCGACCTTTATATAAGATATAGAGCCGCGCCGTTGCGAGAAAGCCACTCACTGTGTCGATCCTAACTTTAATGCTTTAACTACCAGGCTGGCTGTATTGGGTACATCCAGTTTTAGTATCAACATCTTGCGGTAATATTTTATGGTACGCAGGCCTGAGAAAAGCTGTTGGAAATGTTTATATAACGGGTAGTTTTGCAGCCCTAACGTTTGATTTTAATCCCGGAGAAAATAACGGCTCACATAATAGGATGTATTTATTGTCAAATATAACCCTGACGGTCATTATATATGGTCAGGAAGCATGGGTGGCCTCCTCAGCGATTTTGCAGAAGCAGTTTTAGTTGATCGGTCAGGAAGTATCTATATGATACAAACCCACTATTGGCAAAGGTTAAATGTAATAGGGATGAACTCTTCTAACGCGTACGAATGGCTCCAACACTTAAATAACCTATCACGCCTTTACCTGCGGTAATTTCTTTTCAGTGTGAAATAGCTCTATATTTGCTTCACACAATATCCTACTGTTGCGTTAAGTATAAAATAGACTTAACACAACACTAC
>JBEBVI010000480.1:0-3196 GCA_040392805.1 Taibaiella helva
AGGGCATACGGCAGGTGCTGGCCGGCGTGTCGGCCGATGACAACGGCCGCCTGATCCACCACGACGGCCGCCGGGCCGAGAGCTGGTGAGACCGGCACGACGACCCACAACGCAGGAGAAACCGAGATGCTGTTGAACGAGGACCAGATCATGATCCGCGACGCCGTGCGCGCGTTCGCCCAGGAGCAGCTGTGGCCCCACGCGCCACGCTGGGACCGCGAGCACACCTTTCCGAAGGCGGCGCACCAGGGGCTGGCCGCGCTGGGCGCCTACGGCATCTGCGTGCCCGAGGAACTGGGCGGCGCCGGGCTGGACTACCTGACGCTGGCGCTGGTGCTGGAGGAGATTGCGGCCGGTGACGGCGGCACCAGCACCGCGATCAGTGTGACCAATTGCCCGTACAACGCCATCCTGCTGAAGTACGGTACCCCCGCGCAGCAGCAGCGCTGGCTGGTGCCGGCCGCGCGCGGTGACATCCTCGGCGCCTTCTGCCTGACCGAGCCACACGTGGGCTCCGACGCCTCGGGCCTGCGGACCACGGCGGTGCGCGAGGGCGACGCGTACGTCATCAACGGCGTCAAGCAGTTCATCACCAGTGGCCAGAACGGCCAGGCCGCGGTGGTGATCGCCGTGACCGACAAGGGCGCGGGCAAGAAGGGCATGAGCGCCTTCCTGGTGCCGACGGACAACCCGGGCTGGCACGTCGATCGGCTCGAGGACAAGGTGGGCCAGCACAGCAGCGACACGGCGCAGATCCGGCTGGAGAACTGCCGTGTCCCGGTGGAGAACCGGATCGGCGAGGAGGGCGAGGGCTACCGGATCGCGCTGTCCTCGCTCGAAGGCGGGCGCATCGGCATCGCCGCGCAAAGCGTGGGCATGGCGCGCAGCGCGCTCGAGGTCGCCATCGGCTACGCCAAGGAACGCCAGAGCTTCGGTACGGCCATCTTCAACCACCAGGCGGTGTCGTTCCGGCTCGCCGAGTGCGCGACCCGGCTGGAGGCGGCACGCCAGCTCATCTGGCATGCCGCCGCGCTGCGCGACGCCGGCCGGCCCTGTCTCCAGGAGGCGGCCATGGCCAAGCTGTTCGCCAGCGAGGTGGCCGAACAGGTCTGCTCGGCCGCCATCCAGACCCTGGGGGGCTACGGCTACGTGAACGACTTCCCGCTGGAGCGCATCTGGCGCGACGTGCGCGTGTGCCAGATCTACGAGGGCACCAGCGACGTGCAGAAGATCATCATTGCGCGGGGACTGTAGGCCGGCGGTTCCGGGCCGGCGCGTGTGCGTCCGGCGCCACCACGCAGCGGCGCCGCCGGGGCGATAATTCTTCGCATGAAGATCATCATCCTGGGTGCGGGCCGGGTCGGCGAGAGCGTGGCCGAGAGCCTCGTTTCCGAGCAGAACGACATCACGGTCATCGACCAGGACCCGGCGCGCCTGCGCCTGCTGGAGGAAAAGCTCGATCTGCGGGGGGTGGTCGGCAACGGCGTCCAGCCCTCGGAGCTGCAGGAGGCCGGCGCGCGCGACGCCGACATGCTGATCGCCTGCGCCGCGGCCGACGAGGTGAACCTGGTGGTCAGCAAGGTGGCACACGACGTGTTCAGCGTGCCGACGACCATCGCCCGCCTGCGCTCGCCCGAATACACCAGCGACGACGGCCTGCTGGGCCGAAACGGGTTCGCGGTGGACCGCGTGATCTGCCCGGAGGAGTCGGTCACCCGCTACATCCACAAGCTCATCAACTACCCCGAGGCGCTGCAGGTGGTGGAGTTCTCGCAGCAACGCGCCGCGCTGATCGTGGTGCGTGCCGCCGCCGGCGGCAAGGTGGTGGGGCACACCATCGGCGAGCTGCGCGAGCGCTTCCCGCACGCGCCGATGCGGATCGTGGCCCTGTACCGGCTCGACACCGAGATGGAGGCCTCGCCGAACGCGCGCATCCTGCCCGGTGACGAGGTGTTCGTGCTGGCCGACACGCGCCGCATCCGCCAGGTGCTGGCCGCCATCCACCCGGTGAACAAGCCGGTGCAGCGGGTGTTGATCGCCGGGGGCGGGCGCGTCGGCCTGCGCCTGGCGCGCAGCCTGGTCGGGCAGTGCGAGGTGAAGATCATCGAGCGCGACCGGACGCGCTGCGAGTACCTGGCCAGCCAGCTGCCCTCGGACGTGCTGGTGCTGCAGGGCGATGGTGCCGACGAGGACCTGCTGTTCGAGGAAAACGTGGGCGAGATGGACATGTTCCTGGCTTTGACCAACGACGACGAGGACAACATTCTCTCGGCCATGCTGGCCAAGCGCATGGGGGCCAACCGGGTGCTGTCGCTGATCAACCGGCGCGCCTATGCCGACATGATGCAGGGCAGCACCATCGACATCGCGGTGTCGCCGGCACAGACCGTGATCGGCGAGCTGCTGGCGCACCTGCGCCGCGGCGACGTGGCGGCCGTGCACAGCCTGCGGCGTGGTGCGGCCGAGGCCCTGGAGGGTGTGGCGCGTGGCGACGTCAAGACCTCGAAACTGGTGGGGCGGCGCGTCGAGGAGATCAAGCTGCCGCCGGGCACGCGGCTGGGTGCGATCGTGCGCGGGGAAGGCAAGGACTCGGAGGTGCTGATGCCCCATCACGACACCCTGATCGAGGCCGACGACCACCTCATCATGTTCATCCCGGACAAGCGGCAGGTGCGTGACGTCGAGCGCCTGTTCCAGGTCGGGGCCACGTTCTTCGGCTGAGCATGATCAGCATCCTGCCCGCTCTCCACGTGTTCTCGCGCGTGCTGATGGCGTTCTCGTTCGCCTTCCTGATGCCGCTGGGCTGGGCCTGGTTCGAGGACCAGGAGGGCTACCGTTTTGTCTGGGAGGCCGCGTTCGCCCTGGCGCTCATCTGCGGTGCGCTGGCCTGGGCGGCGACGCGCGAGCACCAGCGCGAGCTGCTGCCCAAGGACGGCTTCCTGCTGGTGAACATGGTGTGGCTGCTGCTGCCGGCGTTTTCGGCGGTGCCGCTCATGTTCACCGTGCCCGGCATCACCTGGAGCCAGGCCTATTTCGAAGCCATGAGCGCGCTGACGGGCACCGGCGCGACGGCGCTGGCCGGCCTCGATGCCTTGCCGGTGTCGGTCAACATCTGGCGCTGCTTCCTGCAACTGATCGGTGGCCTGGGCATCATGCTGCTGGTGGTGGCGGTGCTGCCGCTGCTGGGCCTGGGCGG
>JBEBVI010000481.1:0-3190 GCA_040392805.1 Taibaiella helva
GCCTCCATTAATTCCGGTATTAAAAGTATTTTGAAAGGATCCTGCAACGTAAACACTTCCCTTACTATCTGTAGTAACGGACATGATCGTCCTAAATGAACTTCCCATCCCGTTAATTCCCATATTTTTAGCCCAAAGATAATTCCCGTCTTTATCGTACTTAATCAAAAAACCATTTGCCGATCCGGCAGGTGAAGTGAAGATAGTATTACTTCCACCCGAATCGACGTTCACTGAGCCTTCGAACGTACCGGTAAAAAACACATGACCCTCTATATCTACAGCTACACCAAAAGCATAATCTGTATGATCCCAAGTACCTACACCCTTTGCCCAGATATATTTACCATCGGCATCATATTTAGCTACATATGCATCCAGAGTACCTCCCAAAGACATGAGAGTAGCATTACCTGCACCGGGAGCAAAGTCGGCAGCTCCACTAAAAACCCCTGCAACATACACATTATCGTCCTTATCTATAACTACGCTCGCTGATTCCTTATAACCAGATCCGCCAATGCTGATAGCCCGGATATATTTTCCGTCTTTATCATATTTAGCTAAAAATACATCATAACTTCCTACTGGCGTAAGCAATGCCGAACTACTGGAATCAGGATCAAAATTAACAGGCTGATTATACATTCCTGTAACGTACACATTTCCTTTGCTGTCGGTTGCTACAGCGTAACCAAGATCACGTCCTTTTCCCCCTATCAGATGAGCCCATTCAAAATCCTGAGCGTTGGATGTTATAACCGGCATCGTCAACTGCATGGTTAGTACAACAAAAGCATACGTAAGAAAAGAGTAACAATACTTTCTCATAGAAAAAATTTAAACAATTAAAAATAAATCAATAATAACGGTAATAAAGCGTATCGGGATATTGATAAGGATAATAAGGCCTGAACTTTATATAGGATTCATAATCAGGTTTCTTATTTATATCATGGTAAAAAGGTGCAGAGGTTGAATCTTGCCCGGTCATGTCCGTTACGTTCCTACCGTTATCATAATGGTCCTGATCCACAAAACACTTTGTGCGGACAATATGAATTGCTATTGCTGTCAACAAAACAATACCTGCCACGCTGAATATTTTAAACAGTACTCTTTTTTTGTAAATATCCATTGAACCCTTTTCTGTCAGCCGGTTTCTTCTTATTTAAGTACTACCCCTGCATTTCTAAAATTGTTAAACAAAGTTATTACACCGGGATTAGCCGTTTGATAGTATAAATACTAATTTTCACAGCTTGTTAAATCTTTTTCACCCTTTCCCGTATATTTGATACAGATATACTTGCTATGCGCCGACCATTATCTCAAATCATCAATTTTCTCTGTATAGGCTCCGCTCTGTTCTATCTCCCGGTCTCTGCACAGGAAGGAGGCAGAAACATAAGTAATTTATATATAAATATCCCTGCTAAAACACCCAACATCAGGGATATTATTACCATAAACCAGCTGTTCCAAATGGGTATTAAAGAGGTTAAATTCCGGGTAGACAGCGCCATTTACTATTTTTCAAAGGCATTAGCTCTAAGTAATGAGCTGAATTATATTTCCGGGAAAGCCAGAGCATATAATAACCTGGCCTATTGTTATCATCGTAAACAAGAGGAAGAGAAAGCACAAGAGTACCTGGAGCTGTCTATTAGTCAGGACAGGCTGCTGAAAGATACAGCCTCCGTCCGCAAAGCCTATCTTACTTTATTGGAATCAAAGTTAAGAACGGGGCATTTCCCGGAAATAAGAACATTATACCGCCAGGCAAACACCTATTTTACCGGTAAGGAAAAGTCATCTCTGGTTCAACTACATAACATCATGGGTAATACTTACTTCCAGTCCGGCAATTACGATTCCGCCACCTGGCATTACCTGGAAATAACCCGGCTACTGGCACAGGCAACAGGCAAAAACTGCCAGATACTAACAGAGGCTTACTTAGGGCTCGGCTCCGTTAAATATAGCCTGAAAATAATGGATAAAGCAAAACAGTATTATGAAACGGCCCATCACCTGGCTAACCAATGCCGGGATACCTTTTTAATCATTACTACCCTTAATCATATCGGCGTGGTATATCTTGAAACAGGGAAATTGGAGCAGGCTAAAACAATTGCTTACCGGGCATTAGCGCTAAGCCATTCCTTTAAAGAATTAAAAGACCCAAAGGCCATGAGCCTCAATATTATCGCCCAGTCATTGTTAGCGACCGATTCTGCATCGAAAGCATTACCATTGAATATAGCGGCTGTTGATCACGCCTCATTCCTTTCAAATAAGATCGGCGCACTTTATAGGCTGGGAGAAAATTACTTACAATTAAATCATTACAAAGAAGCGGAACACTGCTTCTTAAAGGCGCTTTCCCTCTCCCGTGAGCATGAGATGCTTTATAATATATTTAATGCTTATAATGGTCTATCCATAGTGTATGAAAATAAAGAGGAGTACAAAAAAGCCTTTGAATACCAGAAGCTGTATATTAAAATGAAGGACAGTCTGCAGGGCAAAGAAAATGCAGAACGTATTGCTCAGGTGGAAGAACGATATAAAACGGCCGAAAAGGATAAGCAACTGGCCCGGCAACAAGTAATTTTATTACAAAAAGAAGGGAAACTAAAGCAAAAAAACATACTTATCGGTATAGTAAGTGTTTCAGGTATCTTATGTACACTGCTGTTATTTTGGAGATATAAAAACAAACGACGATACCTTTTACAACAACAGGAAATAACTTACCTGCAGGAACGTATGAAGGGTGAAGAGCTGGAACGAGGCCGTATTGCACAGGAGCTCCACGATGGCGTAAGCGTACTGATATCCGCAGCAAAAATGAACCATACTACATTAGGTAAAAAATACAAAGACCTTACAGAGATTAAAGAATACGAAGAAGTGATGCAATTATTAGATAATACAGCACAGGAACTGAGAAATGTTTCTCAAAACCTGACACCGGAACAGTTGATCCGGCAAAGCCTACCTGCCGCCATTCAATCCTTCTGCACATTAATAGAAAAAGGTCATGGTATAGAAATAGAAGTCCAGCATTTCGGCACCTGGTCTGATCTCCATACTGACTTTTCATATACTATATACCGTATCACACAGGAGTTGATACATAATATTGTAAAGCACGCTTCGGCTACCAAAGCTATTGTACAGCTCC
>JBEBVI010000482.1:0-3188 GCA_040392805.1 Taibaiella helva
GTGTTTTTTGGACAAACCCAGTTCTATAGCCTTTTTTACCATGCCTACTACATTTTTAACGTCGAGCTTCTGAAACAGGCTCATGCGGTGAAACTCTACGGTTCTTAGGCTGATATTGAGCTGTTCGGCTATTTCCTGGTTGGTATGTTCGTCGAGCACCATTTGTAAAATGCTTTTTTCTCTTTTCGTAAGGCTGGGTTTACGGCCTCTGGGTGTACTATAAGTGGCATTGTTTATTTTATCTTTTAAAGACGGCTCCATAAATATTCCGCCATTATATACCGTTTCAATAGCCTCCAACAGTTTATGTTCGTCTGTGTTTTTCAATAAATAACCCTTTGCTCCTTTTTCCATCATCATCAAGACATGGTCGGTGGTATTGTAACCGGTAACGGTTAGTATCTTTACTGATGGGTAAGACCTGCTGATAAGGGCAGCCAGTTCATCACCGCAGACTTCCGGCATCTCTATATCCAGTAATAAAACATCGGGCTGGCATTTTTGAAGCCCTTTTAATAAATCTATACCGCTGTTGTAGGTATGCCCAACTATAATGGAATCGAATCCCTTTATCATATCCTTTAAACCACCGATGATCATCTGATGGTCATCAACAATATCGACTGTGATCTTTTTCATAACGGTTGTGTTTTTTCTTTATTTCACGCGAAGTGAACAAAGAAAACTACGAAACAAAGATCCATATTAAATATTTTTCGTGGTGACCTTTGTAATCGTTGTTTCTTTGTGTGAAATATATACATTTTTTGACAGCTTCCTACAGGGCGCGTACCTACAACAGCGATGGAAAATATAAATACATTGATGTCCCGCTATCTTCACCGTTTTCTATTTCCAATGTTCCATTGACCGACTGTACCCTTTTGCGAATATTATCTATTCCGATCCCTTTACTGTCGTCCGTTTCAAGCATGCCGATGCCGTTGTCCTCTATAGTGACCATTAATACACCTTCCATCCAGCTGATGATCACAAGTGCCTCGGAGGCCCGGGCATGTTTAATAATATTGTGAATCAACTCCTGTACTATACGATATACGGAAAGTTCTTTTTCTGCCTTCAGTCGTATAGGGCTGCCCATTACCTGCACTTCCAGGGTCACGCTGCCGGGCAGGGAAAGACGTTCACAAAATCCTTTTATGGCTTCTGTCAATCCTTTTTTTACCAGGTTGGAAGGTACTAAGTTGTGTGCAGTCTTGCGCAGCTCGTCGGCAGCTTCATCGGCAAGCGAAAGAGCATGCATATAAGTAGATTCTTGCGCTATGTCTTTTCTTTGCATCCGAAGGGTTACGAGGTTCATTTTAATTGCAGACAGAAAGCTGCTCACACCATCGTGCAGTTCTTTTCCTACCCGTACCCGTTCTGCTTCCTCGCCGTCCATGGTGGCCTTGAGCAAATCCAGCGCTTTTTGTTGCTGCAATTGTTTTTCCCGGGTTAGCTGACGATAACGCAACAGTACTATACTCATTGCCAGCAATAATGTACCTAATGAAATGATCCATATCCAGGTAGCTTGTCTACGGTTCAAAACTTCTGCGCGGGCTATGCTTAGGTTTTTAAGTACCAGTTCTTTTTCTTTAATAGCCAGTTCTCTGTCCTTTTCAGAGCTGCGGTATTTTATTTCCAGTTCATTGATTTCTTTAGCTTTTTCATTGCTTAATAAGCTATCCTTAAGATTGAGATAAATGGTCTGATGTTCTAATGCCATTTTATACCTGCCGGTGGCAGTATATATCTCCGAAAGAATTTTATGCACATTTAATATATCGTCAGCAAAGCCGATCGTATAGGCATACTGCAGGCTCTTTAATAGTTGATCTTCCGCCTTTCGGTATTGCTTAAGCTGAAAATGTGCATTGCCGATAAGGTAGTTGATCTCAAAGGGGAGATGATAGGGGTTTTGGGGGTCTGCAATCGAGCCTGCTTTATTAAGATATTCCAAGGCTTTGTCCGGATTGTTTTGTTTAAGCGATAAATGTCCTAGGCCTGTATATCCGGAAAGTGTTGCAATACGGTCATTGTGCTCCGTCCCTATTTTAATCATCTCCTGGAAACTATTTGCGGCCCCATAATAATTACCCGTAGCCAACATAGCTTCTGCTTTATTATTTAATGCCAGGGCAAGTCTTTCCGGATAATTCATATTCCGGGAAATAGCTTCTGCTTTTTGAGCGAAATCATATACTTTATCGTATTGTTTCAGCCTGTAATAGACCCGGCTTAAATTGATATAGGTAGATGCCTGATTCCTGCTGCTCTGATAGTTGGTAAACCTTAATTCTTCCGATAAGGAAGAGTCATAATAACTTGCTGCCAATTCATATTTCCCCTGGAAGATGTATATATTACCAATGTTACCATGAATTGCGGATAGAAGCTTCTGTTGCTGAACGGATGCCTTACATACCGGAATGGCAGCTAAAAAATAGTGGAGTGCTGTTTCTAAATTCCCTTTTCTGTTGTGCATCCTTGCCAAATTAAAAACTGCCAGGGCCTGGCCGTCCGCGTAATACATGCTTTTACTCATGTTGTACGCATTATAGTAATAGGCTAATGCACTATCCGGAGCTTTATATTCCAGGGCTTGTCCTTTACGTATCTCGTCAAATACCAGGATAGTATCTTTCTGTGTTATCGTATTCAAAATAGTACCTCTATCAAAAGATTTCTGGGCATATCCATCAGATATGCCTGCAATAGACAAGAGTAGTACGATGAGCGGAATATATATGGATAATGAAATGTTCACCGCTTTTTGTAAGTGAGAAATTTATGTAAAGGTAATATCTGTGATGTAAAGAGGGATTTTATTTACCTAAAAAGGGTACATTTATGGTGAGTGGAGTTCAGATTTTTGCATGGCGAAATAGATTGTGTTATAATCAAAGTCAACATGGTTTAACACACGCCTGTAACACTCCACCTGCTCTCTCAATATTCCTCATTGTCATGCTGACGAAGGAAGCATCTCTTAGCACCCGCTTAGATGCTCCGCCTCACCGGACTGTGCGGTTGTTTAGCGCTCGGGATGTCTCGTACCTCGACAGGACAATAAGGAGTAGAGAGGGTAGGCAATAGAATGATGCAAAAGCGAAAAATTGAAATGTACCACTTAAAAACTTAACTGCGGGTTTTACGGGGTTTTGATGTGTGCTTTTTGACCACTT
>JBEBVI010000483.1:0-3186 GCA_040392805.1 Taibaiella helva
GGTATTTACTTCGACGCAGCCCGCCCTGAGCTTGTCGAACGGGCTCAGTACAAGGGAGTAAGTTATTTTGACGGTCATCCTTACAGGCAGGGATAAAGTTATTGAGCTTTTTCCGTTTTCTTTTACCGAGTTCTTAATGCTCAAAAGCATACCATTTAAAAATATAAAAACAACAGCCCCAAAAGTGGTTATATTGGCATCGTTTGATGAATATTTACCGGGAGGAGGTTTTCCATATTACTGCAAAACCGGAGAAAAAGATTTTCTGATTTTGCTTTATCCTGTATGGGAACAACAAATCTGCATAAATCCGGTGTCGCACGCTAACATCAACTGCGCTAAAGAAAAGTAATCATACTCCTTTTCACAGCCATTAACATTTCTGCAATACCTTTGTGCCATGCTTGCAAACTCTGAAACAATAAGGCAGTATGCCATAGATACCATTTCAAAGGAAATCTCCGCATTGAGCAAAATGGCTCAGTTTGTTGACAACAACTTTGTTGAAGCAGTGATACGTATCCATGAAGCGAAAGGACGGGTGGTGATAACCGGCATCGGGAAAAGCGCCCTGATTGCCCAGAAAATAGTTGCCACAATGAATTCTACCGGTACACCAGCTTTATTTATGCATGCTGCCGATGCCATACACGGCGATTTAGGTATGATACAGGAACATGACGTGGTCGTTATGATTTCCAAGAGCGGTGAAAGCCCTGAGATCAAAGCCTTGCTGCCATTTGTAAAAAATTTCGGCAATACCACTATTGCCATATGTGGTAACCCCAACAGTTATCTGGCGGCCAATGCCGATTACTTCATCAACACGACTGTGGATTCGGAAGCCTGTCCCAACAATCTGGCACCTACCACAAGTACCACCGCGCAACTGGTCATGGGCGATGCCATAGCCGTCAGCCTGCTGCAGATCAAAGGGTTCAGCAATAAAGATTTCGCACGGTTCCACCCGGGCGGTGCACTGGGTAAACAACTTTACCTTACCGTACGGGACCTGAGCGAGCGTAATGCCTCACCACGGGTACAGGCCGATGCAGGCCTGAAGGAGATCATTATTGAGATATCCGGGAAAATGCTGGGCGCCACTGCCGTCCTGGACGGGGAGCGCCTGATCGGGATCATCACCGATGGTGACCTGAGGCGCATGCTCGAAAACAATACCGACCTCATATTGCTCCGGGCAAGGGATATATGCGGTGTGCTGCCGAAAAGCATAGAAGATACCGAGCTCGCCGTACAGGCCCTCGAAATGATGAGAAACTACGATATCACACAGCTTATTGTCACACATAAAGGGAAGTATAAGGGCATGATACATCTTCATGACCTGGTTAAAGAGGGGCTGATATGATGCATGTGGCCCGGTAGTTATTATCCCCTGTCCCGGACGCATTTATAGTGAGACCAATACCATCAGGGAGTTTTCAAAATAAGGCCGTTCCGGATCTTTGCGCCGTTGCCTCGTTGCGGGAAACAAACCTGAAACGCTCTCATCAAAGATAATTGCCCCTCTATTTTCTTATTTTTGCCACAACCAACCCGTATTGATCTGCAACCGATAAATATATTAGATACACCCGTAGAATACCTGAAAGGCGTAGGGCCCGCCAGGGGAGAGCTGTTAAACAAAGAGCTTCAGATCTATAATTTTGAAGATCTGTTACAGCATTTTCCCCTCCGGTATATAGACGGTAAAAAGATACATGCCATCGGGACATTATCGGCAGAGCAGGAATATGTGCAGCTACAGGGTTTCATTATCAATGTCGGGGAAGAAGGACAGTCATTCCGTAAAAGGCTTACGGCCACACTTTATGATAAAACCGGGAGAGTGGAGCTGATCTGGTTCCAGGGCATCCAGTTCATAAAAAAGAACATACAGCCCGATACTCTATATACGGTTTTTGGCAAGCTGACCTTTTATAACGGCCTGCCTACTATTACCCATCCGGAGATCGAGCCATACAACCCCTCCAACGCGGCACCGTCAGGCCTCACGCCGGTATACCCTACTACGGAAAAACTAAAATCACGGGGGCTGAATAACCGTTCATTCGCCAGGCTGTTGCTGTTGCTTTGGGAAAAGCTCTCTCCAAACGACATACCGGAAATCATACCACAGGAAATTATAAGCCGGTACCGGCTTATAAGCCGTTATGAGGCCTACAGGAATATACACTTTCCACGCGATGACCAGCACCGTTCGGCAGCTGTCCGGAGGCTTAAATGGGAAGAGCTGTTACTCACCCAGCTACGCCTGTTGCGCCTGAAGCTGGATCACCATCAGCAGGAAGGGTACATTTTTGCCCGCGTGGGCACCTATTTCAATAATTTTTTTGAACGGCACCTGCCTTTCGCGCTGACCGAAGCACAGAAAAGAGTGCTCAGGGAAGTGCGTAGCGATACCTATTCCGGATTCCAGATGAACCGTCTTATACAAGGCGATGTCGGAAGCGGCAAAACCATCGTAGCCCTGATGAGCATACTGCTGGCAGTAGATAACGGTTTCCAGGCCAGCCTGATGGCGCCTACCGAAATACTGGCACAACAGCATTATAAGGGAATTAAAGAATTGATCGAACCTATGGGCCTGCCGGTAGCCCTCCTTACCGGGTCGGTAAAAGGTAAAGAGCGCAAGCAGGTATTATCCGGCCTGGCAGACGGTACTTTACCTATTGTAGTCGGCACCCATGCCTTAGTAGAAGACACGGTACAGTTTGCCAACTTAGGCATAGCCGTAGTAGATGAGCAACACCGCTTCGGGGTAACGCAAAGAGCCAAGCTATGGCAAAAGAACAAACGCCCGCCTCATATCCTGGTTATGACCGCAACGCCTATACCCCGAACACTGGCTATGACAGTGTATGGCGACCTCGATGTATCGGTTATCGACGAATTGCCGCCGGGCCGGAAACCGATAGAAACGATACACAGAAGCGAACAGTTCCGGCCAAAAGTAATGCAGTTCCTTAAAAATGAAATCGCCAAAGGAAGACAGATCTATATTGTGTACCCGCTGATCGAGGAGTCGGAAAAAATGGATTACGAAAGCCTGAAAAGCGGTTATGAGCAGGTGCGTGCCTGGTTTCCCGATCCTCAATACCGGGTAGCTATGGTGCATGGCCGGCAGGATATGGAAGAAAGACAACGGAATATGCAACGCTTTGT
>JBEBVI010000484.1:0-3178 GCA_040392805.1 Taibaiella helva
AATAGCTATTCCGGCAAAAATTATAATTAATTAAACGTTTGTTTAATTCGTGTAATTTTCTAATTTTGCAGTCGCTTTCAGGCAACTCTTGTTTCATATATGAATGATATATCAATTAGGGATCAGGCGCAAAAAGGGATTTATAGAATTATCAATCCTTTTGTACGTTTTCTCATTAAGCTGGGCCTGACTCCTAATATGATCACTACAATCGGTTTACTCTTAAATATAGGCGTGGCTGTTATTTTTATAATAGGTGCGGAGAAAGGTAACAGGGGAGAGCTGGGCTATATAGGCTGGGCCGGTGCACTGATCCTGTTTGCCGGTTTGTTCGATATGCTGGACGGACAGGTAGCCAGGCTGGGGCGTATGTCGTCTACGTTTGGGGCATTATATGATTCCGTGCTTGATCGTTACAGCGAGCTGATCTTATTTTTAGGTATATGTTACTATCTGGTAGCCCATCATTATTTTCTCAGCTCGATATTTGCTTTTATAGCACTGATCGGTTCCATGATGGTGAGTTATACCCGTGCCCGTAGTGAAGGTTTAGGTATAGAAAATAAAGGTGGGTTGATGCAGCGGCCGGAGCGGGTTATCTTACTGGCGCTTTCCGCAATTGCTACGGGAATAGTCGGCGGTTTTGTGGAAGGAGACGGCAGGGTATATATTCCGGGCATTCCTTTCCACGTTCTGGAAGTAATGAGTATTTTTACCATTCCTATTACCATTATGGCAATATTGACCAATCTTACAGCAATAAGGCGACTTTTGGATGCCCGGAAGGCTTTGAATGAAATAGACGAAGACAATAAAATAAAATGAATTTTACCGCTAAAGCTATCTTATTAATACTGGTCCATCTTATGATGACCCTGACAGCATTGCCCGCCGCAGACAATCTGACCGATTATTTTGCAGACGACGGTAAAGCGGTGTTCAGGGAAGCGGTAGATACTTTTCCTGTTCCGAAGTTCAATGCCAGGACGCAGTTTTATGTTCAGCGTACGCCTAATACAAATACGATAATGTATGAGCTGAATATGAAGAATGGCGTACTGGTCGATAAAGATCCTATTTATATTTACTGGATACGTTATGCCAGTGGAGGAGGAGTTGAAGAACTCTCGTATATTCAGCGTAAATTTGCCTACGGTGTAAAAGTCAGTAAGGTAGCCCCGGAAAAGTATAAGATTCTGTTTACGGCTTACGACAAAATACCGTTTTATTTGATGAAATCTTCTGCCGGAATTTTTCGCACTTATGTTGAGCTGGATGGCAGGATGATTGTATTGAACAGGTTGTATATACGTATTGACCCGGGTGGGACTTTCTGGGCGCCTAATGTCAAATATGTAGAATTTAAGGGTATAGAAGTAGGATCGGGGAAGGAGGTGATAAAAAGGATTAATCCGAAATGGAAGCCGCCTAAACCATAAGTATTATTTTAAGAATATTCGGGAAGCCTGATAAATAATTAATAGTCTATGAAAAAGAAGTATGTTTCCAATTCTACCGAGTCTGTAAGGATGTTCAAAAGTGATTTCCTTGAGTTTTTCTCTAAGGTGCACTGGACGATACCTATGATTGTCTATATACCGGTAGTATTGTTTTTTAGCTATAAGGCTATTTTTGTTGCACATGCTTCTTTCCTGCAGTTTATCTCTATGTTTATTGCAGGTCTTGTCTCCTGGAGCCTGTTTGAATATGTGTTGCATCGCTGGGTATTTCATTTTGTCCCGAAAGCGCCCTGGGCCTTAAGACTGCATTTTATATTTCATGGTGTGCATCACGATTATCCTAATGATGTGAAACGCCTGGTGATGCCGCCATCAGTGAGTATTCCACTGGCGGTTGGTGTATATTTTGCACTAAAGGCTTTTATGCCGCCGGTTTATCATTACCCGTTTTATGCGGCATTCGTATTGGGGTATATATGTTACGACACCATTCATTACGCTATACATCACTTTAATTTTAAAGGTTCCATCTGGAAAAACATCAAGAAGCACCATATGCTACATCACTATTCCGACGAAACGAAGGGCTTCGGAGTTAGTTCGGAATTATGGGATAAGGTGCTGAATTCCGGCTTTCCCAAGAAAAAAGGATAAATGGATTTAACAGGTATAGAAGCTGCACCGGTAGGAATGCCCCTGTACAAAAGAATCCTGCTTGCTGCGGGCATTGGCATTGTCTATTTGGTTCTGTCGTATTTTCTCATCGGGTTCAGGCCTGAGCAAATATTTATTTCCGGTTTATTTTTTGTGTTGTATGTGGTTTCGAAGCCTACACGCAATTTTGTACTTACCATGATGCCTTTCATTGTATTTTGGGTGATCTTCGATTATATGAAGGCTTTCCCGAATTACACTTTTGCAAAGGTGCATATTGAAGATCTATATGTGCTGGAAAAGAAATGGTTTCATATAAATTATCGGGGTGCTTTACTTACCTGGAATGAGTATTGGGAGCTGAACAGGCATGTGGTTTTAGATCTTATAAACGGTTTATTTTACCTGTGTTGGATGCCTGTGCCTCTGGCTTTTGCCACGTCTCTTTTCTTTAAGGACCGTCGGGGTGCTATTGAATATACGTTGTGTTTCTTACTGGTCAATTTTGTAGGCTTTATCGGCTATTATGGTTATCCGGCCGCACCGCCCTGGTATGTGCATTATTATGGCTTTCATTTCGACCCGCATACACCGGGTCATGTAGCCGGACTGGCCGGCTTTGACCATATTGTGGGCATACCTGTTTTTCATAGCCTGTATTCCAAAAGCTCTAATGTTTTTGCAGCTATGCCTTCCCTGCACTCTGCTTATGTTGTTGTTTCCGTGTTTTTTGCTTTTAAAAGAAAGGTTGCTACCGGCTGGAAACTTTTCCTGGTCATGTTAATGGCCGGAACCTGGTTTGCCGCTGTATATACCAACCATCATTATGTATTGGATGTGTTGGTAGGTATACTGTCTGCCGTCATTGGCATTGCCTTGTTTGAATTTATCTTATTACGCTCCCGTATTTTCAGAAGTTTTATGAAAGGATATTTGAGGCAGGTTGTTTGAGTAAAAAACTAAAAGTGAAAAGTTAAAACATCACCTATCACTTATCACCTATCACTTGTCACCTATCACTTGTACGTGCATGCGGTTATTGATCATGGCGTCGGTGTATACCT
>JBEBVI010000485.1:0-3176 GCA_040392805.1 Taibaiella helva
TAATTTTGGAGATTATCGCCTGTCTATCCGGGGCAGCCTGCTTCGCTCTCCCTGGAGTGTGCGTAACGTTAAAATGTATTGGAATGATATCCCCTTGACCACGGCCGGAGGCACAAATCCACTTCATATCATCGACCCCGGTATGATAAGCAGTGTTGAAGTATTAAAAGGGCCGGCAGGAAGCATGTATGGCGCTGGTACTGGTGGTGTATTGCTTTTCAGGAGTGCCAGGGCAACATTTGAGGAAAAAAGCATCGAAACCGGTATAACAGGAGGTTCTTACGGTATGTACAGGGTGAATATGACCTCAAAGGTTTCAACCGCAAACAGCAATATTGTCGCCGGTTATGTTAAACAACACAATGATGGTTACCGGGAACAATTGGGTTTTGATCAGGAATCCATAAACCTCATGGCATCCTTTTATCCCTCCGGAAAGCAAACCGTATCATTTTTTGCATTGCATAATAAATCTGACATCGACCTCGCGGGAGGATTAACAGAACAGCAGTTTAAGGACGACCCGAGACAGGCCGGTGCTTTCAATAAACAGTACAATACATTCATCAACACAAAAACAACAAATGTCGCCTTATCACATAGATACGAATGGAATAGCAAATTCTCCAACGTGACTTCTGTTTTTACCAATTATTACTACATGGACCACTCCTTTGGCAACAGCATGTTTTATAATGGCTATCTTAAAGAAATTGACTTTGGATATGGAGGGCGCACACAATTCAATTATAAAACCAGAATTGCAGGTATCAACAGTCTTTTTTCATTTGGTATAGAGGCACAACAGTCATTTATCAGCCCTAAGTATTATACAAATCAGCCCGGCGGCAAGCCCGGAACGCTTACCAATGATAATGAGGTAACTGCCTCAGGCTATACGCTGTTCGCGCAAGGCACATTTGACATTACCAGTAAACTATTGCTAACCATCGGGGCCAGTTACAATAATCTTAGCTTTAATGTGCTGGACCTTTACCAAATGGACAGCATTAATTCGTCAGGGAAAAAAGTAATTGACCCCGTCGTTTCGCCCAGGATTGCAGCCCTATACAAGCTGACAGACAATATGGCTGTTCATGCGAGTGTAAGTTATGGGTTTGCACCACCTGAAAACAGTGAGATATTTAACCCAGGTGGTGTAATCAACAATATTCAGGCAGAGCATGGCATCAACTATGAAGCCGGCCTAAGAGGTGCAGATATAAATAACAAATTTAACTTCGACCTTGTTGCCTATAGCATGCAATTGTCAAATGAAATTGTTTCTAAAAGAGATGCCAGTTTCCAGACTATATATTATAATGCCGGCGCAACCTCGCATAAAGGGATTGAGCTGGCATTATCCTATTCTGTGATAAATGATAACAAAAAAGCATTATCGCGGCTTAAACCTTTCGCCAACTTTACCTTCAATGATTTCGTATTCAAGGAATATATGTCCGGTGGAACAGAGAATGTTGCAGGCAAAAGAATACCTGGCATATCACCTTTCGTATTGGCTGCCGGACTGGATATAGAAAGCAAATTTGGCTGCTACCTCAATAGTACGATAAACCATTATGGAAGTATTTACCTGAACGACCTTAATACAGACAAAGCGCAGCCTTATACTTTAGTGGGAGGCAAAATAGGGTATGCCCATACATTTGCGGAGCGCATCCGTATAAATGTTTTTATAGGCATTGATAATGCTTTAGATCAGAAATATGCTTCTTTACTCAACCTCAACGCTACGGGGCCAGCTCCCGGATATTATAATTCCTCCCCCGGCAGAAATTATTATTACGGATTATCTTTAAAATATTTGTTCAAATGAAAAATATAAGATCACTCGCAATGTTTGCCTGCCTCGCTGCGGGCTTATATTCCTGTAAAGAAGCGGCAAAGCACAATTCATCGCCAGTGTCATTATCTGATGCCGGCGCCAATGCGATATCTGTTTACCTGACCAAAAATCATAAGGGTGAGCCGGTGATTGCCTGGAGCCAGGAAGATACGCTGACGAAAAAAATCTCTTTTTATTATACCGTCATACCTCAACCAGGGAAGTCTAACGATGAACTGATAACTGTTCCCATAGAACAAAATGCAGCCTTACATGCGGAGGGAATGCCTAAAATAGCATTTAGAAAAAACGGAGATGTATTTGCCGTGTATGAAGTGAAAATTAAGTCGGCAACTAACCCATACGCAGGAGAAATCCATTATATCTATTCTACTGACGGGAAAAACTGGTCGCAGCCTGCGAGAGTACATGCAGACAGCAGTAAAGATAAAGGGCGTTCCTTTTTTGACATCACATCTTTATCTAATGGAGAGATAGGTATCTGTTGGCTGGATACATCTTTTGGAACAAGTGGCCGGCCTGTAAAATTTGCACAGACAGCAGCCAATCACAGCTTTGTAGGAGAAACTGTAGTGGATAGTCTGGCATGTGAATGTTGCCGAACAGCAATAACATCCGGACCCGATGGTAGAATAGATATTGTATTCAGGGATATTTTAAATGATTCCATCCGCGACATTTCTGTAAGCTCATCATCCAATCAGGGCAATAGCTTTACCCAGGCACAATGCTTCAGCGGAGATAACTGGAATATAAACGGATGCCCTCATAACGGTCCTGATGTAGTTTCTGATAATAACAATATCTATGCAAGCTGGTTTACAGGTAGTGCCGAGCATGGCGTTTATTATTGTGAGCTGGCAAGAAACGGGAAAAGCATCAATAAGAAGTTATTATCTGCCTTCGGCAGATACGCCCAATTAGCCATTCTGAGAAACGGCAAACGTGTTGTGGCTTTTAATCAATCTAACAGCAGTGCATCTTCTCCGATATTTGTAAAGACATTTCCCGGAGAAGTAATTAAGCGGGTTTCTGATTCTGCCATTGAAGCAAAGATGCCCGTCATTATTGATAATGGGAATGGTTTTATCGTGGCATGGATACAGGAGCAGGGGAATATCGGACGCGTCTTCTACGACAGCCGCCAGGAATAAATACATATTAATACCAGGGCTGACTGAATATAATCGGCCTTGGTATTTTTAGGGCTAAAGGCCGCCGTTACTGATACTCTACCTTTTTCTTTTTAAGTTTAACCCAAATTTTGCAATAGAATAATTTTCTGATTTTTCTGACAGAATGTCTTGTT
>JBEBVI010000486.1:0-3172 GCA_040392805.1 Taibaiella helva
TACTTACTTCGACACAGCTCAGTACAAGTGAGGAATTTATTTTGACTATTTTACTTAAGGCACTTCCCCTGAAAATATCTTTTTGATTTATTAAACAGTCAGATTGTTTCACGCAACGGGACAAAGAAGTACAACGAGACAAAGGTCGTAATTTGAGATGTAGATAGAAAGATTCGTAATTGTAAGCTGGCTTTATCTGTTTTTCGTTTTCTTCTTGTCTATTTGTTTGGGTTCGTCTTTTGATTTTAGTGCTGTCTTTACGTTTAAAGATGTGGTATTGTTCTAATGCTCTGTCAATAGAAAGCTCGGGGTCTTGCATTTCATCTAAGTGTTCCGATGCTACTTGTGCTAACCAAACTTTAAAGGTTCTGCTTTGGGTGAAGGAATAGACTGAATCAGGCGGAAAAGCTGTTCCCTATCAGCCACATCGGTGTTGTAAAACTTGCCATCTGCCGACTGCATTTTCAGTTGGTTCAGTTTGCAACCGACTGGTTCCCTTCTTTTATCAGCCTGTTTTTAGCACCTTCCAATAATTTAGGGGATTAGGACTGCCCGTTGATACCCCGGCAACATCCACTATAGAAAAATACTATCTTTCCTGTTCTTCATCCCAGTGTGTACGAACCTGCTTTTGACAGGGCAAACCTGGTGAGATAGTCCACCCTGTGGATGTCTCTCCCAGGCTTTGAAGCCGGGAAGTTATTCCGACACAGTTACTAATCAATCAAGATGCCCGCTTTTTCACCTGTCTATGCCACTTACCAAATTTTATCCGGCCGATTATTCTGTTTACTTTTGATTCAGCACTATGCTCAAAAATAATCGTTTTTTATTCGCGCTTACCCGGCTGATCCTGCTTATACTGTCTTACAGTATGGCCCACTCCCATACGCAGGATAGTTTACTGATCTGTGCCAAAGAACAGTTTGATAAAAAAAACTATACAAAAACCATATCATTGTTATTGCCGCCTGCCCGAAAGGACTCCGGGATATTTTCAGAAGACCAGGTCAGGCGGCTATTGTTACTCTCTCAGGCTTACGTTCTTTCAGGAGATAAAGAAAAGGCTTATCGGTTCTTTCAATGGCATAGCCTGGTAAAAGACAGTCTCTCAAAGCGGGAAAAAGACCATAATATCGCAAGGCTGGAAGCCAGATACGAAACAGAAAAGAAAAATAAAGAAATAGCGGAACAACAGCTGCTGCTGAAGAAGAATGAAAGCCTGGTCTTCCGTAAAAACGTAATGATAACCGGTGGTATAATAGCCGGCTTACTGCTTCTGATCTTATCCTGGATATCTGTAAGCAACTTCAGGAAAAAACGAGAGATCAATAACCGGTTAAAGAAGCAGATGCTACAAACGCAGGAGATAGAGCGGCTAAAATCGTATATGGAAGGTACAACTGAAGAACGGCATAAGGTTACGGAGCAGGTGCAGGAAACCATCTACCCGGTAATAGAAGAAGCGTACTTAATATTGGAACAGATAGCATCATCAGATAAGGGACAGGCTCCCTCTGATGCGGTAACCGATTCCCGGCAAATACTAAGCGACGTAAAGAAAAGTCTGAGCACCATCGGCCTCCCCGGCACAAAAGATAATTCAGAAAAGCTATCTACCGCAATCGGGCACTTTCTGAACAACTTTCCACCGAGGCAGGGTCTCTCCATTACTTTCCGCTTTACCGGTGCAGAACCTCCTTTACAGCCGTTGTATCATCACAATTTACTCCGGGTTGTACAGGAGCTGGTGCAGAATATAGTAAAGCATTCGGGCGCTTCCTCCGCAAATATTTTTTTACAATACAATACCGGATGCACCATAATAGAAGTTGAAGATAACGGGAAAGGTTATTCTATCAGTGAGGAAAAAGGAGGAATGGGATTAAATAACATTCGCCAGAGAGTAACCGAATTAAACGGGTATATAACCAGTCAAACAGGTACCGGGAATCGTACTATTGTGTCTGTTCCGTTGAAACAATAGCTGTGCATGTAAAAAATAAAGACCGGAAAGCACCGGGGTATCACTATGATCTATAGTGTGAAGTTTCATAACATTCGCTACATTTTTAATTTTGGTTAAACTCATTTTTTATCCTATTTTTCTATAAACCCTGGAGCCGGAAACAAAAAGAATGCATGCCTCAATCCATCTTTTAAGACTATGCCATCTACGGAAACGAGATCAGTAAAAGCAAGAGAAAACTGGATTAAATGTTACCAGGAATTGGGATCAGTAAGCAGAACTGCATTGAAGTGTGGTGTGCCAAGATCTACCATTTATAGATGGATCAAACGGTTTAACGAGAACGGAAAAGATGGTTTGGCCAGTTATTCAAAACGGCCTAAGGTATTAGCGAGACAGAAAGTCAATAAAGAACTTATTGAATTGGTAAAATCGTTAAGATTACAGAACAAGCTTGGCCCTCAAGCTATTTCCAGTCATCTGTTACGCAATTACAACATTGAAATTTCCTCCACAACAATATGGAGATTAGTTAAACAATTAGAGCTTCCTAATATTAAAGGATACAAAGGTAAACGACACTTCAAACGATATAGTAAAAATATTCCAGGTGAAAGAGTACAGATGGATGTTACCAAGGTTGCTGCTAAATGTTATCAGTTTACAGCAGTGGATGATTGTACCAGGCTACGTGCTATGAGACTATATCCTAATAAAAAAGCTGAATCAACTATTGATTTCCTTAGTTATGTTTTAGATGTCTTCCAATTTCCTATTCAGCGGATACAGACGGATTGGGGGACCGAGTTTTTTAATGAACTCTTTCAGGAAGAGCTTATGATACACTTTATTAAGTTCCGGCCAATCAAACCCAGAAGCCCGCATTTAAATGGTAAAGTAGAACGGTCTCAACTAACTGGCAAAGCCGAATTTTATATCAACATACCTAAAAAAGAACGGACACTGTTGCTCAATGAAAGATTGCAGGAGTGGCAGAACTTTTATAACCATAAGCGACCACACGCATCGCTCAATGGTAGGACACCTTATGAAAAATATCTTGAGGTAGAGAAATCGATACCGATACAGCCTGATGTGACTTCTAAATACTGGGAGAAGGATACAGAAATTCTTACAAGAAATAGCATTTGGCACTACCGCAAATTAAGGTCGCAATTGTCTCAGATGTCTTGAAATATCACA
>JBEBVI010000487.1:0-3165 GCA_040392805.1 Taibaiella helva
CAACTTGAGGTTGGTGTAAAAAGCAGCCTCTTCCGCGACCGGCTGGGTATTGGTTTCGCTGCCTTCCAGATCAACAAGGAAAATGTATTCGGCTACGTGTATGGGGTGGCCGAAGAACCTACGTTCCCGCACCTGTGGTACGACCCCGATACGAAAATCGCTTCGTATACCGGTGCGCACCACCGCAGCCGTGGACTGGAACTGGATGTGAACGGAATTATCGCCCCCGGTCTGAATGTGAACCTGGCCGCCTCGATTATCGATGCGCGAGTGGTACAGGATCCTGCCTTCGAAAGTGGCAATCAGCTTTCGGGCAATGCCCGCAACACGTTAAACATCTGGGCCAACTACCAGATTCAACGCGGCACACTGCAAGGGCTGTCTGTGGGCTATGGATTCTTTTACAAAGACAAATTTTATGGCAATACCAACAATGCCCCCGGCCAACTGATTGGATCGTTCTGGACCATGGACGCTTCGGTGGGTTACCGCTTCCGGCATTTCTTTGTTCGGGGCAATTTCACCAACTTCACCAACCAAGTGGGCTACCTCGGTACCGGTCGATACACCCCGCAATGGGTTAGGCGGGCGATCCTCAGTTTTGGCACACAGTTTTAACGGAATTAGTGCATACACGCGTCATGACTCGTAGGCAACTACTCAACGGAATCAAATGGATACACCGCTGGACCGGGTTGCTTACCGGCATAATTGTCAGCATCGTGTGCTTTACCGGCTGCCTATGGGTCTTTCGCCAGGAATGCCAGCCGCTACTGGAGCCCTATCAGCGCATCACTCCGGAGGCGGGGAGTTACCTGCCTCCGGAATTGCTGCGCGAGCGTGCACTGGCCGAAATGACCACCCACGAACCCGACGACACCAGCTTTACGTTGCAGAGCCTTACTTATCGCCGTCGCTTCGAAACCGCCGTTGCGGTGTTTCATCGCGAACAGACCGATGCCATTCGTACCCTGCACTTCAACCCATACACAGGCAAATTGGCCCGGTATATCGAAGGTCACGGCCTTAACTCCGAAGTTTTTCTGGTTATCATCCGTGGCCATCGCTGGCTTTGGCTGCCGCCGGCCATCGGCAGCCCCATCGTAGGTGGGGTTACATTGGTGTTCATCCTCATTTGCATCACGGGACTTATTTGGTGGTACCCTAAGAAGTGGAATCGCCGCACCGCAAAAAAGAGTTTCACCGTAGCCTGGCGCTCGGGCTTCAAGCGGATCAACATCGATCTCCACAATGTCTTCGGTTTTTACGCCGCCGTGCTACTTATTATCCTCGCCATTACGGGTGTGGTATATAGTTTTCAATGGTTTCGGCAAGGGTACTACGGACTGCTTTCGGGCGGCAAGCAGTTTGAGTATCCAACTGCCCAGGGCACCCCTACCCCGATCGATGGAACGAACAGCCACGACGCAGCAAATCGGATTTACCACAATATCCTCGCACATTACGACGGCCGGGTCGATCGCGTCATGCTTCTTTACCCGCAAAAGGATGCCGATTGGTTCCGCGTATCGATTAATCTCAACGAGCAGAAATGGCATACTTCGCGTTTGCTTTATTTCGATCCAGTTACCGCTAACGAGGTTTCCGGTGCATGGGAGCCGCCAGCCCGCGTCCGTACCGTAGGCGAACAGCTTTTCGAGAAGAACCTAGACATCCATGTAGGCTCCATTGGCGGCCTTCCCACCAAGATTTTGGCTAGTCTGGTATCGCTGGTGGGCGCTTCGCTACCCATTACCGGTTTTATCATTTGGTACAACCGCAAGTATGGCAAAAAGAAAAGGAAATGCCGTGGCACGTCAAAACGCCTTGGGCAGCCACGCCGCCGTATGCTACATGGAAGTTGATGCTCATAGGCTAAACGCATACGAATCTATCTCTTTGTGATTAAGGCCACAAAACTAAACTACGGTCTACTCCTCATTTCGGGTGCGGTCGGTCAATATCATCAACTGGAAATCGCCACTGATTACCTTGTCTGCATCGGATATGCGGTCGCGGTTGGCATCGGCTAGGGCCGACAGCTGCGAGTAGCTGCCCGCTATCCGGTAATAGGCGTATCGATTGTCCGATTTCACGTAAGTAACGGACTTGAGGGAGGCGTGGCTTTCGTCGTTAAGCTCGGGAATAGGCATCCATTGATTGGTGTTGCCTTTAGACTCGGGTACGACCAACATGAAAGAAATGGCTTCCTGCATGGCTTCACTGGCTCCGCAAGCGTCGAAGCGAAGTGGGAATCGCCGATCGGTGACGAGTTTGCCAAATACCGCACTATCCACGGGATACGAAATCTGGAAACTCATCCTAGTGGATGCGGAGGTCGCCGTGACATAGTAGACCGAATTGGCTTGGCTACTGCAGCTGTTGGGCAGGAAACTCAAATGGCTGCAGTCTATCTTTTCGCTCCAACCGGGCGTTTTAAAACTGATGAACAGCTCCTTATTGACGCCAGACGGATCGCCGTCGGAACCATCGTCCGGGCCATTGGCTTTCTTTTCGCAGCCGTATAGGAAAAGGCCGGCAATGACGAGCACTGCCTTTGCAACGTTGATAACTGGTGTAATCCAATCGCTTACTTTCATCGGGCAGGTATTATATGAAACATTGAAGCAAATTTACCTGTATGTTACAGGCGAAAAAATACCCAGTAGTGAGTAATTTGGGCAGGCGGTAGTGGCGTAGGCATAGGCCAGGGCCTTGCCGATCTGACTTTTGGGCAGCGTGGACCTCACAAGATTATTTTGAGAGGTATCACTAATTATTTTTAACCTCTGACATAAGGCTGTCACTCGGCAGGCATAAGTTTGCATCATTAATTTAATCTTTTATAGAATAAAATGGCAAACGAATTTAATTCAAACAATTTTCCAAAACCCACGCTTATTTCAGCCAACGGTATAGAACTGGAAGTCTTTGAAGCGGGCAAACAAAATGCTGGAAAACCTATTGTGCTCTGTCACGGCTTTCCAGAACACGCTTTTTCTTGGCGCCATCAAGTGCCGGCACTTGTTGCAGCTGGATATCATATCCTCATTCCAAATCAGCGAGGTTATGGCAACTCATCCCGTCCGACTGAAGTAACTGAATACGACATTGAAAACCTGACGGGTGACTTGACCGCACTACTCGACTATTTTGGATATAAAG
>JBEBVI010000488.1:0-3159 GCA_040392805.1 Taibaiella helva
GGCAGAGATCGGCTCCTTGAAGAGAGATGAAGTCGATTTTGTTTCAGGTCGAATTACTCGAAAGCGGGGCAAAACCAAGCGGCATAAAAATACGCCCTTGGTTTCCTATAAACTCTGGAAACCGACTTTAGCTTTGCTGGTTCAGGAATACGACAAGTCGCAACAGATTTTTCGCCAAAACTGGGGATTGCGGAAACAAAAATGGAAGGAGAGCAAAATCAAGGAATTGATTTTACTCAACAGCAATTGTTCGCCAGTCTGCCACAATCGTGTGAATTCAGAAACAAAGAAGAGCCAACGGACCTATGGGGTCAGGACCGAATGGAATGCTCTTTTGACCAAATTGGGAATGGTCAAGGAATCTGCCAGAAAGAAAAAAAGACTCAAAAAACAAAGAGGGGACGACTCCGATCTATACCTTCTATCAGTTGCGAGGTACATCGGCTTCATTGCTGGGAAACAGCATGATGATTCCAAACGACGATCCAAGGTTCGACAGGAAGGATTACAGTATGGACACCTTCCTATTTTTGGGGCATGCTCCGAAGACGACCGCCGAAAAGAACTATGTCAAGATCGGCGAAAATCGAATCGACAACGCCTTGGAATGAGAACAAGGAGATTCCCGTTCAGAAAACGCGGAGGAACGTTGATAGACGGACCGGCTTCGACCGTGCCTGTGATCCTGGTGCCTTCTTTGGTCATCACCGGCCCGATTACATCTTCGACCGTTTGACCAGGCGCCGGCGTCAGGATTGCGAGGCAGTTCCCCGCCTGGTTGTAGATTGCCTGGGTTGCACTCGAAACACCGCTGGCGGTCATGGAAGCGGTTTGCGTCACGGCTGACATGGTTTGCGTGGCCACCGTTGACGACCTGGCGAAACTCGTCGCTGCCTTTCCCGGAACCGGGCATCCGGCTCATCAAGCGGTGCGATCTCGACGGCTTCACGGCGATGATGAATTCGTTGCGCGATGATCTTCGGAACGCCGAACGGGAACTCGACAATCATTACGATGAAATTCGTTCGGTGGCTCGGGAGCGACTCGGACGGCTGTACAATCCGGACGATTACCCGGCCTCGATGGTCGGACTGTTCGAAGTTTCCGTCGACCATACGCACGATAGGCGTTTCACGCAAAAACGTCCCATCCTCGGATGCAACGCGATCCACGCCCGTTTGAAGGCCGAAAGAACAAAGCCTTTCCGGCGTAAAACTGAACGGATGCCCACACAAAGCCTGAACCTTGCTCAGGTCGATCTCGGCGTCCGGATGAAATCGCCGAGTCTGTTTCGGCTTGGCATCCGGCACTTTTTTGTTTCGATTTTTTAAGTTTGACATGGTTAATTTTCAGAAATTATGGGCGGTACGGACGTACCGCCTTGGAAGTGAAAAAACGAATAAGCCCGTGAAACGAATCGGATTTATCTCAATGGGGATTGCGGAAGCGACCATGGAAAACCGAGGCGCAACCTCCCCCACCGATAACGAAGGGTATCGCAGAACGATTCCGAATCAGGACTTAATAAGAGATGATGCGAACTGTGGCACTTGACCGGTGAGCCACTTAAGGCTCAGGAAGAAATCAAATGGAACAACCGCACAAAAAGATACCCGTATGTTTTTGGCAAACAAGTACGAAACAACGCCCCGGTGGCGGGAGGAAATCTTCCGTCTCCTCTCCTAATCAAACAGCGCGATGAAAACGATCATTTTACAACGAAACATAGACAGGCTCGGGGGCCCGCTCAGGTCTTCCCTTACAAAACGCTGCCTGCACGGGCTTTTATCGCAGACACAGTTTACTTCACTCTTTTCCTGCACAATGAAGGCATTGCGAGAAAAGGTGTTTGTCGATGATTGTTTTTATCGCGTGAATCTCGGTTTCAGTACAAGCCCTTCGGGCAAAATATCATCGCCCGGCCCAAGTATTCGCAGAGACAGTGTACGCACGAAACCCCCGAATGTCAACAAAAAAATAAAAAAATTTCTAAATGGATTAAATGTGCATCATCAATTTTTTCGTTGACTTTGATCGGCCCGTGCTGTATAATGTGTGAATTATGTGTCTCTTTGGTCAAGGGACACACAATAAGGCGCTCACGCGAGCGATCCGTTTTTTGGTGATAAGCGGTATCCGGCGATACTGGGTTATTGCCTGTAAATACGGCCTTCACTTGAGTTGTAAAATGAGACAGATCGTTTTCCTTGTGAAATAACTCCGAATAGGATGTTTGCCGTATATTTTGATAAAGACCTCTACAAAGAACTGCAACGATGCAATTTATTGTGGGAGGTCTTTACAAGGCTGAATCGGGAGAATTCGGCCTTCCATAGTATGGGGTGGGATATGCCGCCGATCAAGGCGGTATCGTTTTGCCGATTCGTAACATTCGATCTCTTCTTGAACGGGTGATCCCCGGTCGGATGTTGTGGTTCGTGCCTCTTTTTTTTACACTCTTGCCCGACCTGCTTCAGACGGACATCGTACCGTCTGGTACCGCTGTGCGCTTCGCGTTCGATTTTTGCGCCACGGTTTCGCGGTTACCGAACCACCCCAATAGCGAATTCAGGGGTCGGTCCGCATGGAACGGTTCCTGAAAGTACGGGCGAAATCATCAAGTAGGGAGGTAGCGGCCTTGTCTTCGGCCTTCCCTGTGCTCCGATTTTCATGGAAATTTTCGGAGCGTTTCACGACTTGGCGACAAGAACCTTTCATGGTATGGCCTTGTGTCTACGCCACCAAATGGGTAATGGCTAAGTCGTTGAATAGCAGTTGCTTGTATCGAGAAATTTCAGATGGGTTTTGCATGGCCTACCGCCCGCTTGGATGGCCTGGGCGCGCCATGTCTGCCGCAGAACCAACAACAGGAGAAAAAGAGTGCTAAATAACGCAAGTTCCGAACCTGCCAAGATCGAACGCCTGACCGTCAACGCTCAGGAAGCCGCAGAAATGCTCGGTGTCTCGGCCCGGACGGTCTTTCAGCTTACCAAGGCCGGAAAACTGCCGCACAAGAAAATCGGGGCCAGGGTCGTTTATTCGATCGAGGCTTTGCGCCGATTTGTGAACGAACCTGAAAACTGACCCGGCTTGACCGATGGTTGGAAAAAAACGATACTGCGAGTACGGAAAAACAAGCAGTGTCGCTATTTAACGAGG
>JBEBVI010000489.1:0-3154 GCA_040392805.1 Taibaiella helva
GTATGCAGAATTGCCTTGACCTGATAAAAAAATGCACAGGACGATACCGGATACCGGAGCCGACACGACTGGCGCATGAACTGGTAAACCGTTTCAGAACCGGAGCGTTGTCGGGAGGCTATACCGAATTATAAATATGGTTATCTGTTATTGCCCGTTAAGTTTTAATGCCGGTTCGCTGTCCTATAAAAAATGTGTTGTATATGCATCTCCGTAAAGCGCCGGAGTAGCTGTGCTTATAATAAGTAGCAAACACATTGCAGGAAATTTAAAAATAGCAATTGCTTCATGAGAAGAGCTGATCTGTCAGAGAAATTAACTAAGGTTGAAAAAATAGCCGCTGCATCAAAAATGGGCAGACTGTTACACAACCCGTATAAATACATTTCCGCCATACTTTTTAAAAACCTGGTTTATCCCCTTAGAAAAAGAGAAAGACGGGAGCTAGCCCGTACTTTTTTTGGCAGGAAAATGCATATTGATCTGCCTGCTGCAACAGACATCTATCTCACAGGTGGAAAATCGCACAGCTCCGAAATCAGATTGGCCAGGTTCATTATTCAGCACCTTTCCGAAGGTGACCATTTTTTAGATATTGGCGCACACTATGGCTACTTTTCCCTCCTGGCCTCAACAATAGTCGGCGAAGACGGAAGCGTTCATGCTTTTGAGCCCGCGTCAAAAAGCTTTGAACTGCTTCGTCTGAACAGCGTGCAGGAAAGAAATATCATTATACATAAGGAAGCTGTCTCCGACAGTAAAGGCACACTGGTATTTTATGAATTCCCCAATCTGTTTTCAGAATACAATACCTCCAATATCGAACAGTTTGAAGACCAGGACTGGTTCCCGGAATTCCGTCCGGAACGGGTGGAGGTGGCAGCCACTACTATTGACTTAATTACACAAAGCGACCGGATCATTCCTGCGCTTATTAAGATCGATGTAGAGGGAGCAGAGTATAATGTCATTAAAGGTGGTATGAACTTTTTAAACAGCAATGCCCCGTTACTGGTCATGGAGTGCCTGCATCCCGATCGTCATAATGAAGAACATCTGAAAGCCTTTCAATTATTGACAGAAGAACTAGGATACCAGGCACACATCATTTTAGCATCCGGGTATATAGAACCGGTCGGAGATATTAATAATTACCTGATAATGCAGCAGCTTGAATCGGATAATATCGTTTTCAGAAAGCGGCCGGAACTTATTTAACTTTAAGAACCTGTGCATTGCTCTGCAACAATATAGTCTTCTGAATATTCACCTCCTTTACAAAATGACTATCATGCGAGATAACGATCAGCGTACCTTTGTATTCATTAACTGCCGTTGTCAATATCCCGGTATTCTTTAAATCCAGATTATTTGTGGGCTCATCCAGCACGAGAATGTCCGGTGGGCGATTTTGTATGTTCATGCAACATATGACCAGCCGCATCCTTTCCCCTCCGCTCAGCATGCTGCAGCGTTTATGCCAGCTGTCTTTTGTAAAGAGGAATCTGCTGAGCCTTGATTTTATTTCCGAATCCTCCAGGCCCTCTGTATTATAGCGCTGGGCCTGATCTGACACCGTAAGGTCATTGTCAATTATGGAATAGTCCTGATCAAGATAAAGTATATTACTGTCGCCAGCCCGGAAACATTCTCCCTCCGATGGTTCCATGATGCCGAGAATGATCTTTACCAGCGTGGTCTTACCTGAGCCGTTTGTTCCCCCTATCACTAACCGGTCGCCGCTGTTGATGTGTATATCCAGAGTTTCTTTCCATAAAGCGCCGTTTCCATAATTATAGTTTATACCCTGTGCCGAAAACAGCGTCCTGCCTTTGTATAAAACCGAATGATCAAATTGAAACGTCATCTTTTCATTGCCGGGAAGGGCAGCGCGCAAAGATTTCAGGTCCTCTTTGATATTGCTTATTTTTTCACCATGTGCATCTTTGATCTTTGATGTGCTTTTTTCCGCCTTATTCCGCAGCGTATTCATCATAATACGGGCAACACCTTCGCTAGCTTTTTTACTTTTCCCCCTGCTGTCCAGCTTTTGTTGCCGTTCCATGATCTCTTTCTCTTTTATTTTGGCTTTACGCAAATCTTTCTCCCTGTTTTTCAATTCATGATTTAAGCTGTCGGTCTTTGCTTCTTTTTGTGCCTTATAAAAATCATAGTTCCCGCCATATACGGTTATACCCTCCTTATCCAGCTCCAGTATATTATCAAACAGGTTTAATAATGCCCGGTCGTGACTAACGGCAAGCACGGGGCTGTTTATGGTACTGATGTACTGATACAGTAAAGCTCTTCCGGCACTGTCGAGGTGATTGCTGGGTTCATCCAATAACAGGAGCCGGGGATGGTGTATGAATATCCCGGCAAGAAATACTTTTGTTTTCTGGCCACCGCTTAATGAAGATAGTTTTTGCGTTAACGTTATATGCTCTTCCTGCCAGTATTTTAATGCTTCCGTGCAGCGCTCTTCAATAGTCCAGTCATCATCCAGTTCGGCAAAATTGGCTTCAGAAGTTTCCCCTTTCAGGATACGATGTAATGCCTCCAGTTTTTTATTAACTTTTAAAGCCTCCGCTACCGTTAAATGATTATACTGTCCGGCAATTTGCGGCACATAATAAAGATCTGGTGCTACAGTAAGCTGCCCTTCAGCAACAGGTAGCTCCCCGGCGATGATCTTTAAAAGGGTGGATTTACCCACACCATTTTTACCCACTAATGCGGCTTTCACCGGTGCTGGCAGTGTAAAATTAATATTACGGAACAGGGGTTCTTTATCCGGATGGATATAAGATATATTTTTAAGAATAAGCATAACACCTTCTTTTTAAAAATGACGATTTACGGGTCAGTTCACCCGTTATACATTTTATTATCTTTAAAGAAGCTATGCTCTACATGAGATGTGAAAAAATTTATTCCCTTTGAAGGAAAGGCAAATGTAGCTAATGTTCAGCCGACATCGTACATTGAAATTAAAAGTAATTGTTAAGCTTATGAACAGCCATTCTTTTCTAAATTCCGGTAGAAAATAACTTATAGTAACTGCGTCAAAATAACTTCCTCACTTGTACTGAGCTGCGTCGAAGTAAGTACCGTCATGCCGACCCCTTCGGCTGTACTCAGGGTAGACTTTGTG
>JBEBVI010000490.1:0-3131 GCA_040392805.1 Taibaiella helva
ATTGATTGCATACGGTGAAGCATTTACATACAGCTTTTTATTATCTGGAGAGAAACAACCACTTGAAATAGTGCGCCATGCTTTATAAAATGGAGGCCGTATTTTGATGGGATTAGAAACAATACCTATATCTGGATCGAATTCTAGGAGCATAGGTCCCCAAATTACGCCGGTAGAATCTTCAATAAGATATGGGCTATACACAGAACGACCTGCTGAATGCCCGTAAAAAAGCATTGTTCTGTCTGGAGAAACAGTTAAAAATCCAAATCCATTGACATTTGGACCACCTAAAGTTGAAATAATTGGTATTGTATCAATACCATCGCGAGTAATCCTGAATGACCAAAATTCATTTTTATCATATTTTGGTGATACAAGCCATATATCACAATTGTTGCCTGGAATAGCAACCATAGCTTCTCCCAGTGTCGTGTCAGTTAATATTTTGTTTTTTGTTACAACTCCCCCATGCCCTCTATTTAAATCCATATCTACAATTGAGTAATATGTTGGTGTGTGAAAGATATTAAATAATCCCAGAAGATTATCAACTATATTTGTACCTCCAACTCTCGAAAAAACGTAATATTTCGTTGTGCTTTTAGGAAAGGGGACTATTTGTACGCCCTGTGTCGATCCTCCGTTTGCCCCTAATAGGCTATCTCCTATAATTTCATTTAATCTATTATAAATTGTAGCTCCATTTGTATAGAACAATAACTGACCGGTTTCCCGATCAGACACAGCTGCCCTAGGCCATACAAAATTGTCGCTAACTAATGCACTTCCGCCCAAGGTTAAATTACCTGTTTGGAACGCCGTGGTGTTACCTGTGCGCCAATTATTCCAAGCGAGGTGCACGAAATAATTTGGTTGATCAGGATTGAGTAAGTTGATGCCTATATCATGAAACAAAAAAATAGTTGTATCATTTAGATAGCTTTGTACAGACCATATCGGGCACATCGCTTCCAGCCAATTACAGTTCCCATTAATGAACTCTGGCCGTTCGTTGTATTGAAGCTCCTGAGCATAAAGTCTGTTAGTACTAAAAACTATCAGAATGATAGCTAAATGTATATAAATCTTCATATTTCCTGTTTTATAAAGTATGTAAGAGTAAAATGTCTGTTAGCTATGCAGGATAACTAACAGATTTATCTCATTTAATCTTTTACAATTCTTTTGCGGAATGTCATTCCCTTTTCTTTAAGCTCTAAAAAATATATTCCTGTTGCTAATTCACCTATATTCCAGAGAAAACCACGACCTGATAAGTTATCTGTTTCCCGGATTACCCGTCCCAAAGGATCAATAAGCCGGAGTGTTGCTTTATCCAAATAATGGTCTACACGAATTATCAAGGTATGGGTTACGGGATTGGGATAAACCAGCATATCGTCACTTTCTATTTCAGGAACAAGGATACCAACTCCATTGACAGCCATACATGCTGAAGTATCCTTACATCCCTCGTCGGTAGTTATGGCAACAGCATAATGCCCATCGCTTTGTGGGACGAATACTTTTTGTATTGCCGTCGGGACGGCAACATAAGCTCCATTATCGCATTTCAGCCACTGGTAGTTTACGTTATCGGCTTCAGCAGTTAAAGTATCCACGTTTTGAGTAACTTTTATATTAACCTGGTGGAGCTTAAGGTTCAATACCACCGTACTGTCGCAACCGGTAGCCAGCGGGTATCGGAATAGATATGAACCACTTTGGTAAAAAGTTGTGTCTGCATAACTATAGCTGTTACATTCCTCAATGCTTATAGTATCCTGTGGGTTGGAATTGATTTGAAGATTTAAAATAACAACACTATCACATCCTCCCTGAACCATAACGAATGTATCCACATAGCTTCCGGAAACGGTCAGCGTTTTTCCCGCCCAGGAATAACTGCCACAGGCAGTGTCGCTGACGATATCAGAAACGGGAGGTACCACACGTACATCATGCAATATAATGCTGTCACATTCTCCTGATCCGGTAAAAGACTCGGTATAGATGCCATTTTGCGTTTGAGCCACTCCATTATAAAAATAACTCCCACATGCTATGATAGTGTCTTGTGAATAACTTGCACAATTCAACTTTAATTTCATGATGTACATATCTAACTTTCCAAAAGGTGATAGATAAAAAGTACTATTACCGTCAGGATTGAAATCAAGAGGAGCATTAAATCCCAAACTGCCGCCTTTGACTCCTGAATAACAGAATATATTACCCTTGTTATCTATGCCATCGACAGGGAGCCTTAAAAGCATATTATAGTTCACGAAATCACTACGCGTGGCAATAATGCTATCAAAAAAAGATCTCGCCCACAAAAATTGCATATTGGAATTATATTTTGCAATAAAGCTAGATACGGTTCCGTTTGTTAAGGGGTTGCCGAAACAATACATGCCTGAGCCAGGGATAAAATCCAGGAAACATTGACTCCCAGCTAAAATAATGCCATCAGACGTATCCAGGAACATAGAACTGAGTACACCACCACCACCTTTTTCGTCAGTAATATAAGGGTTGACGCCCATTAAGCAATTTAGGGAATTAAAGTCCCCTGAATTAGTTAAGTTCAATATAAAAATGGAGCGCTTATCTGATGTGGCTATATTCAAAATAGTATTTGCATCCGGGTTAAAATCTACTGTATCATTACCTGATAGTCCTCCTCCATTTCCACTCCAGAAATCACCTGCTATAATAACATTATTGCTTTTATTAATGGCCAGCCCCTTAGGTTCAACAACACATCCTTTAGTCTGACCGGCATATAGTAAATCTCCGCCGGGACTGTATTTAACAATGTACATGTTTTTTTCAGAATCCTTATCAATACCATACAGATAAACCGTGTCCCCTAAATTGGGGTCGAAATCTATCCTGGCTCCAAAATTTCCTGCCATCCAGAGATTACCTGATGTGTCCGTAGCAGTAACCAGGTTTTCTAAATTATTATTCATATGGACTCCGATATTAGTATTACCTGCTTCACCGATTTGTTTGAGCCATTTCAGGTCGCCGGTCGGGGCATTCAGCTTTCCTATGAAAACGGTGTTAGATGTAATGGCAGTATTAACCACACTAAAGGGATAAGAGCCCTGTCCCGGATC
>JBEBVI010000491.1:0-3122 GCA_040392805.1 Taibaiella helva
CGACACAACGGGGAAAACAGGCGGTTTTATTAGACGGAGCCCTTTATGCAGTGTCATCCATCTATATAGATAGAAACGTGAATTTGCAGTATTATTAAAGAACTGTTCTGCATCTGGAGCCATCCATGAAGCCGTACGTACTGGGAACATCGTTCTTCCTGCTGGCGAGCCTGTCGTTTTCAGCCGCCGCACAACGTGCGCAAACGTTGCCAACGCAGCTAAACGCCACGCCTCGATGGGATATCGCCATCGGTACCGATCTCTTGTCCTGGGGATCCGGGGGTTTTCGCAATGAAGTCACAGGCCGTTCGGAAAATGTGCCGGAGCTTACCGGAATGGGGGCCAGACGCTGGCTCATTGGACGCCAGGGTCTGGCGTTCCGTGCACAGGTGAGCGCTGGCACAACTCTCCCCGACGGGATCCGCGCCACCAACCGGGCTTGCGGCGATGTCGCTGGCCCTGGGCCTTCTCCAAGCCAGAATCCGCTGGACCAGCATAACAGCTGCCGAGTGAGCTTGAACCATCTCTTTCTGGGATTCTCCGGGTCGGCAATTTATGAGTTCCGCCGCAATACCAGGGTCCGCCCTTACGTGACCGCCGGGCCGGGACTGTACATGACGCATCTAAGACGCCGGCAATCCGGTGAAATATCCGGCTCTATTCCGCGAGTTTCCAGCACTGATTGGACCTTAGGCGCCACTGCGGGACTTGGTGTTTCTATCGCGGTCAAAGGCGGTATGTTGTTCGCTGAGCAGAGCGTGCTTGTCCCGAATATTGTCGGGGAGAGCCCATTGGCGCGGAATAAGGCGCCGTTGTTTATCGGGTATCGGTTCTAACGCGCCAGGAGGGACTCGAACCCCCGACCCACAGCTTAGAAGGCTGTTGCTCTATCCACCTGAGCTACTGGCGCTCGCTCGTAAAATACTCCGCTTTGAGGCATCAATGAAGGCCTCGCGACATCACCTACTGAGCAAGCAGTTCCGCCGCCCGCTGTACATACCCAAACAACTCGGCGGTATTAATCGGCTGGGCGGAGTCATTTGCCGTCAGTGAGATTACGTACCACATCCCATCGGTTCGCTGTAACAAGAATGTTCCACTCAACACGCCCGGCTCGCTTCCGCCCTTAAAGCCTACATAACGCCATTTCACGCTCGGAAATTGAACTCCCGGATTCACTGCAAGGATGGCGCGTCCCTGCTGCACCGCTATATCTGCAGTATTCTGGTGTATCCATGCTGCAACGCGCACGAGATCCGATGCGGACGCAAACCATTCGATTGCCTCGACTTCGTAAGGTTTTCCTGGCGTCGCGGGTGCGAGTTGGTCGTATGCGATCCGATTCAGAGTATCCAATAATGTGCGCCGAACTTTGGGCGTTGACGTGACATACAGGGAAAGCAGGCTCTTTCCGGCAGCGCTTTTGAGCGCGAAGAATTCTCGCGTCGACAGAAACGGAATATTGCGATCTGCGTGCTGGCTTCCCGCAGTTCGTTGCATGGCTTCGACATTCGCTCGCCCCACGCGATGCAAGAGGAGATCGGTGGCGGTGTTATCGCTCTGAGAAATCATCAACGTCGCCAGCGTATGGATTGTCACCGGGGCGCCCGAAGGCCATTTCTGTAGAATACCTGACGGTGTCGACCTGGTCGCTGAGTCGAGGGTGACGATGTCGTCCCATCGAAGCGTACCTTCGTCAATCTGCCGAATCGTTTCGGCAAGAATGTACAACTTGAAGCCAGAACCAATAGCGAGCGCAGTGTCCGCATTGATTTGTGCAACCGGTGTAAACATTCCCAATGTGTCGAGTTGAGCTGCCAGGAATGAAACGCGCGGATATTTGTTGCGTAATTCTATAGTAAGCTCATCAAACGTGGCTACCAGCCGAAGCGGTGTTCCAATAAATAATCCGTTGAGGAGATGTGGCGGCGACGGTTCAACACTGAGCGTGAATGGGATCGCGTATCCTTTATCGAGCACCACGCGGAATTGCGCCGCCCATGGGGCCGGTTTAGCAACCAGTGATGTCGCTCCAGTCGGCGTACCATAAGGCGTCACGTGCGCGGCGATTACCTCTCGGACTTTTGCGTTGGGAAGCTGACTCCGCATCTCCGCAGAAAACAGCGAATCAGTCGACATCGTAGTGTCGGTGAGTAACCGCAAGATTTGGCGAAGCCGCAGATCGAGCGCTGCGGAATCCTCTGAGGAGTCGGCAGCGGAAGGGCGTGAGGCCTCCGTGGTAATTTGCGCATCGGCTAGGCGCGGGTGTCCTAAAGCCTGTATCCCACCGAATACTGCCCAAGCAAAAATCCATTGTAACCGCATTGTTTCCGTCCTGGCAAAGGGGGCGTTAATCCACAGTAGGATACGTTTACTTCAGGAATTGCGCCAGGATGGCGCAGCGCTTCCCTTCCCTTTCCTTTCAGGATGTGGCACCACGGTTGAGCCATGAGAGAAAACCCTTACGCTTTAGTCAAAGCCCGTTCTAGTGTTTCCCGGATAAAACGCTGATACGGAATTCCTCGTTTCGCTGCGCGTTCTTTGATCATCGCAAGCAAGGATTCGGGGAAACGCATATTCACTTTGGTTGTTTTTGGTTCAAATTCAAAGTGCACCGTCTTCAGTGCAGACAGATCGAACTGAGTAAGGTCAGAGTTTTCTACGAAATCGATCGCTTCCTCATCCGAATTCAGAGCAGGTAGCTCCTTACGCTTGGTCTTCCCCATATTGCAGAACCTCCTTTTTATGCATAAACCGGGCATGAATTGGTCGTATCAACGTCCTTCCATCCCGATCTCGGAGGGTAAACACTAGGAAAACAGCCCGGCCATCCGGGGTCGTCCCAATTCCGTGATACCTCTTTTCAACCTGAGAATGCCGAGGATCTGGCGCCACGCTAACAGGTCTTCTAAAAAGATCTTCGATATCATCTTCAAAAAATCCTTGTTTCCGACATCGGTGGCGATTCCCTTCATCCCAGTCAAAACCGTTGACTTTCACCCTTTAAAGTAAACAATGTGCGCACAAATGTCAACACATTAGAGTACCGCCGATCGAAACACGCCCCTTACCGGCTATGCTTGTGAAACAAATCCACAAGCTCATCATACATCGCCTCGGCC
>JBEBVI010000492.1:0-3110 GCA_040392805.1 Taibaiella helva
CTCCGGCGGACCACGAGCCCCGCATCGACACCAGCTACCTGGAAACACTGCTGGGCTACAACGCCCGGCGGGCGGCGCTGGCGGTGATCACGGTGTTCCTGCAACGCATGGCACCCTACGGCCTGCGGCCGGTGGATTTTTCCGTGCTGACCCTGATCGCCCACAACCCGGGCATCACCTCGCGCCAGTTGTGCACGGCGCTGGACATCCTGCCACCCAACCTGGTGGGCATGATCAAGTCGCTGGACCGGCGCGGCCTGATCGAGCGCAAGCCCCACCCCACCGACGGCCGTGCCCAGGGGCTGCACCTGTCGCCTGCGGGTATCAAGCTGCAGAAGGCCGCCCAGCGCACGGCCACACAGCTCGAATCCGACGTCGCCGGCCAGTTGAGCGACGAGGAACTCCAGACGCTCAAGACGCTGCTGCACCGCATTTACAAATAGGGTGGCGCGCCCGCACGAGGCAGCGGCGGGAGCCACCGACCCGCTTCGTCCGTAGCCTGCAAGCGGCCCATTGCTGCACCGCACGTCCGTTGTCAGCTAGCAAACTGCTAGCAATTCGGTCAAACTGGCGTATATTGTGCGAAAGCCTCCGCTCCTGGCGGAACACACACAGGAGACTGCGCATGAATGCCAAGGACAACGCCGCCGCGATCCGCCTGCTGGATCTGCTGGAGTCGCGCTACGCCATCCGCGTGATCTGGGCCCTGAGCGACGGACACCCCCAGACCTTCCGTCTGCTGCAGGACAGCGTCGGCGGCGTGACGCCCAACACCCTCAATACCCGGCTCAAGGAGCTGCGGGCGGCACGCCTGGTGGATCACACGGGCGACGGCTACCGCCTGACACCGCTGGGCGCCGACCTGGCCCGCCGGATGCAGGACATGCAGCAGTTCGCCCACAAGTGGGCCCGTGCCACGGCCACCCGCGGCTGAGGAGCCGTCAGGAGGCCACCACGGTCTGGCGCTGCTCGCCCAGGCCCCGGCCACCCAGGGTGACGACGTCGCCGGCACGCAGGAACGTCGGCGGTTTCATGCCCATGCCCACCCCCGGCGGTGTTCCGGTCGGAATCACGTCACCGGGCTGCAGGGCCATGAAGCGGCTGAGATAGCTCACGATCTGCGCCACGCCGAAGATCATGGTGCGCGTGCTGCCGCGCTGGCGGGGCTGGCCGTTGACGTCCAGCCACAGATCCACGTCCTGCGGGTCACCCAGTTCGTCCGGCGTCACCAGCCATGGCCCCAGCGGGCAGTGCGTCGGGTAGCTCTTGCCCTTGACCCACTGGCCCCGCGCTCAATCTGGGCACTGCGCTCGGACACATCGTTGACCAGGCAGTAGCCCGCCACGTGGCGCAGGGCATCGGCCTCGGTCACCTGGAAGGCGCGCTCGCCGATCACCACGCCCAGCTCGACCTCCCAGTCCAGCTTGAGCGAGCCTGGCGGCAGCCAGATGTCGTCGTTGGGACCGCTGACCGAGCCACTGTGCTTGTTGAACACCACCGGCTCGGGCGGCACCGGCATGCCTGACTCGGCCGCGTGGTCGGCGTAGTTCAGGCCGATGGCCACCACATTGCCGATGCCACCCACGCACGGCCCCAGCCGTGTGCCGGCGGGCACCAGCGGCAGGGTCGCCGGATCGATGGCGGCCAGCCTCGCCATAGAATCACGTCCCAGGCTGGCCGGCCCGATGTCGGCGATCTGTCCGGACAGGTCGCGCCATGTGCCGTCGGCAGCGATCAAACCGGGTTTCTCGGCACCGGGGGCGCCATGTCGGATCAGTTTCATGATGAGGTCTCCTCGCGTGACAAATATCCCTTGGATGATCCTATTGTCACCCCGGCAGCATCGGCCTGCAGGAGCTCTTGAACTTCTGGCCGACACCCCCATATGGGGCGGGATGGCAGCGATGCTGCCTGGCCGCCTCTTTCATTCTTCATCTGTCCACGGACGACCGATCCACCCTGGAACGCCATGACATCAGAGAACACGCCTCCCAAGGAAGCACCCTCGACCGACCATCCCAGCCCGGAAGAGGTGCTGGCCGCCGCCGCAGCGACCGAGGCCGACGAACTGGCCGCACTGGCCGCTGAGGTGGCCGACCTCAAGGCCAAGAACGCCGATCTGGCCGACCAGTTCCTGCGCGCCAAGGCCGAGGCTGAAAACGCCCGCCGCCGCGCCGAGGAGGAAATCGCCAAGACCCGCAAGTTCGCCGTGGAAGGCTTCGCCGAAGGCCTGCTGCCCGTGCTCGACAGCCTGGAGGCAGGCCTGGCCGTGCAGGAAGCCACCGCCGCCCAGTTGCGCGAAGGCACCGAAGCCACGCTGCAGCAACTGCTCGGCGCCCTGGCCCGCAACAAGGTGGTGCCCATCGCCCCCGCCACGGGTGAAAAGTTCGATCCGCACCAGCACCAGGCCATCAGCATGGTCCCGGCCGAGCAGGATCCCAACACCGTGGTGGCGGTGCTGCAAAAGGGCTACCTGATCGCCGAGCGCGTGCTGCGCCCGGCCCTGGTCACGGTGGCAGCGCCCAAGTAAGGACAGTGCTCCGGCTGCACCGCCGGTCCACTTGAATTCCACAGACTTATCCACATCTCTCCAACAATTCAGACTTTCCTTTCGCAGGAGCCACACATCATGGGAAAAATCATCGGTATCGACCTGGGCACGACCAACAGCTGCGTGTCCATCATGGAAGGCAACACCACCAAGGTGATCGAAAACAGCGAGGGTGCCCGCACCACGCCGTCCATCGTGGCCTACCAGGAAGACGGTGAAGTGCTGGTCGGCGCGTCGGCCAAGCGGCAGGCGGTCACCAACCCCAAGAACACCCTGTTTGCCATCAAGCGCCTGATCGGACGCAAGTTCACCGAGAAGGAAGTGCAAAAGGACATCGACCTGATGCCCTACGCCATCGTGGCCGCCGACAACGGTGACGCCTGGGTGGAGGTGCGCGGCAAGAAGATCTCGGCCCAGCAGGTGTCGGCCGACATCCTGCGCAAGATGAAGAAGACCGCCGAAGACTACCTGGGTGAACCCGTGACCGAGGCTGTCATCACCGTGCCGGCCTACTTCAACGACGCCCAGCGCCAGGCCACCAAGGATGCCGGCCGCATCG
>JBEBVI010000493.1:0-3098 GCA_040392805.1 Taibaiella helva
CCACACCATTATCCCTGACCCGTATCATCAGATTCCCATCTTCGTCATAGACTTCCACATCAATATTTCCGTCCGCTTTCAATGGCATAATACCGTGCCATACCGCATTCTCTACATAGGGCTGAAGAAATAATGCCGGTACCATAATACGATCCGGGCTTATTTTTGAATGCCATAATACCCTGTAGGAAAATTTATCCATGAACCGCTCCTGCTCTAAGCTGAGATAAATGCGAATGGTCTCCAGCTCTTCTTCAAAAGTGATATTTCCTTCCTGTGAGCTGTGCAGTATTCTTCTAATCAGTGCGGCAAAATTATTCAAATAGTTTGTGGCTTTTTTAGGGTCGTTACCGGAAATGTATGATTTGACAGAAGCAAGGCTATTGAAAATAAAATGCGGGTTCATCTGCGCATGAAGTGATTTGAGCATAGCATCGCTGACTTGTCTTTCTAATTCTAGTTTTACCTGGTTCTGCTTATTTTTATTTCTGTACAAGAGGAAAGCGGATGCTGCGACCAAGCCCAATAGTAGAGATAATCCTACGATCCATTGTTGTCTTATCCTTAATTTCTGCAGTTCATTTTCTTTAGTTGCTTCTTCCAATGAGGCTTGCTTCAGTTGTTGCTCCTGCCTTGATATCGTTAACATCTTTTGGAGGTTATCTCCTTTTTCTTTTTGCAAACTCAGGTCTGATTCTGCGTGAAGTAAATTAAGCCGCCGTAGTTCTGATTCTGAATGTATGAGTTGCAACTTATGTTGCTGCTGCAAAGTCAGCAATCTTTGGTTTTCAATCTGTTGATGAGCTAATTGATTAATGTATTTTAAGGAGTCCTGTTGCTTAGCATATTTAAAATCAGTTTCGAGCCGGATGATTTCCGTTTTCTTTTCGATGTTTTCCAGGCTGTCCTTTAGCTGGATATATTTTTTATATCCATTGTAGGCTTTTTGATAATCATTCATTTTCTCCTGTGCTTCAGCATATTTACCCCAAAATCTCATGGTCGATCCGGGATTGTCTATTCTTTCTTCTAAGATCCTGCAGGAGTCAAGATACAAATTAATGACGCTGTCCTTATTACTTAAGTGTGATATGTCAGGTACCTCATCACTAACCTGCAGCAACAGATCAGCATAAATTCCGTAGGCTACACTGAGGTAGCTGGGTGTCTCGCGGGTTACGGGCGATGTCAATACCTGCTGCATCAAGCCGTAGGCTTTTGGGTAATCTTTTTGTCTTGTGTACGATTGTGCTAATGACAGGCTGGTTCCTGCTATTCCTCTTTCTATTTTTGCTTCTTTGAAGAGTGCTAATGCTTTTTCCTGGTAATCTATAATATCTGCAATGCTCCCACCTTCGGTAAACAGAACCGAGCCCATCATAGAATAACTGTAAGCCAGTAACGTAGTGTTTTTTATCATTTCTGCATAGGATATTGTTTTCTCGTAACAGTCTAATGCCATTTTAAATTCCCTGATATTGACATAGGTATTTCCCATATCGAAGTATGCCCGCGCTATGCTTTTGGTATCTCCTATCGATTCGGAATTTCTGATTGCTTTGTGGAATAGTGTAATAGCTTCTTTGTGATTGCCTATGGTATTATAGGTTACTGCCATTTCTCTGAGGCAATTATTTATAGCGGTCTTGTCATTTACCGCTTCAAAATGAGCCAGTGCCTTTTTATATTCAGTAATGGCATTATCCGAGTTGCCTAAATTGTGTAAATAATAGCCGGCAAGCTTCATCGAAATATTACCCTGAGCCATAAGGTCATTTGCATTTTCATAATGAGTCAATGCATTCTTCAAGTAATTAAGCTGTCCCTGCAAATTGTGTTTGTCTGCTTCTAATCCTGCCATCAGGGAATAATACATTCCATGCAGAAGTGAATTTTTCGTTTCCTTTAAAAGCGGAGCGACTTTTTTGAGCATTAACCCTGTCTGCAAAGTGTCGCCAGGTATTTCCTGTAATTCTGCCCGATAGAGATTTGTATAAATCCATTGATCCCTTGTGCCGTAATTCTTGCCAAGAGCAAGCGCAGAGTCTGCATATCTGGCCGCAAGTGCAATATCCGACTGCTTATTTTTAAAACTCAATTGTAAATAATAAAGTCTTAGATGAGTATCCGCCTTTTCATTCTTAAAAAATAGCGCAAAGGATGCCGGCGTATCTTCTCTTTCTTGTGCAGAAATGCTAATCGAGAAAATGAAGAACAAGCAAAAAAATGTCGTATAATATGTAATAAATTTAGTCATCGAACATAACAAAATTATCTATTTTGTTAGATAAAAACAGAATCAGGATGCCGCTCTGAACTTTTTCAGGTTAAAAACCATGTAAACCGACGTGCCGGCGTCCTGTTCTATTTCGAGGCTTCCGTTCAGCATTTTTACCCGGCTGTGCAGATTGTATAGCCCGATGCCCTCGTCGGCGATAATGCTGTTTTCAGGCGGCTTATTGTGGCCGTTGTTGTCTACGCTGATGTCCAGTGTGTCACCTCTTACAGTGAACTGTATTAATGCTTTTGTGGCCTGGGCATGCTTGATGATATTCTGTACCAGCTCCTGTACTATCCGGTAAATATTCAATTGAAATTCATCGTTGAGCTGAGGCAGGGAGCCGATCATCTGGAAGGCAATATCTAAAACGCCCGTTTTACTGATCTTTTCGCAATAGATGTCTATGGAGGCCACCAGGCCTGCACGTTGCAGGATCTGGGGAAGCAGGTTATGCGAAGTGGTGCGGAGCTCGTTGATGCTTTGGTCCAGCTGTTGCAGGGCTTCTTTGAGCTGTATGGCTCTGCTGTCGTTTCCCAGATATTGAGGCAAAATGCTAAAGCTGGTCTTTACCACCGAAAGGCGGCTCACAACCCCGTCGTGCAACTCGCGGGCCATACGTTGCCGTTCTTTCTCTTCGCCGGCCAGCGCCGCTTTCAGCCTTTCGATAGAGGCTTTATGCTGCTTGCGCCATAAAATGACCAGTAGCGCAATGATAAGCAGCAATGTTCCGCCAATCCACAGGTACTGTATTTTCTGCTGCTGTTCTATCCGTACTTGTTTTTGTGCCAGCTCTTTATCTTTTTGCGCTACCTGGTAC
>JBEBVI010000494.1:0-3093 GCA_040392805.1 Taibaiella helva
ATCCTTTAATAAATAGGTAGCCATTTTTTCGGCATTGGCAAGGCGGATACAGCCCTGACTATAGGCCCTGTTTTCCCTTTCAAAAAGACTTTTGGCCGGCGTATCGTGGAAATATATATTGTAGTTATTAGGGAAAAGGAATTTCACCAATCCTAACGAATTTCTCCCGCCCGGTTTCTGGCGTATAACCGGCAGGCCTCCAGAAACACCTGTTTGCTCCATATTGTGCCTGCTCAGGTATGCCGGGTTCCGTTTCATGGCGGGAAAAATTTCATTTTTTACAATGCTCCGCGGGACATTCCAATAAGGGTTGAAGACAATATACTTTAGCTCATTATTAAAAATAACTGTGCCGCTTCCCTGTTTACCCACAACAATATTCATATCAAATACCTTTTTGTTATCCTCGTATACATGTATAACAAACTCTGGGATATTCGCTACTATCCTGTTCGGAACTGACTTTTCAGGCATCCACCGCATACGTTCAAGATTGATCAGCATTTGCTCGATACGCTGCTTAACGGGGATGTTCAGCAGGTCCACTAATTTTTTATCGACAATACCATTTGCTTTAAGACCAAAGCTGAGCTGGAGGCTTTTAATATCTTCTGCGAGTGCAGAGTCATATACATCAGTGCTGTCTTCCCGGCTCAGCTGCCCGGTAAGGGATAAGCGGTTACGCAGCGCAGGTATGATGACAGAGGTTTCACCGGGTTTTACCGTTTTTTTTCCTTCTATTACAATGGGCTCCCATCCTCCTTTCTCTGCTATGCTGTTATATTGCACCAGCTTCTTTTTAAGATCCTGATATAGCGGGTTGAGCGGTTCCCAAATTTCAATCTCCGTGCCCTTTCTTGCTATCATTGTATCTAACAACGCCAGGGCGTCTACTTTTTTACGAGGGATGAACCATTGCAGATCAGTGGGATCCATCCGGCCGGCATAGGCTGTCTGGGTATAATTGAAAAACAGCCGGGTCAGTGCCATATCCGTTGCTATAAGATCCCGGACGGGTAGGCCATTAGCCGAATCTTCCATCAGTACATCTATTTTTTCTGCTAATTTTTTATCCATTAAAGAGCTGTCTTTAGAAAGCCCGATATAACTGTTGAAAAGATTCCAGAACGATATGCCCTGTTCGTTTAGCGTATTTTTGCTGAACCATGCAAACTGGTAATTCCGGCTGTAATAAAATCCTCTCAGGTGGCTTACGGTCAGCGAATCAGTCAGGTTGTTTTCCCTGATGTACTCTTCTACTGCAGCGCTGTCCATAAACAGCTCGCTATAGGCATTCTCCGGGGTTATTGTGGTATCTCTTTTAAAAAATAATTTCTCCCTGCCTTTTTTGATATTGTCTCCGCAACCGTATTGAAAAAGAGATGCTATTGTTAGCAGCAGTATACATATTCTGCCTAAAGGTATACGCATATATTTAGTGCATTTGTAGTTATAGGGTGGGAAATTAAACAATATTGTGAAAAAAGAACAGATTGTCTGCTTTCCCCGGAAGATTTTTTACATTAAGGCATCTTTTACTTCACATAGTGTTAAAATAATGACAGACAAAGCTATATTTCCTGCCTTCCGGATTGCTCTTGTCATGCCAGCACAGGGAGGCATCCCATTAGAGCGTTTTTGCTTTCGGCTTCGTTTGCCCGTCCTTATTTCAATAGATGAAAATAACCCGGCTCAAATGTAATATAAGCTCTTGATCCGGGCATCCAGTTGCGCTTTGAGAACAAGACCAGTTTATGTGCATTATACCGGATATGCACCTCAAAGTACGGCCCGGTAAATAAGGCTTGGGCAATGAATATGGGGATAGAACCCTGTGCTGGCGATTCAGAAAGGTGTATATGCTCCGGACGGATAAACACTTTAGTATTTCCTTTTTCCCTGAACAGGTGGGATAACAACTCTGATGGTACAAGATTATACTTACCTAATAAGGCTCCCGAGTATTCGTCAAAGGGCTGAAGATATACGGTGGCCGGAGCGCCCTGCTGAATAAGGGCCCCATCTCTAATGATGAGCATTTCGTCTGTAGCCGACAAGAGGTCGGAGGGATCATGAGATACCAGAATAATACTGATGTTCAACTGATCTTTAAGTCCCGAAATAACCGACTTTAATAGATTTTTATGAATAAGATCAAGGTTGGAATAGGGTTCGTCCAGGATGAGCAGTTCCGGCTTTGAAATGAGCAGTCTGGCAAGGGCCAGCCTTTGCTTTTCTCCTCCGGAAATCTCGTCAGATTTCCTTTTCAAAAGATGATCTACTTTGCAGAGTTGAAATATCCGCTCCGATTCTGCCTGTGTCAGGAGATTGGCATAGCTCATCAGCTCTTCCATGCGGTAGTGGTTCCTGAGCTCGAAGTATTGCGAAAGATAGGCAATGCCCGGGTGGCCGGGTATTAACTTTTCTTCCGGTATTTTTTTTACCCGTTCTCCTTTAAAGTATACATTGCCTGATGAAGGAGATTCGATTCCGGCAACAATCTTCAGTAAGGTACTTTTCCCGGAACCTGTTGCACCTGCAATACCAAGGGTCTTTGATTGAGATAAACCGAACGTAATATTTTTCAGGGAGAACCCTGACATCTCTTTCGTATAAATATTTTGTACCGCTAAAAACATACCTGGCAAATATAAAAGTAATTATGTGGATACTATAGTTTTGATAACTGATCGGGTAAAAGTGCCGGTCGGGCCCCTGCCTGCCATGGCAGAGGCTATTTAAAAAGCTTTTGTTAACTTCAATGATGAGCTAAGGGTTGGTTCATTTACTCCGGTCGGCTGATGTTTGAGCTCGAAGTTATTTTGCCGATAATACAAGAACAGTATGTTTACATATAAAATGACGAATATTGCAGGTGTAAATAATGATGCAGTTTCTTTTTAGTCATATTGACAACATAATAAAGACCTATGATGGCCAGGTTCCCCTGGCTGCTTATCTGAAAAATTACTACAAAAAGTATCCCAAACTGGGTTCGCGTGACCGAAAAGCCCTGACGGAAGCTGCATTCTTATACTACCGGTTTGCTCCGTATGCAGAGATGTCCGTGCAACCTTTGGATATCATACGGCT
>JBEBVI010000495.1:0-3093 GCA_040392805.1 Taibaiella helva
CCTGCACTAAGCGCTGAAGGGATAAACGGGCAATTTCCCTGCGCAGCGGATCGAAGCAGCTCAACACGATAGCTTCAGGAGTATCGTCAATGATCAGATCTACACCGGTTGCGGCTTCAAGGGCTCTGATATTCCGGCCTTCGCGGCCAATAATCTGGCCTTTTACTTCGTCACTTTCTAAGTTAAATACGGTAATGGCATTTTCAATAGTCTGCTCTGCAGCTACCCGCTGAATGCTTTGGATAACGATTTTCTTAGCTTCTTTATTGGCGTTTATTTTTGCCTCTTCCACTATTTCCTGGATATGAGCCATAGCGCTGGAGTGGGCCTCTTCTTTCATGGTTTCCATCAGCTGGCTTTTCGCTTCCTCAGCACTGAGGTTGGCTACTTTTTCCAGTTGCTTAATATGCTGCTCCTGATGCTTTTCCAGTTCCTGTCGTTTGACTTCCAGCTCATGACGTTTCTGTTGCGTCTTTTCTAATTCTTTTTCTAAATTAGCTTTCTGCTGGTTGTTTTCGTTAATCTGTTTTTGCAGGGTCTGGTTTTTGTCGTTCAGGGATTGCTCTTTCTGGCGTAATCTGTTCTCCGCTTCTGCAACTTTCTGGTTCCGCTGGGTTATTTCTTTTTCATTTTCGGATTTCAGTTGTAGAAATCGCTCTTTGGCTTCTAATAGTTTTTTTTCTTTTAATGTTTCTGCAAGTATTTTGGCATCCTCTGTAATTTTATTTGCTTGTTGTTCTGCTTCTTTGATTCTTTGTTCCGTATTTTTTGCAAAAATGGCTTTACCCAGAAATATACCAATTACCAATGCCGCAACTGCTACCAGCGCGGACACAATCATAGCTAAGTCCATATAATCGAATTATCACTTTTTCTTGTTATTAAATAAAAATGTTGATCGTACCCAATCTATGAAAGAAAGGGTATAGCGTGCGAAGTTAGTATTTATTTAGCATAATATAAGGGATAGGTCAAAAGGAAAATCAGAAGCCAAAATGGGGAATAGGTTGATAATCAGATGGGTAGATTTGGGATATTGCGGTAAGACTTGCTTAATGCTTTGGTAATGCGCATGCTGAAATAAATAACATGTAGCATAGCCATAACAGAAGTAGGGTTAAAAAACAGTGGTTAATAAGGGGGAGGAGGTGTTCGCTGCGGCCGGAAGAAGAAAACCGGACACCACGCAGGAAAGGATTTTCCGAAGATGGTAAAATGGGCATACCGGTTGTTCAGCCGCAGGATTCATAACAATCAGCAAAGATCGCCACCTCGACATTCCGAATGCCTTTACTCAAGATGAGAATGAACATAATGATTACTTTTTTCCGAGGCAATTGTTATCTAAAAATGTAACCGCATTTAAAATGCAAATACGCAACTGTTGGGGACATCCTCCTTGTGATTAAAAATAATAAAAACAAAAAGAGATCCTTCTTATAACTGTATTGCTAATAGGAGCAGGGTTGTCTAAAAAGTAAATAAATTTCACACAAAGAAACAAAGATTGCAAAAGTAACTACGTAAAATATTTAATTTCAATCTTTGTTTCGTAGTTTTCTTTGTTCACTTCAATGAACTTTTTTCTTGCTCCGCAAGAAAAAGCCAGACTATCTTTTTTAGACAGCATACATAAAGTTTGTGCTCATAGTTTTAATTGTCTACCGCGGTATTTTCACAAGCTGCCAGGTCTTAAGCAATATACCTTCCTGATTCCGAATGCGAAGCATATAGACTCCCGGGGTCAGATGACTTATATCTATGGATTGGGTGTTGCGCTCATTCATCAGTGTGCGCCCTTCTATACTACTTAAATTAACGGAAACCGGAACAGGAGCCTGGATATAAATCAAGTCACTTGCTGGATTGGGGTATATTTTTATCTTCTGCTTTAAACCATTGATATCTTCAACACCGGTATAATTCGTTACTCTATAGACATCCGACGTATCTATACAACCAAATCTATCTATTGTAACCACCCTATATTTTCCATTGACCACAACTGTATAAAATTTATGAGTGGCGCCTGGTATAATCGAATCATTTAGAAGCCACTGGTAACTGTTATAATTGGTATCTGCTACTCCAAGAGTGAAACCATCTACAGTAATTACGGCTGGCGCAGGAGGGATAACGTAAACATTATAAGTTTTCATTTTGCTGGTATCATTACAGCGGACTATCTGTAACCCGATTGTACCACCCAATGTACCACAGATAATGTTTATACTATTACTATCACTGCTCCCGGCCCATCCGGGAGGTAAGGTCCAGATATAGGCGTCAATATTTTCTTCTGAAGCTATAGTGTATGTTTCGCTACTGTAGACACAAATGCTATCTGCTCCTATTATTTCATTTTTTGGAGTTATTGCTGTTACACAAAATTTTGACAGATATGGTATCAAGAATGTACCTTGAAATATATCTTCATGACTGCCGAGCGTAGTAATGCCCGACCAACTTTGTGTCCCACCACAAATATAAACATGTCCATCACCGTCATAAGAAATACCATTTACGAATTCGCCCATTGTTCCGCCATAGTAAGTGCCCCAGTGTCTCATCCCAGAATTGCTATTGAGCTCCGCTAGAAAAACATTCCCATAAACGTTACCGATTGAGTTGTTCGTATTTTGATAAGCTCCAGGTGTAGCAATATCAGTGGAGCTTAAAGAAGTAGAGCCTAGATACAACCTTTCTGAATCATAACAGATTTCCGGAAAGCTTTCTTTTTCTAAACCGCCGTAATAAGTTCCCCATTGCCTGATACCTGAACTATCAAATTTGACTAAAAACACATCTATTTTACCGCCTAAGGTGCCTTGATGAGAGAATGCTGTTGCAATTCCTGAATCACTCTCAGTTGTTCCGGCCAAATATATATTGCCGGAATCATCACAGGTAATGGATTCGCAATAGTCGTTCATCGCCCCTCCGTAATAAGTAGCCCACTGACGAATCCCCTTACTGTCAAATTTTACTATAAAACCATCGTTAAGACCACCTTTAGTTACTTGATGGCTTCCATTAGTGGCGATTCCCGAATCACTGGATGTGGACGCAGAAAAATATATGAATCCAAATTTG
>JBEBVI010000496.1:0-3071 GCA_040392805.1 Taibaiella helva
TTCCCTTAGAGGTAAACTATTTTATAGCGTTATTGATATGCGCCTCAATAGAGGGAATGGGGATGTGGTGCCGGGACAAAAAGGAATCCCGATAGATTCTACTTCATTTTTTGGAGGAGGTATGTCAGCTGTTACTGGAGATGATTGTAATGTATGGGTAGTAGTTTCAGATCATCCGGACATGGATGACAGTATGGAAGTGTTCAGAGCTTTTGAAGTTAATTATTGGGGGGTAAATCCTACACCGGTGATTTCTAAACCAGGCTTATCTTTCTACCACAGTATTAATAATGCCCTCTTCAATTGTAGAGACGCAAATATAAATTTTTCACCCAATCGTAAGAAGCTAGCTAAAGCAGGAAGCTGGACATCAACTGATTATAATCTCAACTATATAGGAAGCAGTTTTATATATTTATATGACTTTGACCATACTACTGGTAAAATATTTAATCGGTTAATAATTGATACGCTTTCGGTACATACCGCTCGTTATTATGGTGTTTGTTTCTCTCCCAATAGCCAGATGCTATACGTTAGTTCCATGCCTGCAACCGTCGATAAAGACGGTAACGCAACTATGGACACACTCCGTGGTGGTATTGATCAATATGACCTAAGTAGTAATAATTTGGCATCGATAATAGGTTCAAGAATTGTAGTAGATAGCATGAATTATACTAGATTCATGCATACTAAAGCTAGTGCTACACTCTTAAAATTGGGACCTGATGAGAAGATTTATTATATATCTAGTCAACTTGGGGGGAAAACCATTGAAGAACAGACATCAATAGGTTCTATTAATTTTCCGGATTTGAAAGGACTAGCTTCGCAGCCAAAGGCAAGTGTTGTTTCTTGGGATAGCATTCAGCTCAAGAGTACCGCTCTTTACCCTAATGCTAGTGATGAGCGTCATTATTTGCAGGTAGCCAAATTATCTCTTCCCAATGTAGTACCCATCATAAAAGCAGATACCGTTTATCATGCTCTAGATACTACAATATGTCCTTCTATAGTAAACCTAAGTGTACCTGTTCATCCTTCTTCAGTTGCTGTCTATCTTTGGGATGATGGTTCCACAGACAGCATGCGTTCTATTACTTTGACTGGTACTTATTGGGTACACACTAAAGATATCTGTCACCATTACGTGGATACTTTTCATGTGACATTTATACAATTAGACCCCGTAATAACGATAAATATAGATGAGTTGAGTACCACAGTATCTTATGCTACCTATAAGTGGCTGCTCAACGGGCAACTTATTCCCGGTGCTACAGACCCAACTTATACGGTTGTAGAAAATGGGGATTACCAGGTTATTGTAAGTAATGAATATGGCTGTATAGATACATCCGGAATATACAAAGTAACCAATATAGTGGGCATTAACAGAATTGTGTCAGCCGATAATATCCGGGTTTATCCTAACCCGGCAACAGAGGTTGTGCATATTGATGCGCGGGTAAAAGTAAGTTTGCAGCTTACTGATATAACAGGCAGAGTGATTGAAAGCCAATCCAACGCTCATAGTCTGTCATTAAAAGGTTTGGCAGAAGGCATATACTTGCTGCGTATTACCGATAAAAATGGTTGGCTGATTAAGGCTGAGAAAATAGTGAAGGAGTGAGTCTAAAAATCTCTTCCTTTTTCAGACATACTAAAACAGCAATAATAAATGCTACTTCAACTCCTCATTGTCATTCCGATGTTTCGACTATGCTCAACACAGGCTACGGAGGAACTTTTCTCTTGCGAAGCAAAATCTCAGAGCGCTTAATAGATGCTTCCTTGCGCCTGTACTGAGCTATGCCGATGTATCAGCATGACAAGAACGATTTGTATAGTACGATCAAAATGTTTAGCATTAATACGAAAAAATAGTGGAGGAGTGAGTATGAAAAAGCTTCGCAGGTCTTAAAAACCTGCGAAGTTCTACCGTTTATGATTATCTATTGATTGGTCAATATCTTCCAATAAAATGACGGCTTCCGGAGCAATGTACGCATATCGAGGTCGGCAAACATACTACTCATCGTATTCTGCAACATAGGGCTTTTCTTCGCCTTATTCACCACAAAATTAAAAAGCCATGGATACCTTACTAACTTCTGCATAGTATAGCTCAACTGCAGTTCCTTTCCTATCCGGCTGAATAATATATCATCATAATATTGCTGTAAAAAAGCAGCATCGAACCGTCCGACTTCTAAACTTTTAACCGCCGCTTCAGCTGCCAGCATACCGCTAAATAATGCATTACCTATACCTTCTCCTGTAAAAGGATCTATAAGCTGTGCCGCATCGCCCACCAGCATAAAGTGTTCGCCCGATACGCTATGTTTTCCTATGCCCATAGGCAAACCCCATCCCTGTATCTTATCCACAGCGCTTGCATTGGCAAACCGTTGCTTTAAATGAGGCGCATCATCAATAGTACTCAATAGCAGATCTTTCAGGTTTACTTTGTTTTTTCGCACCTGGCCGGAAAGCATCGTAATGCCTACATTAGCCCAGCCATCGGGCAAAGGAAATATCCACAAATAGCCCGGAAGCATCCCTTTCCTAAAGTGCAGCTCAATAAAGTTTTTATGATGCATACCGGAAACGCCTTTATAGTAAGTCCTGACACCCACAGCGCCTGTTTTACTGAGCCGGCTATCCTGCAACAAAGTTTTTCTGCTGATCCCTTTATCTCCGTCAGCTCCTATTAATAGTGAACAGCTTATGGAAAGCATCGATTCCGTACCTTTCTGCCTGTATTGCACAGTATAGCCATCGTTTGTTTTATTAATGGCCACTACGTTAGCATGCAGGCGAATGTCTGCGTAGCTGCCTGCCTGCACTTTTTCATATAAAAAATGATCAAGCACCATACGCCTCGAAGTGAATCCCGGAGGTTGCCCATCTACAATACGATCGTCCACAAAAGGGATTTCCAAAGGTTTTCCGTTAGGAGCCACAAAAGTAATACCGTAGGAAGGGAGAAAACGATCGTTGTCGCTAAATATCTCATCAGTGAAACCGGGGTCGGCCTTGCGCAACACAAAAGTAGTCTTCCCGCT
>JBEBVI010000497.1:0-3057 GCA_040392805.1 Taibaiella helva
ACAGGCCGGATATGTCTATGTTTTTCTTTCGCTGCTCCGAGTAAAGGGGCGAAGGCAATAATGCCATTTGTATCTGCCTGCCAATTTTCAGCTCGCTTTCTATGCGTTGCTTTTCGGCTTCATTCTTTTTAATTGTATTTATATGTGCTTTTAAATCGGCCTGCATCTTTGAAAATGCAGCGGACAAGGCACTGATCTCACTACTGGTACCCACTTTTTCTATGGAGGTATCAAAATTACCGGCACCGATCAGGCGCGCTTTACGGGTGAGTATTTTGACCGGGCGGGTTATAGTATTACTGATCAGGTAAATGGCTATTATGGTCAGTAATATACCGGCTACGGCTATGATAGCAATAGATGTGGTCAGCCTGTCCAGCTTGTCTTTTACATTCTGGTAGGAGAAAACCACATTGACGTTCCAGTTATATTTTTCAAGTGGTATACTGATAATATAGAACTGTTCATCGTTATAAGTATAGTCGTACAGGTTGAACCGGGCTTTGTCCTGGTCTTCACTCTTTTTGTTATACTTGATTTTTGAAGGCTCTATCGGAAAGTTGAGATGGTCGGGCTTAGCCAATACATGGCCGGTATTTTGTTCGGAAAGGTAAATAACCTGGTGGAAATCAGCATAGGAAAGCTTATTCAGGTCTTCTGTCAGCCAGTTGAGCGAGAGGTCGCCCGTAAGCAGGAAACGTACGCTTCCGTCTTTGTTGAGATAAGGATAAGAATAAGTAGACATTAGCACGTCTCCACCGTCCTTATCGACATAAAAGGAGCTCCATTTCTCCTTACCGTCCCGGAAAGCGGATAAGAACCAGTCCCTGTCAGAATAACTGTATTCCGGGACAGCCAGTTGCTTAAACCGGATACCGGCGCTGTCCCAATAATAATAAGGCGCAGCATTCTTTACTGACGGATCATAAGCCAGGCACATTCCGTATATCTCATTCCTGTTATTGGCCACCGTCTGTCTCACTAAAGAATCTGCTGATTTATTTTGTTCCTGCAATAAGGGAATGGTCAATGCCGTATTCTGCACCATTTCTTCTATTGCCCTTTGCTTGCTTTGCGTACGCGATGCAAACAGCATGCCCACCAGCTCCATTTCCCTGATCAGCTCTTCCTCATACTTTTCCTTCGTGAAATAATTGGTGTAAAGGGTCAGCGCGCAAATGATCAAACCAATGCTGATGGAAAGGGACAGTATAAGCCTGGTAGATATCCTCATAGCTTCAGCATCTTTTTTATGGTCAGTACATTTTTCCGGTCAATGAAGCTGTATGTTACCCCGTCAGCCAGGGAGCGTAAAAGATAGATGCCTAATCCGCCCGGGCGGCGCTCGTCTGCCGGCAAAGTCAGGTCAGGAAGCTCCTGAGCAAGGGGATTAAAAGGAATCCCGTTGTCCTCCACACAAACGACAATCTCCCCGCTCCTATCATACTGTAGCCTTACAGCAACAACAATCCGCGACAAAGGATTATACGTAAAAATATTATTGAGGACTTCGTCCAGGATGATCTGCACGGAGGCTACTTCCTCTTTCCGGAACCGGTATTGTTCCGGGAGCTCATCAATAAATCTGGTGAGCGCTGCGGATTCGGAAAGCGACGAAAAAGAAAAATGTTTTTCCAAGTCAACTACATTTTTATCTGGTCTTGCTGCCTTATATACTTACCGGTATTTCACAGGGTGAATCTACCTACAGTATAACTATACAATTGAAAACAGCGTAGTGAAGCCGGTCAGATCCAATACCTGCTTTACATTATCGTTCAGATTGCGTAACGTTAGTAAGCGGGATTGCTGCTGCGCTCTTTTGGCGTTCACAAGCAAAACCCTGAGCCCCGCGCTGGATATGTATTCCAGGCTACGACAATCTATTTCCAGGTTATTGTTTTCTTCCTCGCGAAACTGATCGAGGTATTGCTCAAATTCTGCTGCGGATAACGAATCGATCTTACCTTCGGGATATACGGTGATCGTATCTTTATCTGTTTGATGTGTTATTTTCACTGCTGCAATTTAATTGGTAAATATTCCGCAAATTATAGAAAAAAAGCAAAAGGATCGTTATGAGAATCAGAGCGATCATTTCTATATCAGCTTTCAGCAAAGAACACTACATGCCGAAAATTAGAATTGAAGTAATTCAGCCATAGATGTGCAGGTGATTTTATAGCTGTACAGCCTTGCATTCTGCGCTTCAGGGAGGACAGAGGAACTTGCGAAAAAATGAACAAGCCTGCTCTATGGTCTGTCAGCGCCTGAGGTAAACAGATCCGGCTTTCAGCAAAGAACAAGCCGCAGGATCTTTTTATTTCACCAACCCCAGCTGCACCGCTCTTTTGGCCATACCTATTACGTTTTTGGCATTAAGCTTCATGATCAGGCCCATCCGGTGGTATTCTACAGTGCGCAGACTGATAAATAACTTATCGGCAATCTGCTGGTTAGTATATTCTTCCAGTAAAAGTTGCAGGATGTCTCTTTCTCTTTTGCTTAATATGGGTTTGGCAGTTGCATTATTCTGGTCCTGAATTTCTTCTATTTTCTCCCGCACGGAAGGCTCAATATAGACCTGTCCCTGGTAAACAGTTTCAATGGCCTGCCTGAGCTTATGTTCGTCCGTATTCTTCAGCAGGTATCCCATTGCCCCTTTTTCAAGCATCAAGGTAGCATGCTCTGCCGTATTAAAGCCCGTTACGACAAGTATTTTTACAGCGGGATATGTTTTGGTAATGAGCGCAGCCAGCTCGTCGCCATTTACGTCCGGCATTTGTATGTCGAGTAACAATACATCCGGCTGGCTTTTCTGAAGACCCTGGAGCAAGGCTATGCCATTGTTGTAACAGTGCTCCAGTTTAATGCTGCTTATACCGCTGATCATTTCCCTTAAGCCGCTAAGAATCATTTTATGATCATCTGCAATATCGACAGTTATTTTTTTCATACCGGTTATTATGCTTGACTGTACCTGTAATGTAATAAGGTACGGGATCTAAACTTTATACTAAAATACAACCTTTTATTGATTTTTTATATTCCGTACCA
>JBEBVI010000498.1:0-3055 GCA_040392805.1 Taibaiella helva
TGGAAAAAGTTTTGTAAAAGAGTACTAATGTTTTTGAACCGTACAACATCAGGTCACCATTTTTTGAAATCACAATTAGTCGGCAATCTGTTACGGCTTGTGTGTATTCTGTGGACGGAATTTGATTTAAAAAACTGTTTACGTCCACCACAAAACAGCCTTCCTTCGCAAAACTGCGTGTAATATCCTCGCCTTTATTGTTATAGTAACAACTGCGTATCACACCGTCTAAAATAAAACCTAATCTTTTTGAAATTTTTCCTGCTTCCGAAAGATAGTCGCCTTTTGAAAGCGTAATTTCTTCCGCTTTCTTCCCGATAAGTTCTATTTGCTTTTGGTTCAGTTGCCCAAACTCCAAAATGTAGTTTATCAATTCTTCCATAGTGCAAAATTACCAATAGTTGTGTATGTAATATTTGCCATTTGACAAAAAAATATCTGTTTGCCTGAGGGCTTGGCTTTGTTTATTTTTTAATGGTTTCTCCGAATGCCTTGCATTTGCAGTGGAAATGCTTTTTGTGAGGAAATGACAAAAGATTGGAATGGAAAGCCCGACCGGCTTACATCTTTTGCAGTTGGCTGTTGATAAATATGTAAAGGGATATGCGCGAAATTCTAAAAGTATCTTTTAGCTAATCGTCTTAATAATCTTAGCAGGAATACCGCCTACAATTACATTATCCGGAACGTTTTTTGTAACTACCGCACCTGCTCCCACGATTGCATTTTCGCCGATGGTTACGCCTTGCATAATGGTTGCATTTGCTCCTATCCATACATTTTTTTTGATGTGGATAGGTCCTGTTGTAAGCGATTTTCTTTTTTCGGGCGATACAGGGTGCCCCTCTGATAACAAGCTGACTTTGGGTGCAATCAATACATTGTCTTCTATGGTAATACCTCCCAAATCAAGGAAAATGCAATCAAAGTTTATGAATACATTTTTACCTATTTTGGTGTTCTTCCCATAGTTGATATGCAGTGGTGTAAATACGATTGTGCTTTCGTCAATTTCCGTACCTGTAATTTGGCTTAATAACTTTCTTATTTCGTCTGTGCCGGCTGTGTTGTTCAACTGAACAAGCAATCTTTTTGTAGCGTTACACGCTTGTCCTATTTTAGAATATTGAGGGTCGCTAAATGCTACACTTTACCCATTGCGTAACCGTTCAAATATATCTGCTGTTTTTATTTCTGTTGGCATTGCATCACTTTTTACAATACAAAGCTATAAACAAAACCTTAAAGCGGTTTTGCTGTAAGGCTCAAATTGCTTTTCTCCAGGGCTCATTATATGAAAGTCATTGCCGTGGTGCATAATAAATAATGCAGACACCGAGCAAAGCAATCAATGCTCCTATAATATCATATTTATCGGGGGAATATTTGTCAAATTTCATTGCCCAAAGGATGGACATTACAATAAAAACTCCGCCATAGGTTGCATAAACTCTTGCGAAGTTTGAAGTTTGCCAAGTGGCAACGACACCGTAAAATGCAAGTATCAAACCGCCGGACAAGCCATACCAAAAGGGCTTATCTTCTTTCAGCCAGAGCCAGACAAGATAACCACCGCCTATTTCACAAAGCCCTGCAAGTATAAAAACCGGTATTGACCTGATTATTTCCATTAAAATCCGAGTTCTGCCGTTATAAATTCTTTTACTCCGTCTGCACCTGTCAATTCGAGCCATGCTTCGCTTTTATCACCACTAACGGATATTGCAAAAGTAAAAAAAACGCAACATTCCCTTTCCGTTTTAATGAACTCTGTCAGCTCGTCCAAAACTTTGTCCGTTCCATGAAACTTAAAAGCATAGCCGTTCTTCAATTCTTTCTTTTCAATAATTTGCCGTTTTAAACCTGCTATAACCGTTTCTTTTCTTTCCTGAAGCCCGGGTGTTGTCAGTTTACAGGATATTTGTTCCGTTTTATTTTTGACTGTGCAATCGTCGCTACAAATTGTTTCGTTCTGCTTGTTCACTGTCGTCTTTTTTGATAGGATATGCGAACAGCCGCAAACTGTTAGCGTTGCAAACAATGTTATTATTGCTGTTTTAAATGAATCACTTATCGTCATTTGCTTTATTTTTTATGTTTATCTTTACAAAGATAAACCGTGGAGTATAGTCCATGGTCAGGCAAAAAGTTGAAAAAATTTCAGAGCAATGTTAATAGGCGAATTGTCAAAGGCTTGTGGTCTGTCGAGAGATACGATACGCTTCTATGAAAAACACGGTCTGATAGCAGCCGGCAAAAAAGAAAGACGTTTTAATAATTACAAAGAATATTCAGAAGAAACGCTAAAGAGGTTATTGTCCATAAAACGGTTGAAAGGCTTTGGATTTACGCTGAACGAAGTTTCTGAATTGTTGGATATGTCAGAAGTCAATGAGGCGACTTGTAAAAATGTGTCGCATAAGATTGATGAAAAAATTTTGTTGATAAATCAAAAAATTAAAGAGCTTAAGGCTGTCCGGAAACAGTTGTCAGACGGAAAGCAGAATTGTGTAGAAGAAAAGGGTGTTTTGAAAACTCCTGATGAAACTTGCCCTGTGTTTATTGTGTGAGGTTGTATTCAAAATCTCTATACCTCTGTAGGTGGTATGCCGTATTGTTTCTTAAATGCAGTTGAGAAATGTGAGGGATTTTTAAAACCTACTTCTATATATACGTCCTGTACTTTTTTGCCTTCTTCTTTTAGTTTTATGTACGCCATCTCCAGGCGTTTTTTTATCCGCCATTTTTGAGGTGTCAGGTTACTGATTTTTTTGAAATCTCTTTTGAACGTGGCTAAACTCCGCCCTGTATATGATGCGATTTGCTCCATTGTCAGGTCTTCCCTATAGTTATCGTTGAGAAACTCCAAAAGGTCAATTTTCCATGGCTCGGCAAAGTCAAAAAGTATCGGGTAAATTTGTTCGTTATTATTCAGTAAAGCATAAATTCCTTCCAGTAATTTCAGATGCGTAACGCCTTCTGCTGGTTTTATATTGCTGTCAAAATAAGGTGTGAGTGATTGAAACAAACTTTCTATTGCAGGAGTTGATTTTAA
>JBEBVI010000499.1:0-3050 GCA_040392805.1 Taibaiella helva
ATATATAGATTTATTTAAAAGTGAATAAAAGCTCTGATATCTTTATTGACAACACAATAGTATCTAAAGCTTCAAAAATTGTATAGCGTAGTATTTCTCATATTTATATAAATATACATAAATTATTGATATTTAATAAGAATAAATATACCATCAAGTGTTTTTTCAAATTTCCCGGCTTTACAGTAAATTTAAATCAGGAATGAGTATCATTTTAATAGCAATACATTAAATTACCTCCTCTTATTGCATGGTGCCAATACCATTCTTTTTATAATAATGAAGCATACTATACTTTATATTTTGACATTTTCACTTCTTTTATGCTCCTGTGGAGAAGGGGCTGATGAGGTGCAGGATGCACTGCTGTTGCCGGAACTGAAAGATCAGTTGCAAACGATCAGCCATTCCGGTAAACTGATGGATACCGCAAGCATCGACCAACAGATCGATTTGGCCGACTCTATCTGGGCCGCAGAACCGCAGAAACTAATGAACATACTTATAAATGCAAGCCGACAAAGCTTTCACTTAGCTTATCGAAGAGGAATGGTAAGAGCCATGGGAAATATAGGAAAGATTTATCTGGAGACTGGAAACCCAGACACCGCTTTACTTTATTTTAAACAGGCATTGATCATTGCCAAACAGACAGATCCCTCCTTGGGACTGACAGTTGATATTTATAATGGCATGGCAGCGGTTTACTTCCAATTGTCCCTTGTAGATACGGCAGCCATATATGCATATAAAGCAATTGACGAACTAAATCAATATCCCGTCAAAAAACCGGAAAGGGCAGCTCTTGTTCATAGAAATATGGGCGCCTTCTGGCTGGCAAGAGGAGATAATGAACAGGCATTGTTTTATCTTAATAAAGCAAAAGAATTCGCCCACTTGGCTAAAGATTCCACTCGTTTATTAGATATAGCCGTTAACAAAGCGTGTATATACTATAACAAAAGACAAGATGACAGTGCTATGGTGGTATTCCAGCGCTTGCTACATAACCCTCTGATGAATAATGAAATGAAAATAATGGTGAAACAATATGTTGGTGACATTCTCTGCAGACAAGACAAGCCGGAAAATGGAATTTTATATTATACGGAAGCTTACCAATTGAGTAAGGAAACAAATAATAGATTTTCAATATTGCAGAGTTATTTAAAATTAGGGCAGGCTTATTTCTGGCTGGCAGATTATAAAAAGGCAGAGCATATTTTCAGGGAAGTATTAAGTGAATCTGAAAAGATAGGCAGGGGAGGCAGTAATATTGAATATATTCATCTTTATCTTGCAGAAATATATGGTAAGCTCAACAATTTTGAATATGCCAGTCACCAGTTGGCCCAGGCAATAGCTATAAAGGACAGCTTATATAAAAAAGAAAAAGTTGAACTAAGGAACAAACTTGATGTTCAATACCGTGTAGCAGAAAAAGACAAGCTGTTATTACAACAGGAAAATAAGTTGAAAAATAAAAACATCCTGATTGGCGGCCTCTCCCTTAGTGCCTTGTTCTTATGTGCCTTTTTAGTTAGTGCTTACCGCAGTCATCAGCACAAAAAACAGGTACATGCTAAGGAACTGTTGCTTTTGGAGCAACAACAGGAGATCAAACAGCTACAGTCTATGATGAAGGGTGAAGAAAAAGAACGTGCCCGTCTCGCCCGCGAATTACATGACGGTGTTGGCGGCATGCTGGCTTCCATAAAAATGAACGTAAGCGTAGCAAAAGACCGGGATAATGCGGCTGTAAAAACGGCGGATCTCGAAGAAGTACTGTTGTTGGTAGAGCAGACGGCTGACGAGGTACGCAGGACCGCCCACAACCTGATGCCGGAAGTATTGCGGAAATATAACCTGCCGCAGGCATTGCGTATGTACTGCGAAAGCTTAAAGAATGGAACCGCACCACAGATAGACCTGCAGTTTCATTCGGAATGGCCGGAGGAAAGGCTTGAGCTGGAACTGCCTTTATACCGCATCATACAGGAGTTGATCCAGAATATTATCAAACATGCACAGGCATATTATGTAGCTATTCAATTCCGCTTTCAGGATGACAAATTACATGTCACCGTTGAGGATGATGGCATCGGTTTTGAAACGGATAAGGTCGGTTCCGGCCTTGGGCTCAGCAATATCCGGTCACGCGTAACGGCTTTAAGAGGCAATATTTTTATAGAATCGTCTCCCGGCAGGGGAGCTACCTGCTATTTAGAGCTACCTGCCGAAAATCAAAAAGAACAGTTGTCATGAATGAAATATCAATCAGCATAGCAGACGACCATCCTATGGTTATTACCGGTGTAAAAAAAATGCTGGAAGAATGCAACCATATCCATATCCTCCATACTTATCCCGATGGGGAAAGCTTACTGGAAGGAATGGAAAAACATCAGCAACCTGATGTGCTTTTATTAGATATACAGATGCCCGGTAAAAGCGGTGATGAGCTTGCCCCGGGGCTCATTAAAAGATTCCCGGAATTAAAAATACTGATGCTCACTAACCTGGACAGCACGCTTCATGTACAAAACATGCTGCGGCATGGCGTATTGGGATACTTGTTGAAATCAACGGATAAAGAAACGCTCATACAAGCTATCGAAACCGTAAACAGTGGTAAAGAATTCCTGCAGAAAAACATGCAGGAGAAAATGGTAAGTGCGGGCCTGCGTATAAAAAGGGAAGTATCTACCAAGTCTCATCTGACGCCCCGTGAAAAGGAGGTGTTACAATGCATTGTAGACGGGTTAAGTTCACAGGAGATAGCGGAAAAGCTTTACCTGAGTGTACGCACCGTAGACAATTACCGTTTCAATATTCTGTTGAAAATGGACGCTAAAAATATTGCAATCCTGGTAAGAAAGGCTATTGAGTCAGGCATTGTCAGATAATGTTACAAAGCGGAGATACTACACAGCATTCTTTACTTCAATACCGGACATCCTGTATATTAGCTTTCATGGTATGAAACGCTCAAGTCCCCCGCATAAAAAAAGTCCCTGCTTTTCAGCAAGGACTTCAAAATAAATATGGCA
>JBEBVI010000500.1:0-3042 GCA_040392805.1 Taibaiella helva
ATCGATCCTCGTATTCCATGGCGACGCAGAATACTCGCGTGCGAATTCCGCAGCGTTGAGGGCGGTGGAATCGGTACTCGAGTTGCGGTTGATCGAAACACTACGTGAGAAGCTCGGCGGCACTTATTCGCCTTCGCTCCAGTCCAGCTTGGGTCGTATCCCCAAGGAACGGTACTCGCTGCAGATTTCCTTCAGCGTGGAACCGGGCCGGATGGGTGAGCTTCAGCAGGCAGTGTTCGACGAAGTCAAGAAGCTGAAAGCCGAAGGCCCAACGGCTGAAGAAATGCAGAAGATCAAAGAGCGGTCTCTGCGTAACTTCGAAACCGCGTTGAAGAACAACGGCTTCTGGCTTGGCAACGTCATGTTCTATGATGAAATGGGATGGCCGTTGGCTGGAATCCCTGAAGGAAACTCGTTCACCCAGAACCTTACGGCCGAAGATGTCAAAAAGGCCGCCAATCTGTACCTCAACGAGAACAACTACGCCCAGTTCTCGTTGTTCCCTGAGCAAGTTCCTGCTGCCACCCCCGCCCCAGCGGCGGCTCCGGCAGCCAGCACCAGCGGAACCAAGTAACACCGCCAAAGTCGCGGCCGCCAACCAGCGGTCGTTTGGCAGGATTGCTTTTGGTGAGGCCGCTCAGCTCTTCGGAGCTGGGCGGTCTCATCGTTTTGTACGACTCGTAACGCCCAAAAAGTCCCTCAACATTTCAAGGAACCGCCCCGTTTAGTCGGGGGTATGTCCGTTGTCAAGAATTTTCCCGAATTTAGGGTCTGGACACGGACCGCTAGGCCGGTATCTTGCACCGCTTGCGCCTGTCTTGGCGCAGATTTGTTTTTTTCCGCACCAGTCGAAGGTTCATCACCCTTCGATAACGATATATATGAGGCTAACTCACCCTATGGCCGAAGTAAAACAGCGCCGCCGCCGTGCTGCCGGAGCAAGTCCAGCCGGCATCGCGCCGAACGAGCCAGAACGCGATATTCTCGATCAGTACCTATATGAAGTCAGCACCTATCCGCTGCTGAAGGGCACGGAGGAAATTGAAATTGCCCGAAAGATCCGGGCTGGAGATCAGGACGCGCTCCAGGAGCTAGTCAAGCGGAATCTGCGGTTCGTCATCTCGGTCGCGAAGAAATATCAAAACCGCGGGCTCCCGCTCATCGATCTCATCGGTGAAGGGAACGTGGGACTTCTCACTGCGGCCCGGAAGTTCGACCCGGACCAAGGGGTGAAATTCATCTCCTACGCGGTGTGGTGGATTCGCCAGGCTATCCTGAGTTCGCTCGCCCGTCAGGGGCGTACCGTGCGCGTTCCGCTCAACCGGACCGCCGATCTCTCGCGTATCATCAAGGCGTCCGAAATCCTGCGCCAAAAGCTGCGTCGCGAGCCTACTCCTGGTGAGCTCTCGCAGCTGACCGGTCTTTCGGTAGATGTGGTCCAGTCACTCGCCGCCCTCAACACGGGCGATGTGCGGCTCGACGCGCCTATGGATCCCGAAGGCGATCGCTCCCTCATCGAGCGTTTCGTCGCCGACGAGATGCCCGACACCGAGGAGGAGGCCATGAACCGCTTCCTCAACGACGAAATCGACACTGCACTCCGCACCCTCCCCCCACGGGACGCCAAAGTCCTCAAGCTCTACTTCGGGCTGGAAGGCGGCAGAGAGCATACGCTCGAAGAAATCGGCTCGATGCTCGGGGTCACCCGGGAGCGAGTTCGCCAACTGCGGGATCGGGCACTCAAGCGGCTCCGTGAAGGGGACGTGGGCAGGGCCCTGAGCAGCTTCGCCGCATAAGTTCAACCGTTCCAACGATTAAAAAGGGCTGCCCACAACCGGGTGGCCCTTTTTTGTCTATATTAATATTTGTGATAACACGACCCGTATGATTCAACTCGTCAACATTCATAAGGCCTTTGGCCCCAAGCAGGTTCTCACCGGTTTCACGCTGGATGTTCCAGACGGTGAGACTATGGTGATCATCGGATATTCCGGCACCGGAAAGTCGGTCGCCATCAAGCATATCGTGGGATTGCTGACTCCCGACCAAGGCACCGTCTACGTCGATGAGCAGGAAGTCCCCGAGTTGTCGCGCGCTGAACTGTACAAGCTGCGCGCGAAAATCGGGTATGTGTTTCAGTTTGCGGCGCTCTTCGATTCGCTCACCATCGGCGAAAACGTCGCCATGGCACTACGGCAGAATCGGGAGATGAGCGAGCGAGAGATCGCCAAGCGGGTCAGCGAATCGCTCGATCTGGTCGATCTCCCCAACGTTGAATCCCGCTATCCCGCTGAGTTGTCAGGTGGGATGCGCAAGCGTGTGGGAATCGCACGCGCTATCGCCAAACGCCCCAAGTATCTCCTGTACGATGAACCAACCACCGGACTCGATCCCGTGACCTCTGCGGTCATCGACCAATTGATGATTCGCATGCGCGAAACATTGGGCGTGACCGGCGTCGTCATTACGCACGATATGCGAAGCGCCTACTCGGTAGGGACACGCATCGCCATGCTGTACGAAGGCCAGGTACGGCAAGTGGGAACGGTGGAGGAGATCCAGAACACCAGCGATCCCATCGTCAGGCAGTTTATCGAAGGCAAGCCCGATCTCGAATCGGCCGAATCTGCGCTCGCAGGAGTCTGACTGTGAATGCAGATCCAGTTCCGCTAGGAGAGGGAGGGGCATCGTCGCCGAAACATCCCGCAAGACCCGGGATGGAAAACGGTCACGTGGGTTCACACGGTATCGTGGCACCCTCGGCGACCGCCCCCTGTATCCTGATTTACGCGGTCCGGGACCGGGCTAAGACTTTCATCAAATCGGCCTTCCCAAAACGGAAGGTCAGAACCCAGACAGTAAGAAGCTTCGCCGAATTCGAACGCGTCATGCGGCGCGAACTCATTGACGCGGTATTGGTCGATCTAGCAGCTGATACAGAAGAAGCCTGGGCAATCGCCGGACGGGCACTCGACTTTCCGAGCGCCCCGTTTTTTGGGGTGATCCAGGCGAAAATCACTGATGCTCCGCTCATGGCCAGAG
>JBEBVI010000501.1:0-3041 GCA_040392805.1 Taibaiella helva
TTTTCTTCGTTCACTTTGCATGAAACAAGCTTATAAAAAAGAAAATTATAGTTTTGAGACAGCTTCTTTTTACATATCTTTTGTTCCGCTCAGAATGAAGATTCTGTATTTATTTTTTTGAAAATATATTATATAAGATAATTATGCTTGTCCGCTATTCTCTATATAAGGTTGAGAGATAAAAACAATAAGGTTTTAAAATTTCATAGGATCGGTATTTATAGTTTAAAGCCGTTTGGTATATTTACTTATGCTGCTCACCTGTTACCATCCCGTCTTTCATCATCAATACCCTGTCGGCCATAGCTGCCAGCTGCTCATTGTGGGTAACGATTACAAAGGTCTGTTTATAAAGATCTCTGAGTTCCAGAAAAAGATTGTGAATGGCTTCTGCATTTGCCGTATCCAGGTTGCCGGTCGGCTCATCGGCAAAGATTACGGAAGGCCGGTTCACTATGGCGCGCGCTATGGCTACCCGCTGCTGTTCTCCCCCCGAAAGCTCTGAGGGTTTATGGTTAAAACGATGTTCCAGTCCTACGGTTTTGAGTATTTCACGTGCATAGGCGTTATCATCCTTTGATGCCCTGTTGCCGATCCAGAGGGGAATGCATACATTTTCCAGGGCCGTAAACTCCGGCAGGAGATAATGAAACTGAAAAACGAAACCCATATGCCGGTTGCGGAAGATGGCTTTTTTCTTCCGGTTCAGACCGGAGAATTCCTGGTTCATAATATGCACTTTTCCGCTGTCCGGCGCATCCAGGCCACCCAATATGTGCAGTAAAGTACTTTTACCTGCTCCCGAAGGGCCGGCTATAGCTACAAAGTCACCTTCCCCGATTTGCAGGGAAACATCCTTTAAAACTTCTATCTGCCCGTACTTTTTTGATATATGCTCTGCTGCTAACATCGTGTATTTGCCTTTTTTGCTTTCTGAAGTATTTTAAAATCCGTATCTGCCCACGCGTTTGTAGTTTTTAAAACCGGCAATAAGACGGCCTCCCAATATCTTTTGCTCAATAAAATTGATGATCCTGTATTTGAGTTTAAACTTTTTGCCCAGCACAGCTGATGGCGGCCCGGTATATTTAAGCAGGTGCTTCCAATCTGTTTGATTGATCCTTTCCTTCATTACCGCCGGATGGCCACCCCTGAACTCGGGTAGCAGCCTGAGATTACCGTAATCAAAATACGTTTCTTCCGCTACATGCTCGCGCCCTGAATGCAGGCTGTGTTGCTCAGCTACCTTTTTTACCATCCTGCGCGGATCACGGCACCATCCGTAATGGTATATATAAGCATTCAGCTCAATACAGTTCAGTTTCCGGGTACCCTTCTTCTGCAGGTAATCTTTATAATCAAAACCCGGTATTATTTTAAAAGATTGTGCATCGCTCCAGGAGTGCACTTCAATATGGTTGCGCACTACCCTTATTTCCTTGGGATAAGCAAAATGAAGGGCATCTACATACCTGTCGTAATACCCGAAGAAGTGAATATATTTCAACAGGAACCCTTCCACGCGGCGGTCTTTCAGGTAGTGCCTGCAGGCATTTGCAATAACCTGCCCGGCTCCGTCTGCCAGCACCTCATCTGCCTGTATATATATGCACCAGTCTCCTTTGCAATGGCTTAGGGCAATATCTGTCTGATGGGCATATATCATACATTTCTCACTGTAGGTAACGGTATCCCAATTGGCATGTATTATTTTGATCTTATCCGATGCTATGCTGCTGATCAGGGCATCGGTATTATCTTCACTGTCGCCTACGACAACAATAAACTCGTCTACCCAGGGCAGCACGGACGATATGCTTTCTATGACGGGAAAGTCAAACAGGACCGCATTTCTAATAATGGTAAAGCCGCTTATGATCACTGCCGTTTGGTTCAGATGGTAAAACGGTAAAATTAGGAATAATTAGCGTTTGCTGAAAAAGTTTAGTCCATGGCTATGTTTTATATTCTTACATATAGAATAGCTGTAGCTTATTCATCTTTTTGATTTCGATCTTTGGTCTTAAGAGCCATTTTAGGATAAGCACAAAAATATCCTTACTCCATTTCAGGATATTGATTACAAACAGTATACTTGCTACCTCAGGTTTCGGGAAGTTTAGCCATTATTCTGTTGAACCCGTAAGCTCGTTTGCCTTGTCCGGCCTTACCTTCTGTCTGATTACGTTCATTTTAGTCTTTTCTTCGTTTATGCTTTTGACAGGGAGATCGTTCTTCTTTGGACGCTCTGCCTAATGGCTTGCCGATGTGGCGGATATTACGTTCTTTGAGGTAGCCTCTATTGGCTCAAGCCAATCCTAAGACGGGACATGCTACTGCTAAGCTGCGACAAGCTACTGCTAAGACATCACAAACTAACGATAAGATATGACAAACCAACTCTAAGCTGCAACCAGCTACAGCTAAGATATGATAAACTAACCCTAAGCTGCAACGAACTACTGCTGAGATATGACAAGCTAACCCTAAGATGCGACGAGCTAACTCTGGATATGATAAACTTACCTTAAGATATGACGAGCTACAGCTAAGATATGATAAACTTACCCTAAGATATAACGAGCTACCGCTAGGATGTATAAACTAACCCTAAGATGCAACGAGTTAATCCTAAGACGCAACAAACTACTCCTAAGATGCGATAAACTAAACTTAAGACATAACAAACTGCCCCCTAAAAGCGATAAGCTAGCTCTAAAAACCACAAGCTACCTCTAAGGCATAGCAAATTACCGCTAAGCTGCGACAGGCTATCTGTAAGACATAGCCAAATACTCCTAAGAAGGGACAAGCTATCCCCATGAAATGCATAAAAATGAACCGGACAATCCTCTGCCAATCAGTGCCAAATGCCGGCCATAGGCGTCCTCGCGGTCTACATTTGTTTTCGAAACAGACCGTACTACTTTTCAATGATTTATTAACACTGAAAATTTTCATTATGAACATCAACGAAAGCGTCCGACGGCTTCAGCGCCTTTAGAGACGAGGAATTAGTGTCGCAAGGCGCCACCGTATTG
>JBEBVI010000502.1:0-3039 GCA_040392805.1 Taibaiella helva
TCAGGCTACAATAGTCGGGTCAAAATAAAGTAACATCTGCTTTTAAAAGCCAATAGCTACTTCCCGGGATGTAGCTATTGGTTGTTTTTTACTTCAAATTGATTGTGATATGAAGTTGTTGCTATCTTTTATTCTTCTTTTATGCAGTGCAATAAATGCAGTTGCACAATATGATAATATATGGGCATTTGGCTATGGCGCCGGCATTGACTTTAACAGCAATCCGCCCAGGGCTATTAAAACCTCTATAAGGACAAATGAAGGATGCGCTTCTATAAGTAATGATAAGGGGCAATTATTGTTTTATACCGATGGTACCACTATTTGGGACAACAATAATACACCTATGCCTAATGGCAGAGATTTAACAGGGTCAGGGGAAAATGTAACCTGGAGTACGAGCCAGGCAGCAGTGATAGTACCTATGCCGGGCCAAAGAAAAAAATACTATGTTTTTTCTTTAGGTTCTGCAGAGTATAACAAATATGGTTGGCTATATTATTGCATTGTAGATATGGCGCTGAATGGCGGAAAGGGCGATGTGGTAACAGGCATGAAATCAAAACTACTGGCTACTGGTCTGGAAGAGGTTATGACTGCTGTTCCCGGCGACCAATGTAATATCTGGTTAATTGTTACATCAAGAAGGCAAATTAAATCGTATAATATCGGCTCAGGTAGTATTGATACGATTCCTGTGGTTTCACCAAAAATTGGTCTTAATTATGTTGTTAGTGCTGGATGTATAGATGTCTCTCCCAATCGGAGTAGATTAGCTCTCGGTCAAGTAATGTTTGGAGATCTAGGTAGTTTGGTGCTTTATGAATTTGATCCTGCTACGGGAATCGCTGGTAATGCTTTAGTCCTGGATAAAGCTAATGGTCATTACGGAGTGTCCTTTTCTTCTGATAACTCAAAACTATATGGTACAAAAATTGGGAGGGAAGATGCTATTTTACAATACGATTTAAGTTTGAGTAATGCACAAAATATTGTAGTATCAAGAATAGATATAGGTTCATCGGGTGGATGGCGGACAATCAGAAGGGCCATGGATGGAAGAATGTATATTAATAATCTAAGATACCTGTCTGTGATTAATCACCCTAATTTACCTGGTACGGCATGTGAATATGTAGATAGTGGTTTTTACCTGGAAGATCAAACGCTTTGTATCCTCGGATTTCCCAATCCTTCAACAACCTTTGGAGATAATCAAATATACAACGCTACTACAGACACAGCCTATTGTGCCGACAGCTTTTTATTAGTTGCAAAAGACACCACTGGAAGCGATTATAAATGGGAAGACGGCATAGCGGGCGTCAGCCGGTATATTTACCAATCGGGAATATACACACTCCATTATCACCTATGGGATGGTAATAATTGTGGAGACCATATAGAAGAGTTTTTTATTACACTATACAATATTCCCAAGCATTATACTACTACCGCTTTCTCCGGCAGATGCCAGGCCGATACTTTCACTATGATCGCTAACAATCTTAACCAATCCCGTTATCTATGGGAAGATGGCATCACCACCGGCAAAACAAGAAAAATCAATAAAACGGGGATATACTGGGTGAGTTACCCCAGTGATTCTTTATGCGAACATTATATAGACAGCTTCTTCGTGACTTATCCCGCACAAGATTACAAAGTTTCCTTCACTGTGGACACCCTTGTTTGTGAAAATGATCTCCTCGAATTTCAGAATACTTCTGATCCGCACTTCAATAGTTTTACCTGGTCATTTGGCAATGGCGATTCATCTTTTGAAAGCCCGCAATACAGCTATAGGGAAGCAGGGAATTATGAAGTAAGACTTGTAGGGGAAATTGACGGTATCTGCCCGGACACCGCTTATCAAACCATAACGGTAGATGCCCCGTTACCGGTCAGCTTTACCGTTACCCCTGACAGTATATGTGCAGGTAGTCCTCTTTACTTTCATCATAAGCTTACGGATAGTATAATTAGCAGCTTACATTGGAATTTTGGAGATGGAGTAGCGTTATACACAGCAGATAACAGGCTTCAACATGCTTATGATAAGGCGGGTGTTCTGCCGGTAACCCTTAGTGCACAGTTCCGCGCCTGTCCTTCAGATACTTTTACACATACGATACATGTTTTCGATTTACCCCTGGTCAACTTAGGCGCAGACACCGGTCTTTGCTTTTCATCATCGCCCCTATATTTAAAAAACCTTGTAACAGATACGGCAGCTATCTTCCATCATTTATGGAGCACAGGTGATACTATGAAGAGCATAGCTGTAAGACACCCCGGTATGTACAGTTTAACCGTGGTAAAAGAACCGGCAGGTTGCACGACAACGGACAAGGTGGAAGTAAAAAAAGATTGCTACATAGATATCCAGAATGCTTTTACTCCAAACAATGACGGTCGGAATGACTACTTTTTTCCGAGACAATACCTATCACACGGTGTAATCCAATTCAAAATGCAAATCTTAAATCGTTGGGGGCAATTAATATTCGAGACTACAAATATAGACGGGCGAGGGTGGGATGGAAAGTATAACGGCCAACTGCAACCGCAGGGCGTATATATTTACTCGCTCGTTGTAGAAACAGCCGATGGCCGCAAGGAGCATTATCGGGGGAATGTTACGCTGGTAAGGTAAAGGTTCATCGTCATTAAGTGTGGAACTTGAAAACGAAGTATTTTCGAGCGTATAAATCAATTCTAAACTTCCTGGCTCTTGATTTTGGCCTTATTTGGAGTTTGTTGTCTAACCCGGTTCTTTGGCTACTCCCTTAACTAACCCCATTTTGCAACTCTTGCGGGGAGTCTGCTCATGCTGTTCTAAAAGTGCTTTTAGCATTATAATGCGTGAGAATATTTTGTTGCGCAAGAGAGAAGTTGCCTTCGGAAATGACAAAGAACGACCTAAAGCGATTTGCATTGTGTGCTAAACAACCTCATACGGGAAGTACTAGATAACCTCCATTTCCACTACTTTTGACGAAGAGCCATCTTTTGACGCTGTTATACTACTTTAAGTAA
>JBEBVI010000503.1:0-3036 GCA_040392805.1 Taibaiella helva
GGTGTTATTGCCGGTCAGAATCAAGGTGCCGGAACCGTCTTTCGTCAAGGTGCCGGAGCCGCCGATGACCGCGCCGATGGTGCCCGTGTTGTCGAGCGTGTCGATCGTGCCGCTGCTCTGGAGCGTGACGGTGCGGTTCGGGTTGAAGTCCGTCAAATCGTCGTTCAACTGGAGTTTTCCGCCGTCGAAAATCACGGCACCACCATTGCCGAGATTTGCATCCCTGCTGATGGCCAGCGTGCCGCCCTGGAGCGTCGTGCTGCCGGTGTAGGTATGATCGCTGGTAATGGTCGTTGTGCCGGAACCCCGCTGGATGACGTTGCCGGAGCCGAAGACCGTGCCCGCCGGATTGGTGTTGTCGTCGGCCCGGTTGTAAACGATCGTGCCGGTTCCTTGTACTTCGACGTTGCCGATGACGCTGCCGACGCCCCCCGCTGTGTTGTCGCCCAATTCCAGTTCACCGTTCCTGACGGTCGTGCCGCCGGTGTATGTGCTGTCGGCGGTCAGGGTCAACGTGCCGGTGCCGGTTTTGGTCAAATGGCCGGTCCCCTGAATGACCGCTCCCGTCGTGCCGTGAAAAGCGCCGGTGTCGATCGTGCCGCCGCCGTTGTTGATCGTCACGTTCCGCTGGTCGGCCAGATGGTCGATGTCGGCGATCAGTTTCAAGGTACCGCCGGTGGTTGCCGTACCGAAAGTCAAGCTGCCGGTCGAGGCGCCGAGAGCGGCATCGCTGTTGACGGCCACGGTGCCGGTTTCGATGACCGTGCCGTTCGTGTAACTGTTTACACCGGTGAGCGTGGTCGTTCCTGTTCCCCGCTGAATGAGATTACCCTGTCCGGAGATTTTTCCCGGCAAAACGTTCAGGTTGTCCGAGCGGTTGAAGATCAACGACGTGTTGTTGTTCATGACAACATCGCTGACAATACTGCCCGAGGTGCCGCCGTTTCCGAGCTGGACGGCACCCTGATTGATGGTCGTGGTGCCTGTATATGTGTTCTCGCCGGTCAGCGTTAACTGGCCGATGCCGGTTTTGGCCAAACCGCCGGAACCCGAAATCACGCCGCCCATCGTGCCCTGAAAGCCGTTCGTGTTGATCGTACCGCCCCCGGCATTGAGCGTGACGTTCCGGCCGTTCGTGTCAACGTTACCTGCCATGAGCAGGGTGCCGTTGGTGGTCGCCGTGCCGAAAGACAAAGCGCCAGTGCCCGATCCGAGACTGAGATTACTCGAAACCTGCAAGGTGCCGTTTTCAATGGAAGTGCCGCCGGAATAATAATTGAGCGGGCCGAGAATCGTGGTGCCGCTTCCTCGCTGGATGAACTCGCCAGCACCGGTGATGCGGGTATTGATCGTGACCGTGTCGGAACGGTTGATCGCCAAAGCCGCTCCGGAATTCGTAATGCTTATATATCCGACATAAGGAATGTTGCCGTTAGTGCCGCCGTCGCCGACTTCGAGCGTTCCGCCGGTGATGTAAGTGCCACCGGCATAATCGTTATCGTTGTTGGTGACCGTCAGCGTACCTTCCCCTGCCTTTGTAAAGGAGCCACCAAGGGCAATCTTTCCGGAAACAACGCCGTTGTAGCCGTTTGTGTCGACGGCACCGCCGCCGTTTCGAAGGTTGATGTCTTTGGTAATGTCGATGTCAGCGTTGGCTAAACGCAGGGTTCCCATCGTGGCCGTGGGAGAAGTTCCGCTACCGAGATACAATTCGCCGGTGCCGAGCGTTGCCATTGTGGCAATACCCAAGGTGCCGTTCTTGACGTAAGTTCCACCACTATAAGTGTTATTGAGATTTTCCAAGGTCACGATGCCGGTGCCGGTCATTTCCACGATGCCGGTGCCGGTAATCTGGCCAGCATAATTGCCGATTCCGCCGTCGTCGTCCGTCAGGCTGTCAACGAAGCGCAACACGCCGTTATTCTTGATGTTGCCAACATTGCTGCTCGTCGTCGGCAGGCTTCGGGCCTTGGCTTCGAGCGTTCCCGTGACATTCCCCACGGAGTTTATGTTAACCTTTCCGTCAAAACCCGAATTGTCTCCCGTTAAACGAAGCGTTCCCTGGTCGACCTCGACATCGTCAAAACCGGTCAAGGTGCCGGTGATCGTCCACGTTCCGTCGCCTTCTTTCGTCAGGGTCGTAAAATTCCGGAGTGCCCCGGCAAGAGAACCGCTGGTACCCGCCGCGCCTTCCAAGGTCAGGGTGTTCGTACCACCGCCACCGTTGATCGAGCCGGTCACAATCGAATCCGGCTCGAAGATCCAGTGGTCGTCTCCCCCGGCGAAACTCAAGCTGCCGTCGACGATGGCACCGGTGCGGTTTCTGAAAACCACGCCGTTTTGGCCTGAGTTTCCGATGGCGCTGTAGTTGCTTCCCCGGAGCGTTCGAATCGTGCCGTAGTTGTCGACTTCATTGGAATTGGCCGGTGAGGTGACCGTGTCCTGGAACCAAATGGCAGCGCCGGTGCGAGATTGTACTAAACCGTAATTGGTAATCTGGTTATAGTTACCGATCAGGTTGATTGCCTCGCCGTTGTTTTGGCTTCCCGTTGCCAGTACCTGCCCCCCTGCATCAATGATAATCGTCGTATTCGACCGGGATTCGATCGTGTTCGGCCCGGCATTCCAAAGCCCGCCACCGCCGTTGGCTTGATTCTGCACCGTGCCGTAAACATAGACGGTCCAGTTGTCGTTCAGGCTGATTGCCGGATTGTTCCCCGAGGGAAACGCGGTCGCATCGGCATTAATCGTCAGAGTATAATTTTGATTCGAAGGTGTGTTCGGGCCACTGCCGATGATCGACTTGTAGGGATTCGGGGCGTCCGAATTGAGGATCCAGTTCAGCGAATTGCTCGTGTCGAGATCCGCCCGAACCGGCTCCGCCTGCCAAGGGAACAGGGAGGCAATGGCGGCAAGGAGAATAGGGCAAAGCTTTTTCGAGTAAGAGGTTCGATTGTTTTTTCGAGAGGTTTCTTTTCTAACTTTTTTCATGATCCCGTCCAAGGACATTTCGCGGCTGATCGAAATCATGGCCGC
>JBEBVI010000504.1:0-3033 GCA_040392805.1 Taibaiella helva
CTCAAAGAGGATCAGTTCGCAAAACAGTAATCAAAGCGCTTCACAACAACCTGGCTAATCTATACGACTCTACCAAAGATTATGCTAAAGCCTACTACCATCGCACACAAGCTTACATTTTTGCAGATAGCATTAGCCAGGCGGAAAAGGACAAGGTTATTTATGAGATCGAGGCGCACTCCCGCATGGCGGAAAAAGACAAAGATATCAGGGACAAAAAAGTAGAACTGCTCCTGGTCAAGCAGAAACTAAGCCGCAAAAATTTGTGGATGGTTTCGATATCTTCCGGAACATTGTTGTTAAGCTTCCTGTTTATCGTTCTGTACCTGCGGCAACGTTTAAGACTACACAAGGAAAAAGCGGATAAGCAGCAACAACAGATCAATCAGCTCAGTGCTGTATTGGATGGAGAGGAGAAGGAGCGCGCACGTATCGGACGACAATTGCATGATGATGTGATGGTGGAATTCTCCCTGGCTAAAATAAACCTGGCGGCTTTGCCGGATGAGTTTCCGGTGGTACGGTCTACACATACCTATGATCGTGTAGAACAGCAACTGGATAAAACCGGGATCAAAATCAGGCAAACAGCGCACAACCTGATGCCGGACGCACTTCTGACAGAGGGTCTGCTTTATGCCATCGACTATTTCTGTAATGGCATCAGTAAGACCACCAATATCAGTATTCATTTCCAATTTTTTGGTACGCTACCGCCGCTGTCGGTGGATATGGAAATTAATATTTACCGTATCCTGCAGGAATTGGTTCAAAATGTAGTCAAACATGCAGCGGCCACTGAGGTATTAGTGCAGGTTTACGGACGGGAAAATGTCATCAGCCTTACTATTGATGACAATGGAAAGGGTATTAAGGATCTGCAAAGAGCAGAAAATGGTATGGGCATCAGAAGTATCCGATCCCGGTTGAAGGTAATGAATGGCGACATGGATATTCGCTCGGCACCATCTGAAGGTACGGAGGTCCATATTGAAATAACGATACCACCTCTTGCACGAACCAGAACAGCATAATGGAAGATAAGCAAACGCAGGATCGGGTAAGCAGGCAATTAAGCACTCCGATTGCTACTAAACAGAATAATTTTATATGAGCAAGATTACTATCCACATTATTGACGATCACGAATTCCTTTTGGCAGGTTTAGTAACCCTGCTCAAACCACATACGCAAATAGAGGTCACCCGTACCTTTACCAGCGTCAGTGAGTTGATAGACCAACTGGCCATACAGCTACCGGATGTACTGCTGATGGACTTGCTGATGCCTGAAAAATCAGGCAAAGAGCTGGTTTCGGAATTGTTGCAGTTATATCCGGATTTAAAAATACTTGTACTCACCAGTATCGATACGCCGGCGATGATGAGCACTATGATGCGGAAAGGTTGCCGGGGATATGCGCTTAAAGATTCAAAACCAGCAGCGCTGGTCAGTGCCATTGAAGCAGTGTATAATAATGAGGAGTATATAGAACCTTCTATCCAACACCAGTTGCTGCAGAACACTATTAAATACAAAAGCAATCTGAGTCAAAAAGGAGATATCGCTCCTATACTGTCCAAAAGGGAGAAAGAAATTTTGCAACTTATTGCTGAAGAATATACTACCAAGGAGATCGCAGAGAAGCTGTTTATTAATTTCAAGACGGCAGAAACTCACCGATATAACCTTATACAAAAACTCAATGTAAAAAATACAGTAGGTTTGATTAAAGCGGCTATTCAATTGGGTTATTTATAATGAATCGTGAATTACACATAACGTCCGGTAGCCGGATAAAGTGATGGAATCTGAAACGAAAAGCCCTGGATGATAGATAACCGACACAGTGTAACTTCGTCCAATATTACCTATCCGGTCTTTATCATTTCAAGATTTTAAATGTAGCTGTTTTATCTTCCAACGTAACCGTAAGGATATACGTACGCCAAGGCAGCTGTGCTACTTCTCCTATACGGTTGCCGGTAGCACGACCATGGAGTCAGTGCCGGCCGGACAAGTCGGAGATACTATAATCAAAACCGGAATGGAGCCCCAATAGCGCTCAACACGTTCTGCCTGAGCCTTCTGCTATTCCATTTATAATACCGGCCTCACCGTTGTTGCCTTAAACCCCGATAGCCACCGAGCGTCGATTCACGCGTCCTCACGTAGCCTGACACCACTATGAAACGCAGCTTCTCAATAACTGGTAAAAGTCTTATCTTGCCAGGCATATCTGACGAATCGCATTGTTAATTAAATTATACACTACTGTGTGCAAGTAAACCACGAAAAAATAACACTAAAAATGAGAAAAACAATAGTCTTAATGACCCTTTTTATTGCCTTTATTTGTAGTTACACTTTTGGTCAATCAAACTTTGGAGAACCTGAAGACAGTACAAATTTTGAAGTGAAAATTAATCCCGATTTTTTCTTTTAGGCACATTCTCAGACTATATGGGGAGATTCCAGTATCTTGATAGAAGAACCCAGATTGATAGCTATTATCCATACGAAGAATCTTTAGCAAACTATATTTCGGACTTCATCAATCAATACTATAAAATAAAAGTCAAAGCAAAATTTAAACAATCAAGACATTCTGAAATTTTCTCTCCTAAACTTGCAAAACAACTACACAGCCAATACTTTGACGAAAAAGGAAATTTTATAGATGAAAATTAGATACTGACGAAAAGAAATATTCTTTTTTACAAGGAACCTATTTTAGATATGGCAAGCAATTAGATGAGAATATTTATAAAATACAGGTAGTAAACTCTGCAAAAGATAAACAATTATATAGGATATTAAAAGAACTCGAATGCGATAAAATAGTGTATAAATTTCTAAGGGGTTATATTCCATCTTCCGATATTTTCTATTTTGTAGCAACGCCAAGAATGATTAAATACTTCAAAGCAATAGATAGAGAAAAAGAAAAGCTCCAAAAAGCGTATTATGAGCGAATATTGGCGAGGACATTTGACGGAGAAAAAGGAAAAGAACGCGAACAAAAATATAATG